>CAZXDS010000017.1:0-30335 GCA_964639525.1 uncultured Melioribacteraceae bacterium | reverse complement strand
ATAATAAACTCTTTTATCCATTTTGTGTATGCTTCATTTATTTTATTGCTGTAGTTGGCCGTTGTCTTTCTGTCGTGAATTGCTTGCAGTAATTTCGAGGTGTTCTTTTTAATCAGTGTTGTGCTGCCCTGTGTCACAGATTTTGCCAATTGATTAATAATTTAATTTTAAATTATGCAATAATCGTGATTATTGCAACGTTTTACTTAGAGTATTTTACCAAAACCTTTGAAACGGAATAACTTTTATAACATTTTAAATAAAAGAAATAATCATTCTCATTAACAATTAAATTAAACAATATGACTATCGTATGTTATACCCAAAACAATTATATTGGATTCAAAAAAGGGAGAAGAGCAAGCGATGAAAATATTTGATTTTATTTATTAGTGTCTGATAAAAAAATATTGCCGAAAGCCTGATTTCCATCAAACCGTATGTGGTCAAAACTACGCGCACCATAAAAACAAATATTAATAGTTTAGAAGAAACTTTCAAAAATGAATACGACTATAATTCAACTGATGTGACGTCCTCTCTACTGTTGGGGGCTGTTGCGTAGTACTTGGGGCAACTTCACCTCGCTCCACTCAAGAAAAAAGGAATACTGCCGCTATTTTTTTTGCCGGCGGGATTGGTTTGATAAGAGTCGCTTTATTTAAATTAACCGAGAAGATTTTTAGAAGCAATAAGAGAATTTCTTATTCGATTGCCAGTATGCCGGTTGACTCAAGCATCGCGATAGATACAATATTTTACAGGGACAAGGGGTTATGTTTCCCCGCCTTATCCCTTACAATAAAAACGGATAGCGATGGTATAGCCCGCATCCCTGTTAAAAAATTAGAAGATTACTCCAATAACAATATAGGCGGTATAATTTCAAGGATGGATGTTTATGCGACTAATTATAGTACAGATTTCAAAGCAAATTACCCCATTTATTTGCTTTTGAAAGATTTTAATAGCACTAGAGTACCAAAAAGTTTCAAATATTCATTGGATTATTCTCCACAAGCATCGGTTACTGAGCCTTTATTAAAAGGTTACTCAGTAAGGGATATTGCCCTGCACTTAAATGCGCAAGGGATAACAACCAGGAACGGCAATGTTTGGAGCTATAGCAACACTGCTTACAGTTTTGCCCCAAACAGATTAAAATTCCTTGCCGGATATGACAAACACGGTAACAAGGGCGATTGGCCATCGATAATTTCGGAATCGTTTATGCAAAGGATACTTGATATTAAAATCATAAAGAAATCCGCCCCTTTGACAAAGAAAAACAAATTTTTACTTTCCGGTATAGACAGGCTGAAATGCGGATATTGCGAAGACACGGTGAAGACATCGGCGGCGCCAAAGACAGGGCACAAATACTATATATGACAAATAAAGTGTTGTTTTCAAAATCAGCATGCAGCGAAAGCAAATTGGCACCTATGGATAATGTTGACGATGCTGTGATTATTGACCTAATCATCAGACGTAACAAACTTAGTGAGATTAAAAAACACATAAAGAAAGAAACATCTAACCGTGAAAAAGAAATTAACCGTAAATTAGAGTTAATAAGTAAAAATATTAAAAAAGCTGCATCAAAAGGCAAAGGACAGTCCTCGTTAGATAAAATCAATCCCCAGCGAGACGAAAAATATTCAGTCTGCTTTTTTCCCATTTTTTTATTTTGCCGCTCTTCTTTATTTAAACTTTAAATAATTTCATTAACCTTCACCAGATAATACAGTTAATTAATTCGTTAAAATGAATAGATTCCGATTATTCACAGAATGCTGTGCAAAAATATATCGGAATGACGGACAACTTTAACAATTAAGCAATTGTTTTCTTTATTTATCTCTTTTTTCGAATGAAACACCCTCAATAATTACATCGTTAACCGGTTTATCAAACGGTTTTGAAGCAGGAACATTACTGATTTCATTTACAATATCCATTCCGTCAATAACTTTTCCAAATATTGTATGTTTGCCGTTTAACCATCCGGTTGGCACAGTAGTAATAAAAAATTGACTTGAATTGGTACTTGGTCCGCGATTTGCCATTGCCAAAACGCCTGGCGTATCAAATTTTAAACTATCGTTAAATTCGTCTTCAAAGTCGTGCCCGAAATAACTGTTTCCACCTGAACCTGAACCGGTTGGATCGCCACCTTGAATCATAAAATTTTTAATTACACGATGAAAAGTTACTCCGTCGTAGTAATTCTGAAAAGCGAGTCCGATAAAATTTTCTACTGTTTTTGGTGTTTCTTTGGGAAACAATTGTAAAGTAATGTCGCCCATATTTGTTTTCATTACTGATACAAGTATTTGATTGTCCGATATTTTCATTTGCTCTTTCACAACATCTCCTTTTTTGAGGGAACATCCCGTTATTATTAATAAAAATAGAATAATTAAACTTTGTATTTTAAATATTTTCAACATTTTTTCTCCAATAACTATACATTAAAAACAGTTTGCTAAAATGCTTTTTTGAATTTTCAATTATCCATCCGTCAAGAGCCGGATTAAAAATTCTCAATTCTCAATTGCCTTTAGTGCGTTACGGCGTAATTATATTGTATGCTATCATAATATAAATCAAAATTCCAACAGCAATTCTGTAAAACACAAAAATAAACGTGCTGTTTTTCTTCAAGTATTTTAACAGAAAATCTATGGCAATGTAACCGCTTACAGCCGATGCAATTGTTGCAATTAACATTGCCATTAATCCCGTTGAATCAATAAATTTGAGCGACTGATAAAATTCTAAAAGTCCGCTGCCGAATACTGCCGGAATACTCAACAGAAACGAAAATCTTGCTGCAGTTTCTCTTTCAAAACCAAGAAATAATCCGGCTGTAATTGTTGTGCCTGAACGTGAAGAACCGGGAATTAAAGCAAATGATTGTGCAAAACCGACAATCAGTGCGTCATACCATTTTACTTGATGAATATCTTTTTTGAATTTACCGAGTTTTTCCGAAAGTCCGAGCAGTATGCCAAAAAAGATTAATCCGCCTGCAATTATGTAAAGATTTTTTGTGAACGCTCCTTCAATCAAATCTTTAAAACCAAGTCCGATTATTGCAACAGGCAGAGAACCGATAATAATGTACCAGCCCATTCTTGAATTTTCGTTCTGTTTGGAAAAACCCTTTCGCTCCAAAATATTTTCTTTTAGAAAATCTATAACTATATGCCAAAGATCATTTCTAAAATAAATTAAAACCGCTAACAATGTTCCAAGTTGAATTACTGCAATAAATGCCGTCCAATGTTCAGGATTTGCTGCCGAAATTAAATGCATAAATTTTCCGGCAATGGTTAAATGCCCGGTACTGCTTATCGGTAAAAATTCAGTTGCTCCCTGAATTACACCGAGAAAAATTGCTTCAATAATGCTCATTGTTGTTTATCCTTAAAAGAAATATGAAAGTCCTAATTTAATTCCGATTGAAAAAGTATTAATATTTACTTTTGTTCCTTGATTTCCACTAAGAGAAACATTGCCGTTCTTTACATCACTGACAATATCGTAACGAATATCCCCAGCAATCATTGCATAAAGGTTACCGCCAAGTGAAGTATGCCCTTCTGCGCGAGCAAGAAAACCAAATCCTGTTCCTGAATAATTTATTGTTGTAAATATTTTCTCTTCCAAACTCACAAATCTCAAACCCACGCCCCCACCGAGCCTAAATTCATAACCTTTTCCGGGGATAACATAATAAGCTACAATTGATGGTTTATGAACAGTGTATGAAAGATTATAGTTGAAACTTAAAACATTACTAAATGAATAAATGGACATTCCGTAATCAACACCTACTTCATAATGTTTTGAAAGAGCATATACGCCTTCACCGTAAAATTCAATTTGAGCGGAAAATGTTTTTAATTCACTGTTGCCGAAATTAAAATTACTATTGATATAATCTTTAATAGAAGAATTTGCAGCATAATTAACGCCCATTCCGCCGGAAAATTTAATCTGTGCAAACACTTGCGAAAATGATAACACAAACAGTAGTAAAACTATTTTCTTCATATTAAAATTCCTTTTTAAAAGCCTAACGCACTAAAGTGCAATTTGGGACTTAGAATTTAGAAGAGATTTTTCGAATATTCATTTCACTAATTTCTAAGTTCTAACTTTGTCAGTATTTTGTTAAACTTTATTATTTTAATTTTCTTGACAAGAAAAACAAAAATTTAACCGGTAATACTATAAGTAACCTGCTAACCTGAAACTCGTTAGCAAGCTAACCTTTATCGACTTCTCTATTTTTAAACACGCTTAAAAAAGTTTCTTTTGGAAATCCCTTTCTGCTCCGAATATTATTTACCACATAAAAGGAAATGAACATAATCACAATAAATAATATATAAGCGATTATGTGAGTTAAAAATGCATAAGCCGCACTAATATCTTCGCCAAAACCAAAAATTCCTGTCAGAACGGCTATGGCAATAAAATGATAAGTCCCGGTTCCACCCGGCGTTGGAATAACAATTCCGAATGCACTTATCGTCATCACAATCCACCCCATACTAACTGAAACAGGTAAAATATTTTCCATTCCAAGCATATAAAATCCTATATACGCATTGTACCCGTAAATAAACATAATAACAAAAGTGTAAAATATTGTCATTAAAATATTTTTTGTCCCTTTCAAACTTGCAAAACCGGTTGCAAAAGTCGCAAAGATGCCTGCCATTTTTTTTGCCATGCTTGGTGAAAATTTGCCAACAAAATTTAGAATAATATTGTAGAATTTTTCTTTGAAACGGACTGTTAAAATCAATACAATTATTGCAAAACTCATAATAATAAAAATGGCATAAACAGTCGGTTTTAACCAAGCAATTTTGCTGTATAGATCACCCGGGAAAATCAATACTGCAATAAGCACCGAAAATGCAAGAGCTAAAATGTCAATAACTCTTTCAACCACAACAGTACCAAGTAAACTTGAACGTGAAATATCTTCCCACTTACCGAGAAACATCGAGCGGTAAACTTCGCCCAATCGCGGCACCGCACAATTGATTCCATAACCTATCATAACAGCACCAAATGAATTCAGAAGCGAAACATCGGGTTTAACTGAGTTAATAATGTATTTCCATCTTATAGCACGGGCAAGATGCGAAAGTAAGAAGAATGAAATGAAAACAAGCATCCATTTTATAGAAACGCCCGAAAGTTTATCGAGTAAATCCATAAAATCAACTTTGTTAAATGCGAGATAGAGAAAAATGATTGTTAGAATTAACGGCAGCAGATAGCCATAAATTTTTCTCAATTTGTATTTGTTGCGGTTATCGGAGATCAACTACTTTTACTCCTTTTGTGATTTCATATTTAAAAGCGGAATTTTTAAGTTTTACGTTTAATCTTATCTTGTTAAGACTAACAGTGTAGGTTGAGCTTCTATTTACCATTTCAATTTTAGATATAAAAAAGTTTCGGGAAAACCAAATGTTTGCATACTTGAACTTAATCTTCTTTGAATGAGGAACTAATCTAATTCCCAACATTCCTGATATTGAGCTTTCTAATTTTTCAACATTGCAGAGTTTAGAATAATCGTAAAGATAAGTTTCTATTGAAATTGGATTGGGGTTATCGTTTGGATCAGAAATAACAACTCTTTTAAGTTTTTTATCATAAGTCCAAAGTGAAATTCCGTCAGAAACAATCACTCTTCGCTTTGTTATAATTTTTATTTTTTTTGATTTCTTATAAAAAACTTCTCCGTCAAATCGATAAATATTACCTTTTTTTGATTTAACAAATCCGGAATAATCGGCTGTAAAATCTTCAACTTTATCAAATTTATTTTGAAGTTTTATTAATAACTCATTTGCAGTCTGTGCATTTAGCACAAATTGGGAAAGAAACAGAAAAATTAAAAACCACACAATTCTAATTTTCATTACAATGACCTCAAAATTGCATCAAGCTGATCTTCATTTTCAACAAGAACGTCTCTTGCTTTGCTTCCCATTGAAGGACCGACAACTCCGGCTTCCTCAAGTTGATCAACAATTCTTGCAGCCCTTGCGTAACCAAGTTTTAATCTTCTTTGAAGCAATGAAACAGAACCTTGCTGGTGTCGTACAATAACTTCCGCTGCTTCATTGAACATCGGATCAACATCGGCAAGAAGGCTTCCGCTGCCTCTCGATTTCTTTTCAAACATTGACGGCAGAAAAAATCTTTTGGAATAACCTTCCTGCACATAAATAAAATTGGTTATCTTCTCAACTTCTTCGGTTGAAATAAACGCATTCTGAATTCTTACAGGTTTCGGCATTCCTCCCGGAAGAAACAACATATCGCCTCGTCCAAGTAATTGTTCTGCTCCTTTCATATCAAGTATTGTACGCGAATCAATTCTCGAAGCAGCCTGATATGCAATGCGGGCACCGAAGTTTGCTTTTATTGTTCCGGTTATTACATTTACAGATGGACGCTGCGTAGCAACAATTAAATGAATGCCCACAGCTCGTGCAAGTTGTGCAATTCGTGTAATCGGCTCTTCAACTTCCTTGCCTGATGTCATCATTAAATCCGCTAACTCATCAATAACAGTTATAATATAAGGCATTTTATAATGCTTCATTTTATCGGTATCCATCGGCTTGGTTTTGGGATTTTTAATTTTCTTATTGTAATCCACAATATTACGAACACCAACTTTTGCAAGTTTATCATAACGCTTATCCATTTCGTATTCAACAGCTTTTAAGGCAAGTAAAGCATTCTGCGGCATGGTGATTATTTCTTCATCAAGATCGGGAGAAATAGCAAGATAATGTTTGTTCAATTTTCGGTAAAATGAAAGTTCGATTTTTTTAGGATCAACTATCACAAATTTTATTTCCGACGGATGTTTTGCGAAAAGAAGACTGGTAATAATCATATTTATCCCGACACTTTTGCCGGAGCCTGTAGATCCTGCAATCAGCAAATGCGGCATAGTAGCCAAATCGGTAATGTAAATATCACCGGAAATAGTTTTACCGAGTGCAAGCGGAAGTTCAGCTTTGGACAAACTAATTTTTGCAAGAACCGAATAAGCACTGACAAGAGCCGGCTTGGCATTCGGTATTTCAACACCAATTGCACTTTTGCCCGGAATAGGCGCAATAATTCTAATTCCGCGAGCTGCCAATGCAAGAGCAATATCGTTTTCCAAACTTACAATTCTACTGATTTTTACACCTGGAGACGGAACAATTTCGTAAAGAGTTACAACCGGACCGGGAGTAACGGAAATATCTTCAATTTTAATATCAAATAATTGGAGCTTCTGTTTCAGCAACTCTGCGTTATGCTTTAATTCATCCTCAGGAATTTTAATGTCCTCAGCACTCGGTTTTGAAAGCAGCTCAATTGTTGGCGGTTCGAAATTTATTTCTTCTTCCCACTGCTCAGGAAGAACCGATTCGTGTACAACATCAATCTCCGGAAGAATATCATCATCAATTTGTTTTTCTTTCTGCGGTTTAGTATTCTCCTTAGCACTTGAATTTTTCTTTTTTTTCGACGGTTCATTTGTTAAATCAATTATACCTTCGCCATCGGGTTTTAAAATTGTAATGCGTGTATCTTCTTTATCTGAAAAAATTTCCGGTTGATTGCCAAGCAATGGATTTTCCTGTTTCGGATTTTGTTCAACAGACTTCTTTGATTTTCTTTTTCGAAGGTTTTTTATTTTATCAAGATTTCCTTCGGACTTTTCCCCTTTCGCTTTATTTACCGATATTCCATCTTCACCGTTCATTCCAAGCATTTTTTTTACAAAATTGGAAACGCCTCCGAAAGTAAAATCAAAAACTATAAAGAGAGATAAAAATAAAAGTGCAGATAAAAATATAGTGCCGCCGAGTCCGCCGAGAAGCCTTCCGATTGCAGTGCCGAAAAAACCACCTACATTTCCCGACAGTTCATTTACATCTGTAAAAATACCGAGTTGAAAACGCAAGAGTCCAAAAAAAGAAGAAAGTATAACCGCAAGTGCTAATAAGAAATTTGAGACGTAAACAATCAATTTGTAAGTCTGATTACGAACAACAGAGTATCCCCAAATAAATAACATTACCGGAAATACAAGCGAAAAATATCCGAGAGTAGAATTGATGAAGAAATAAGAAGTGTAAGCTCCAAAAATTCCAAGCCAATTATGAATTTCTACCATCTTTTTAACAATATCGGCATCGGAAGAGAACACACGGAAAATATCTAAAAAACCGGTGAGATTTGCTTCATCAACACGAGAATAAGAAAGAATAGAAAGAAAAAGTAACAATGCCAAAACTATCATTGTTACACCAAGAATTTTCTTCTTCTTTTCCAATGGTATTAAAAAAGGAGACGCTTCCTTTTTTTTTACAGTTGGTTTTATCGATTTTTTTTTCTTTATCGCCATAAACTAAATTATCAAATCTGAATTATGAACAATTATTTTTCCTTTTTTATTCCATGCCCAAACATTCTTAAGAAGCGTAATCCACAATCAAAAAAATGGTTAAACTACTTTTAATAATAACACAAGCATAAATTAAAAATATTAATCAGCTTCAATTGCAAATGGTTTAATTACACCTGATTGAAATACCGGAACTAAATCCGTAACATCAAGTTCCGAACAATATCGAATATCGTCTTCAAAACCATTTTCAATTAACATTTTACCATGTTCACTTTCAGTAAGCATTTCATGAATATTTTTACCGAAAGAAGCATTCAATTCAAGGCTCGCTTTTGAAGCATCCGAAAGTTCAATGCTGCCGTTCAACTTTTGAATTTTTCTAATCAACTTACCGGCACAAACTGTGTCCTCAAGACAAAACATTCCGTGCGAGCCTGAACAGAGAATTTCTATATCTTTATTTAAACTTAATAAATGTTCAGCAAGTCCCTGTAAATTATTGAAACAGCCAATAAATGTATTTTCGGCAAATTTGGTTCTAACTATTGAACCCGAACCGTTAGTCGTAAAATGTATAATTGATTTACCCTCAACATTTTCACTTGAATATTCTATTGGTGAATTGCCAAGATTAAAGCCCTCAATCATTTTAGTATTTCTTTCTCCACCAAGTAGAACGTGTCCTCCACCTGATATTTTCATTGCAAACTCAATTGAGTTTACAGGAGTTATTTCTTTGGCACCGTTTAAAAGTGCAGTCGTTATCACAGTTGTTGTTCTTAAAACATCAATCACTACAGCCGTTTTGTCCGTAAAATATAATTCATCCACATTTAACGGCGAAAGTAAAGTGTGTATTCGCATTTTAAATTAATCCATCAAAATTTTAATTATTTAATTACTATTTTGTCATTTCAAAATAGTTAAACTAATAAACAGAATATTATTTACAGCAATGGAATTTCTATTTTTTAACAAAAGGTAATTTAGTAACCACAGCAGGAATTTCTTTGCCGCGAATTAAAAAGTTTATACTTGTTCCAGGTGCTGCAAATTCAATATCCACATATCCCAGAGCAATTGGTTTACCAAGGACAGGACTAACAGTTCCACTTGTTATGTGTCCAATTACTTTACCGTTTACAGTTAAATCATAGCCGTGGCGCGGAAATGCTTTATGCTCTGAAATAATAGGAACAAGTTTGCGTTTTAATCCTTCGGACTTTACATTTGTTAGAACATCACTGGCGTTAAACTTGCCTTTTTTCATTTTTGTAATCCAGCCAAGTCCCGCTTCCAAAGGATTTGTGGTTTTGTCAATATCATTTCCGTATAAACAATAACCCATTTCCAAACGTAAAGAATCACGAGCTCCGAGTCCGGTCGGTTTAATATCAAATTCCCTGCCGCTTTCAAAAACAGCATTCCAAACAGTTTCAGCTTCCGCTACGGAACCTTTGAAATAAAGTTCATAACCTAACTCGCCTGTATAACCTGTTCGTGAAACTATCATTTCAATTCCGGCAATTTTTGCTTTTAAGTAATGATAATATTCCAAATCGTCGAGTGATGTATCACATATTTTGCTAACAACTTTCAATGCGTTTGGTCCTTGAACTGCGAGCAAGGAAAAATCATCACTTTGATTATCCAAACTTACGCCGAATTCATTATTCTCATTCATCCAAGCAAAATCTTTATCTATATTAGAAGCGTTTATAACCAGCATATACTCTTCATCTGTCATTTTATAAACGAGCAAATCATCAACAATGCCGCCATCTTTGTAACACATAGCAGAATATTGAATTCGACCCGGAACAAGATTTGCGGCATTATTAGTCGTGATTTTTTGTACAAAATCCAAAGCCTTTTCCCCTTTAACAATCACTTCCCCCATGTGCGAAACATCAAATACACCCACGGAATTGCGAACTGCATTATGCTCATCAATAATTGAAGAATACTGCACCGGCATTTCGTATCCGGCAAACTCAACTAACTTTGCACCAAGGTTTTTATGAATTTCATAAAACTTCGTCTTTTTCATCTTATTTACTTTCCTCTAATTTTTTCCAATCACTTAAAAATTTATCCAATCCTTTTGTTGTTAAAGGATGATTAAAAAGTTTATCTATAACCGAAAAAGGAATTGTAGCAACATCAGCACCCATTAAAGCAGCCTGCACAACGTGCATGGGATGACGAACGCTTGCAACCAAAACCTCCGTCTCAAATCCGTAATTATCATAAATTTGAATTATTTGTTCAATCAACTGCATTCCGTCGTGGCTGATATCGTCCAAACGCCCGACAAAAGGACTAATGTAAGTTGCTCCGGCTTTTGCTGCCATTAGTGCTTGTGTCGGTGAAAAACAAAGCGTAACATTTGTTTTAATTCCCTCTTCCGTTAAGGATTTTACTGCTTTTAATCCTTCCTTAATTAAAGGAATTTTTACAACAATATTTTTATGAATTGCAGCTAATTCACGTGCCTCTTTCATCATTCCTTCGTAATTTGTAGAAACAACTTCCGCGCTGATTGGTCCGTCAACAACTTCAACAATTTCGTTTAAAAGCTGTTTGAAATCTTTGCCTTCTTTTGCAACAAGAGAAGGATTTGTTGTAACTCCGTCAACCATTCCGAAAGAAGCGGCTTCTTTAATTTCATCAATATTTGCTGTGTCAATAAAAAATTTCATAATTTTTCCTTTATCTATAATTTAAAAGTCTGTTGTTATATCTTCGCCGGTTTTGCGAGAATACATTTTATAAATTGAAGGACTCATTGATTCGTCTATTTCCAATTTAATTCTAATAAAATATTTGAATTTTAATTTCAACAATGTTGAAAATCTATTTTCTTCCAATTTTCTTGCAAGGGAAGGATGAACTTTAAGCACAATACTATTTTCTTTACTGTGTATCTTAAATCTTTTAATCCATTCTTCAATATCAAAAATTAAATTCGATTTTTTTGTAAGCATTCCTGTTCCGGCACAATACGGACAGACTTCATTCATCGACTGCATAATATTTTCACGAACACGTTCCCGCGTCATTTGAATAATTCCAAAATCAGTCATTGGAAGTATGGCAACCTTTGCTCTGTCTTTTCTGAATTCTTTTTTAAGTTCATCATAAATTTTTTTGCGATTCTTATCCTCTTCAAGATCAATAAAATCAACCACGAAAAGCCCACCAATATCTCTCAGTCTTAACTGACGAGCAATTTCCCTTGCTGCTTCCAAATCGGTTTTTAATGAATTTAATTCCTGTTCTTTTTTAGCAGCATACTTACCGCTATTTACGTCTATTACAGTCATTGCCTCGGTATGATCTATATAAATATAGCCGCCACTTGGCATCATTACTTTTCTGCCCATCATTTCTTTAATCTGCTGTTCTATCTTGAAAGCGTCAAAAATAGGCTGCTTGCTGCTGTAGTATTCAACGCGATTAGAAAATTCAGGTTGACGAACTTGAACGTACTCGTTTAATTCGCGATACAATTTTTTCGAATCTATGAATATTTTTTTTACGTCAGGAGTAAACAAATCGCGTATCACACTCGAAGTTGTACTTAAATCGCTATAAACCAAAGAGGGAGGGGTTTTGGCTTTAACATTATTCTTAATCTGTTCCCAATACTTCATTAAAAATTTTAAGTCGCTAATTAGAGCATCTTCACTCTGATTTTTGGCAGCAGTTCTAATAATTAAGCCGAAGTGTTTAGGAATAATGCTCCGTGCAATTCTTTTCAATCTTCTTCGTTCGCGATAATCGGATATTTTTTTTGATATTCCAACTTTGCTATCAAGCGGAAGCACCACACAAAACCTACCTGCAATTGAAACGGATGACGTTACGCGAACACCTTTATCCTTAACCGGTTCCTTTATTATCTGAACAAGTATTTTTTGCCCTTTTGTAAGTTTCGGAATAGTTCTGTTCGGTTTTTTATTTTTATTAAAAGAACTGTTTTCTTCCACAAGTTCATCATCTTCGTCATCTTCATCCACTTCTAACTTGGCAGTAATTTCATCATTCAATATTGCATCAAGAGTGTTCCATCTGTCTCCAATATCTGAAAAATGTAAAAAACCATCGTGCTTCATTCCAATATCAATAAACGCAGCCCGTATTCCTGGTAGAACTCTGGCAACTTTACCAAAGTAAATATCACCAACCATTCTTTGTTTTTCCGGATGATCCACAAAAAAATCGACCAGTTTTTCATCTTCGGTAATTGCAACTCTGTTTTGAGTTGTTGAAGATGAAATAATAATTTCTTTTGACATATTTATTTCTCAATTTTTTTTATCAAGGTTTATCACTCAGTAGCCAAAAAAGAATTTTCTGCTTGAATTTTTCCTCAATTTCAATTTTTTTATTATTTATAGGATATTTTCCTATTTTTAAATTTTCTATATGTTTTTCAATCACTTTTGGTAATTGTTCAAATTCCGTTGCCGATAGCGTTTCGTTAATTAAATAATTTATTCCATTTAAACTTTTAAAATACCAAATAATATTTTTCTTTGCTTTGGTAAGTCCTAAAATTCTACCATATTCTTTACGAATTAATTCAATGTGTTCAAGCACTGTTTTTTCAATTAATTCAATAGACGGAGTTCCGGGATCGGTACCTGTTTCGTCTAAAATATTAAATCTACTAAATAAAAACGGATTCCCCAAAGCGCCCCGGGCAACAATTACAGAATCGCAGTTTGTTGTTTTAATCATTTCAAGTGCATCTTGCGGATTAAAAACCGAACCGTTTCCAATAACCGGAATATTAACAATTTCTTTAACCTTTCTAATCCATTCGGGCAAGTGCGGTTCACTATACTGCATATCTACAGTTCGTGCGTGAACTATAATTCCGGAAGCCCCGTTATCTTCGGCGATTTTTGCGTTTTCCAAAATATTGATATTATTCCGGTCTTTTCCCAATCTCATTTTTGCAATAATCGGAATACCGTTTGACGAATCAACCATTTGTTTGATTATTTTTCCGAATAAGTCAGGCAAATTGAGTAATGCGGAACCCATTTTTTTTGAAAGCACTTTTTTAACCGGACAGCCTGCATTAATATCAATTACATCAGGTTTTAATTTAATTATTTCTTTTACGGCATCCTTAATTATTTCAGGATCATTGCCCAACAACTGTACGCCAATCGGCTTTTCCTCACGGGAAAATGTTAGAAGGCGAAGAGTTTCAAAATGACCGCGGGCAACACCATCGGCGCTAACCATCTGTGTAAATGTTAATCCGGCTCCCATTTTTTTCGCAATTTTTCTAAATGGAGCATCAGTAACCTCCGCCATTGGAGCTACGATAAGTTTACTGCCTATATTTAGAGAACCGATTTTCATTTTGATATTTTTTTAAAAAAATTATTTAAAATTTTGAACAATCCACAAGTCATTCAACAAAGATGCTGAAACAATTCGTCTCGGCAAACAACATGACGATTCATTTTTTCTTTATTCAATTTAAAATAAAAAAGGGACATCATAAAAAGTTTTCACCGCGAGGGCATACTTTTATTCTGTCCCAAATTTGATTATAAAAGAAAATTATGATTCTTCTTTATTTTCGTCAGAAGTTTCTTCTTCTTTCGTTTCATCTTTTAATAAAACTTTTCTTGATAGACTATATTTACCTCTGTCCATTTTGATAAGTTTAACTTTTATTTTTTCACCTTCCTTCAAAACATCGGATACTTTATTTACACGATGATTTGCAATTTGTGAAATATGTAAAAGTCCTTGTGTGCCGGGAAGTATTTCAACAAAAGCGCCGAAATCAGCAATTTTAACCACAGTTCCGTGATAAGTTTTACCTACTTCCGGTTCCATCACCAACAGACGAATATGTTCTTTTGCTTTACGCGACATTTCCAAATCAATACCGGCAATATTTACAGTTCCATCTTCTTCTATTGAAATATCAACCGAATAATCTTTTTGGATTGCCTGAATTACTTTTCCGCCCGGTCCGATAACCGTACCGATCTTATCAGGATTTATTTTTGTAAATAAAATAACCGGAGCAAATTTTGAGATACTTTCTCTTGGCGCTGCCAATACTTCATTCATTTTTGATAAAATATGAACTCTGCCCTCTTTTGCTTGTGCAAGAGCTTGTTCCATAATTTCAAAAGAAATTCCCTGAATTTTTATATCCATTTGAAAAGCTGTAATTCCTTTATCCGAACCCGCAACTTTGAAATCCATATCACCGAGATGATCTTCATTTCCGGTAATATCCGAAAGTACTTTGAAATTATCACCTTCTTTAATCAATCCCATGGCAATTCCGGAAATAGCACATTTAGTTGGAATGCCTCCGTCCATCATTGAAAGCGAACCTGCACAAACAGTTGCCATTGAGGAAGAACCGTTTGATTCCATAATGTCTGAATTAACACGAATACTATACGGAAATTTGTCTTCATCGGGAAGAACAAATTTTAATGCACGCTCGGCAAGATTTCCGTGACCAATTTCACGTCTTCCGGGGGCACCATATCTTCCTGTTTCACCAACGCTAAAAGGCGGGAAATTATAGTGAAGCATAAAACGTTTTTTAAATTCTTCGCCAAGCCCGTCAATTATCTGCTCGTCTCTTTTTGTTCCGAGAGTTAAAGTAGTTAAACTTTGTGTTTCACCGCGAGTAAAAAGAGCGGAACCATGAGTTCTTGTAAGTAAACCGACTTCAACAGTAATGGGGCGAATTTCGTTTGTAACTCTACCGTCCAAACGTTTTCCCTCTTCAAGAATTCGTTTTCGCATTAAATCCTTTTCCAAATCGTGAAGAATTGTTTTAATAGTTTTTTCTTCTTCCGGATATTTTTCTGAAAGTAAAGCCAGAACTTCATCGTTTATTGCTTTGTTCTTTTCCGATCTTTCCACTTTTCCAAGAACAGTTGCAACAGTTTCCTTGTATTTATCGTAAGCCAACTCATTTACATCTTTAACTAGCTCTTCGTTCACTACGTTTCTATCAACATCCATTTTTTCAACACCGCACTCGGAACGTAATTCATTTTGAACTTGAATCAATTTTTTAATGCTGTCGTGTGCCGATTTTATTGCACCGAGTAATTCGTCTTCGGTTACTTCTTTCGATTCGCCTTCAACCATCATAATTGAATCCATAGTTCCTGAAACAACAAGCTCAATGTCGCTTGCTTCGGTTTGTTCCATAGTTGGATTAATAATAAATTCACCGTCAATTCTGCCGACTCTAACTTGTGCAACAGATTCGAGCAGCGGAATATTGGAAATTGTTAACGCTGCAGATGCGCCGAGTGCAGCAAGAGTATCAGGATTATTCTCGCCGTCAAATGAATAAACTACGGCAATTACCTGTGTATCATTTTTATATTCTTCGGGAAAAAGCGGACGAATAGGTCTGTCAATTAATCGCGAAGTTAAAATTTCCTTTTCTGAAGGTCGTCCTTCTCTTTTGAAAAATCCGCCCGGAATTTTTCCGGCGGCAAACGGTTTTTCTCTGTAATCTACTGAAAGTGGAAAATAGTCAATATCGTCCCTCATTTCTTTTGATGCGGTAGCTACAACAAAAACCATCGTATCGCCGCAGCGAACCATAACCGCACCATTTGCCTGGCGGGCATATCTTCCGGTCTCTATGGAAATTACTTTTCCGCCAATTTCTACTTCTTTTGTATATATCATTTAATTTCCTCTTATTTTCTAATTCCCAATTCTTTAATTATTGCTCTGTATCTTTCAATATCTTTCTTAATCAAATAATCGAGAAGTCTTCTTCTTTTACCAACCATCTGCATTAAACCGCGTCTTGATGCGTGATCTTTTTTGTGCTCTTTAAAATGAAAGTTTAATTTATTAATCCTTTTTGTAAGAATTCCAATTTGAACTTCAGCAGTTCCACTGTCGCTTTCAGTTTTTCCAAATTGTTTAATTATCTCTTTCTTTTCTTCTTTTGTTAAGTTCATTACTTATTCCTTCTGTTTGTTTTACAATGTAATTCCAGCATTACCCGGAATTAATTAGTTAAAAATTTTTATTAATTATAAACCAAATTATCAATTATATGTTCTTTCAATCTTTCCTCGGCAATATCGGTATATTCTTTTGATATTTCCGAACCGAGCCATTTCCTTTTTAATAAGTGTGCTACCTTTGCAGTCGTTCCGCTTCCCATAAACGGGTCATAAACAATTTCGCCTTCGTTTGACCAAGTTTTAATTTGGTCTGCTGCAAGTTTTTCAGGGAAAATGGCAGGATGCCGAAAAGCAATTTTATCTTTTGTTGAAATACCTCCGCCAACCGAATAAAAGAAAACATTACCGACTTTTTTTTCTTTTGTTCTTTCAACTTTTTTATAATTCAGAGTTCCTTCTTTTCCGCGATTTTTCATATTTGCCAAACCGCTGTATTTTGTCGGCTCGGTAATAGGATTAAAAGTTTTCGGGCTGCCTTTTGAAAAAGCAAACATATATTCAAAATGCTGATGATATCTGTTCCCCGTCGTC
This sequence comes from uncultured Melioribacteraceae bacterium, assembly GCA_964639525.1. Lineage (GTDB taxonomy): Bacteria > Bacteroidota > Ignavibacteria > Ignavibacteriales > Melioribacteraceae > CAZXDS01. Next base: position 13,346 of record CAZXDS010000017.1, on the reverse strand, counting down.
GGCATTGGATTATTTTTATAATATATCATCGTATCGTGAATATTAAATCCGGCTTCCTTAAAATATAATGCTTGTTTAAATGATGTTCCCGTTTCGCTTCCTTTTTCAGTTTTATCTCCAACAACCCAAATAACAACTCCGCCGTTTTTCAGCACTCTAAATAGTTCTATAACAATCTCTTCAAACGGTAATGAATAGTCGTTATAGATTCTTAAATCATCGTAAGGCGGTGAGGTTAAAACCATATCTGCAAAGTTATCGGGCATTCTATTCATTGTGTCCAAACAATTTTCATTATATATTTTACCGAGTTCCATTTGCAAACAATTTTACTTAACCAATTCACCGATAAACTTAAGTGTATCGGCTTTATCTTTGTTAATTTGTTCAATTAATTCTTCTTTTGAATTAAATTTTTTCTCGTCACGAATACGTTTAATAAAATCGATACGAATATTTTTTCCGTAAACATCTTTATCAAAATCAATAATATAAACTTCAATTTTAATTTCGTCAACATCACCGAATGTCGGGCGGTAACCGATATTCATCAAACCGTAATATTTTTCAAAATTCAAAGAACAATTTACTAAATATACTCCGCTTTTAGGCACAAGTTTATGCGGATCGTTTATTTCAAGATTTGCAGTCGGAAAGCCTATTAGTCTTCCTCGCCTTGCACCTTCTACAACTTTGCCGTAAAAACAAAAATTGCGTCCTAAATATTTATTTGCTTTGTTCAAATCTCCGCTTAGCAGTGCTTTGCGAATTTTAGAACTGCTCAATGTTTCATTTTCAATTGATACCGGCGGAACAACACTTACACCAAAACCGTATTTTTCACCAAGTTGTTTTAGAACCGTTTCATTTCCGCCACGATTTTTACCAAATTTGTGATCGTAACCAAGAATAAAATGTTTAATGCCCATACCTTGAACAAAATATTTATTGATAAAATCCTCATAATCGTTCTGAGCAAATTCTTTTGTGAAATTGATTATTAGAACATTTTCAATTCCGGCTTTTTCAAATAATTCTTTCTTCTCTCTAATTGTAGTCAGCAGATTGACAGTAGAGTCCTGCATCACTACTGTTCTCGGGTGCGGACTGAAAGTAACGAGAAAATTTCTTGATTTTAATTCTTTTGACTTTGCCAGCAATGCATTAAAAATACTTTTATGCCCAATGTGAACTCCATCAAATGAGCCAATTGTAACAACTGTATTTTTATCTTTTTCTATTTGAGCAATGTCTGTATATATATTCATTAAAATGATTTCCCTTCGGATAACGATTGTTTCAATTCATCAATAGTTAGAGCATCCTTCACATCGTAATCACCAATTTTTGTTCTTCTTAAAGAACTTAAGTATGCACCACAGCCTAACCTGCCGCCAAAATCATTTGCAATAACTCGAATGTAGGTTCCCTTTGTGCAATTAATTTCAAACGTGAGTTCCGGTAATTCAACTTTCAATATTTCAAAATTAAACACCTCAAATTCTCTTGGTGCTCTAACAACCTCAATTCCTTTCCTGGCATATTTATAAAGTGCCTTTCCCTTGTGCTTAAGTGCCGAGTACATAGGAGGAATTTGAGTTTGTTTACCGAGAAAAGATTTTCGCACTTCTTCAATTTGTTCAAGTGTAATGCCGGTAATATCTTTTTCCTCAATAAATTCGGTTTCTCTATCCATTGAAGGAGTTGTTTTACCAAGATAAATTGTGCCTTCGTAAGTTTTATTCTGCCCTTGAAACTCATTGATGGACTTTGTTTTTTTTCCGGTACAAATAATTAAAAGTCCTGTAGCAGCGGGATCCAAAGTTCCTGCATGCCCGACTTTTTTAATTCGTGCGCGTTTCCTAATTAAGTTTACAGCATCAAAGGAAGTAAAGCCAACATCTTTATCAACAAGAAAAACTCTTCCTTCAAGTAATTCATCACTACTAAAATTACGATTCGTCTTTGTTATCATCTCGGTGAATTTTTTCAAAAATTTCTTCCATCTTTTCTACATAATCAAGCGAATCATCAATATAAAAGAACAGTTCAGGCACATATCTGATACTAAGCCGTTTTGCCAACTCGGAACGAATAAATCCCTTAATATCATTAATTTTATCCAAAAATTTATCTTTTAGTTCTTTTTCAAAAACCGAAAAATATATTTTTGCTTCTTTCAAATCCGGCGTAACTCTTACACGGGTTACAGTTACAAAACCCAGTTGAGGGTCTTGTATTTTTTGAAGAAATATTAAACTCATTTCTTCTTTAATCATATTTGAAACTTTATCCTGCCTTATCGACATAACTATTCAAACTTTTGTTTAGTTTCAATAATCTTGTAACATTCTATAACATCGCCGACTTTGATATCGTTGTAACCGGAAATATTTAACCCGCATTCGTAACCTGCGTCCACTTCTTTAACGTCATCTTTAAATCGTTTAAGCGAATCAAGCGCTCCCGTGTAAATAACAACACTATCACGGAAGAGCCTAATTTTACTTGCACGAATTACTTTACCGTCTTGAACGTAACAGCCTGCAATTGTTCCAACTTTAGGAACTTTGAATATTTCACGAACTTCAATAGTTGCTGTAGTTTCTTCAGAAATTATTGGCGATAGCAAACCTTCGAGAGCCGATTTAATTTCATTTATCGCATCATAAATTACATTGTAAATACGAATGTCAACTTTTTCTTTTTCTGCTGTTCGCTTTGCATTTAAGTTTGGACGAACATGGAAGCCGATAATAATTGCGTGCGAAGCTGCAGCGAGCAATACATCACCTTCCGTAATAGCACCGACACCTTTATGAATAATATTTACAACAACTTCTTCTTTCGATAATTTCATAAATGAATCCGACAATGCTTCAACGGAACCATCCACATCACCTTTAATAACAAGCGGAAGTTCTTTAATACCGCCCATGCTAATTTGGTTTGCAATTTCATCAAGCGTAATATGTTTTACCTGGCGGTTATCCATTTCACGTTTCAATTGCTGACGTTTAATGCTTATTTCGCGAGCTTCTCTTTCGGAGGCAACAACAATAAAATCATCTCCGGCTTGCGGAACACCCTCAAAACCAAGTACTACTGCCGGGCGTGAAGGCGGAACATTATTAATTTTGTTGTTTCTTACATCAAACATTGCCCGCACTTTGCCTTGATAAATTCCGGCAACAAAAGGATCGCCGATTTTCAACGTCCCTTTATGAACTAAAATTGTACCTGTAACACCGCGTCCTTTATCAAGTAATGCTTCAACAACAGTTCCCCTCGCTAATCTATCAGGATTTGCTTTAAGCTCCAACATTTCTGCTTCGAGTAGAATTTTTTCTAAAAGAAGGTCAACGTTTTTACCGGTTTTGGCTGAAATCTCTGCAGTTTGATATTTGCCGCCCCAATCTTCAACAAGAATATTTCTATCGGCAAGCTGTTGCCTTATTTTTTCAGGATTGGCTCCCGGTTTATCAATTTTGTTTATTGCAACCACAATCGGAACACCGGCAGCCAATGAATGATTTATGGCTTCAATAGTCTGCGGCATCACAGCATCATCAGCAGCAACAATAAGCACAACAATATCAGTAGCTTTAGCACCTCTGGCACGCATTGCGGTAAAAGCTTCGTGTCCGGGAGTGTCAAGAAATGTGATTCTTCTTTTATCGCTTAATTCAACAGAATATGCACCAATGTGCTGCGTTATTCCGCCTGATTCTCCGGCAACAACATTTTCTTCACGAATAAAATCTAACAGTGAAGTTTTTCCATGATCAACGTGCCCCATTATTGTTACCACGGGCGGACGCGAAACCAGCGTAGATTCATCGTCTTCAGTATCTTGCAAAATTTCTTCTTTAAATTCTTCCTGAAATTCAACTTCAAAACTGAATTCGTCAGCAACCAAAGTAATAATTTCAGCTTCCAAACGTTGATTAATTGAAACCATTAACCCGAGTCCGATACATTTTTGAATAACTTCACTTACCGGAACATTCATCAAGTTCGCCAACTCATTTACAGAGGCAAACTCAGTAACTTTAATAGTAGTTTGATCGTGCTCTTCTTTTTCATGCTGAATTTGCTCTTGAACAATATTTTTTTCAATTCTTTTTTTCTTTCTTACATGTGCTCTATCATCTGATGCAGAAGAACCTTCCATACTTAACAAGGTTCTCTTAATTGCAGCCTCAACTTCCTTTTTATCAACTGCAAGTCTCTTAGCTCTTCGTTTTTTCTTTGTTTTGGCAACATCTTCATGATTATCAGTTGTTTTTTTCTTTCTTTTAAGAACTTTTTTCTTCTTAACATTATCCTGATTAGTTTTATTTTCTGTTGTTTTATCTTGCGGCTTTTTATCGGATGCAGTTTTTGCGGTTACCTTTTTCTTGCCTTTTTTATTAGATTTTTTTTCTGCAATTTCCATTTTGCCAAGAACTTTTAAACCGGTTTTTTTATTAGAAATATCAATTTCGGCTTGAGTTCTAAACGGTTTAACTTTTTCCGGAGCAACCGGTTCTTCTTGTATTTCTTCTGCTTCGGTCTCTACTTTTTCTGCCTTTTTAATTGGTTCTTCTATATTTTCAGTTGCTTCCACAGCTTCATTATCAGAAATTTCAACTATTGCCGTCTCCGCTGTTTGTTTTATTTCCTCTTCAACTTCTTCTTCAACTTCTACTATTTCATTTTCTTGCGAAACAACCTCCTTCTCAGAAATTTCTTCTTCGACAACCGGTTCTTCCTCAACAACTTCTTCTTTTTTGATTTCTTCTTTATCAGAATGTTTTTTATGAAAATCAGATACCTTTCTGTAATGTTTTTCCGCACTTTCAATATCTTTTTTGAATTCAATATTAATATCCGATAACATGTCATCTGTTAAAATTGACATATGAGATTTAATCTTATATCCTTTTTCAATAAGAAAATCCTTTATCGAATCTGTTGAAAGATTAAATTCTGAAGCATACTTAAACAAACGAATTTTTTTCGGCTTTTTGACTTCTGCCATAATAATTATTACCTATTTATAAATTTTTAATCTTCTTCTTCAAATTGGTCTTTAATAATCTCAATAACAATTGAGGCTTTCTTTTCATCCAATCCGTCAATATTTTTTAATTTTTCAACACCGGCAGTTAAAACTTCAACTGCGGTATCAAATCTATTATTTATTAAAAGTGTTACCATTTCAGGCGTTAGTTCTTCTTTCAAATCAACTAACTCAATATCGTCTTCATATTCCTCAAAAGGTTTTGCCTCTCGGATAACATCAATCTCATAACCGGTAAGCTTAATTGCAAGACGAATATTTACTCCGTTTCGCCCAACAATTAATGAAACTTGATCGCTGTCGGCAAATACTTTACACGTTTTTTCATCTTCATTAATTTCTATTTGCTTTAACTTAGCCGGAGCCAGAGAACGCTGAATATAAACAACCGGATCATCCGTGTAGTTAATTACGTCTATGTTTTCATTATTCAACTCACGAACAATAGTGTGAACTCTAACACCTTTCATTCCCACACAGGCACCAACAGCATCTATTCTCGGGTCTTGGGATTCTACCGATACTTTAGCTCTTTCACCGGGTTCACGCGCCATACCTTTAATTGAAATAATCCCGTCATAAATTTCAGGAATTTCAATTTCAAATAATCTTCTTAGGAAAACATTATCGGCACGGGAAATTATAATAACCGGTCCGTTTGGTGTTTTTTTAACTTCTTTAATCGCGGCGCGAATTGTATCGCCCTTACGGTAACGTTCACGCGGTAATTGCTCATATCGAGGCATAAGCAATTCGTTTTTGTTGTGGTTAACAAGAATATCATTTTTCCGAACTTGGTAAATATCACCTACAATAATTTCGCCAAGCATTTCACTATATTCTTTATAAACAATCTCTTTTTCAATTTCACGAATTTTTTGGTTCAAACTTTGTCTTGCTAAATTGATTAAGCGGCGTCCGAAAGAAGCGAGTTCAATTTTTTCAACGTATTCGTCGCCAACTTCAAGCTCTTCCTCATTGCCTTTGTTGTTCAATTCTTCAATACTAATTTCAGTTTCCGGATTTTCTACTTCCTCAACAATTTCTTTAAGAAGAAATATTTCGATATCGCCTTTATCCATATTTACAACAATGTCAAAGTCAGATTCTTCGCCATACTTCTTCATTACCAATATACCGAATACTTCTTCTATAATATTTGCAAGAACATCCTTGTCAACACTTTTTTCGCGAACCATTTGCGAAAATGATTCGACAATTAAATTATTCATTTATCTTTTCTCCGTTATTACAAGCTAATTAATACTTTAGCCGACTTAATATTATTAAAGTTTATAGTAATCTCATTTTTATTGCTGGTAAAAAACAAAGTATCGTTTTCAATTTTTACCAATTTTGCTTTAACCTTTCGGATTTCTTCACCATCAGAATACTCAACTTCAAAACTGCGATTAATATGTTTTGAATATTGCTCTAAGTATTTTAGTGATCTGTCAGATCCGGGCGAAGAAACATCAAGACGATATTTTCCGCTTACCAGTTCCTCTTCCTCTATTATTGCCCCAATTTGACGACTTATACTTTTGCAATTATCAGCCGTGATGCCTGAAGTACTGTCCACAAAAATTTCAATAATTTGGTTCCGACTGTCACCACGGAAGTTAACATCAATTAGGAAAAAGTTTAGTTCTTTAACTACCTTTTCTGTTAGCTGCAATATTTTTAATTTATCCAATTTCATAGAAACAAAAAACGCCCTTCAAGGGCGAATAGAGAATTACAAATTTACGATGATTATCTAAGATTAGCAAGAAAATTACTGTCCCCAATAACTTTTATTTAATAGCGTGTTAAGTGATTTTAAGTATATTTTTTTTAGCACTAATAGTTAAAGTTATACCGCGGGCAAGCATAAATAAAGTCATTGCAAGCCACAGGCTATTATTTCCTAAAGTTGGTTTCAGTAAATAATAGCTTGGGAAAAATATTAGTATAGTACTAAACAACATTGAATTACGCATTGTCTTTGTCGCGGTTGCTCCAATATAAATTCCGTCCCAAAGAAAACACACCGTATTAACTAGCGGAGCAGCAATTGTCCAACCGAAAAATGAAAGAGCAATTAAAATTAGTTCTTTGTTATTTGTAAACAGAAAAAGTATTTCTTCCCCAAATAAAAAATATACCAATGAATAAACAGCCCCGAAACCAAGTCCCCATAAAAATGAATACTTTACAACTTGCTTAATTTTCTCACTCGCCGCTTTTCCATAATACTTACCAATTAAACTTTCGGACGAAAATGCGAAACCATCAATGCTATATGAAAGCAACATCCACAATTGCATCAAAATCGCATTAGCCGCCAGAATATTATCACCGTATTTTGCGGATTCAGCTGTAAAAAAAGTAAAAACAAAAACTAAACTTAATGTTCTGATAAAAATATCAGCATTCACTTTGAAGAATTTTTTAATATCCTCAAAGTGAATTATTTCCTTTAGCTTGATACTAAATTTATAATCGGCATAGTATTTATTGAAAAGTAAAATCGCTGAAATTAAACCGACGTATTGTGCAATAACAGTTCCAAGAGCCACACCGGCAGCGTTCATATTAAATGAGAACACAAAAATATAATCCAACATTATGTTTAGAGCATTAATAATTATTGAAAGATAAAGCGGAAATTTCGCATTCTGCACACCGAGAAACCACCCGTGAAAAGCATAAAGCGAAAGAGTGGCAGGAGCAGCAAAAATTCGGATAAAGAAATATTCCTTTGCAAAAGTTTCCACGTCAGGCGTGGAATGGAAAAAATAGAAGCTAATATCACCTATAATATTTCGAAACAAAATAAATACAATTCCGAAAAGTAGAGCCACACTTAATGCCCGTGCCAACGTTAATTGAGTTTCCTTCTTTTTCGATTTTCCAAATGCCTGCGCAGTTAAACCGGTTGTGCCCATTCGCAGAAAACCGAATGCCCAATAAATAAAATTAAATATCGTGGAACCTATTGCAATTGCACCGATGTAGGACACCTTATCCAAATGCCCCATTATAGCAGTATCAACGGAACTGAGCAGCGGAATAGAAATATTGCTCAGAATATTCGGAATTGCAAGTCGAAGTATTTTTTTGTTCAATTTAAAATAATATTATTATTGAATTTCAAATGATGAATTTACGACTGCGGTTATTTCCTTTTCAATCGAACTTGTATCGTTAAAGCCATAATCTGAAACATTCGTAGAATTTCTCGGCGTAATTTGAATAACTCCCATTCTCGCTTTACGTAATGGTCCTAAAGTTCTGCCTGTAGCTTCAGCAATTTTTTTCGCACGCAGCATTGCATTTGCCGCCGCCTTTGCTTGAATATCTATTTTAATTTGGTTTAGTTTTGTATAAAGAAATTGAGGCGGGTCAACGTTAAAATTAATTCCGTCTTCAACAAGTGAGCTTATGGCAAGAGAAATTTCTTTGATTTTATTCACATCCGAAGATTCAATTTGAATTCTCTGATTGTAATTGTACGCCTGTACTTGTTGAGTACTATATCCTTTATCATTCATTTTCATAATAGGATAACTATTAATTGTAAAATACTTAATATCCTTTTTCTTAAAACCATATTTTTTAAGAAATTTCACCACTTTCGGCATTTCGTTTTTTAAATTTTGGAATGCGGCTTTAGCCTGATAATTTTGTGAGGATAATGTACCTGTCAGTAACGCGTAATCTGCAGTTATCTGCATTTTTGCCGAACCTGTAACGGTGATAGTTTGATCGGCAGTTCTTGCGGATTTCCACACAATTGAAAATATAATTACAGATATTATAATACCGGCTGATAAAACTATCGCTTCTATAACTCTTGAGTTTTTCTTTTCCATTTTAATATCCCTTTATTTGTTAAATATTATATTTTATATATTTTATATATTTTATACATTTAATATTTCACCTTCCGATTTTGCAATAATAACAGCACAAGAAGAATCACTCCAAACATTCACGGTTGTACGCATCATATCAAGTATTTGATCAACTGCCAAAATTAGACCTACTCCTTCAAGAGGCAAGCCCACAACAGAAAGCACTACGGTTATCATCACTAAACCCGCCATTGGAATTCCCGCTGCACCAATTGAAGCAAGCAATGCGGCAAAGACCATAACAAATTGCTGAACCAAAGGAATATCAAGTCCGTAAGCCTGAGCAATAAATATTGCGGCAACAAGTTCGTAAAGAGCTGTCCCATCCATATTTACTGTTGCACCGAGCGGAAGAACGAAACTTGTGATTTTATTCGACACACCGCTTTTATGCTCAACAGCTTCCATTGTAAGCGGAAGTGTAGCACTTGAGGATGCGGTTGAAAATGCAGTCAGCAAGGCAGTTGCCATTCCTCGCGCATGTTTAATCGGACTCGATTTCCCGATAAACTTTACAAGAATCGGTAAAGTTATAAAAGCATGTGTTGCTAATGCAAGTACAACCGTCAGCATATAAAATCCCAAACTTGAAACCACAACGCCTAAATTGCCTTGAGTTGCCTGCTTTGCTACAATGTTTGAAACTATTCCGAAAATGCCGAGTGGAGCAAATTTGATAATAAACATCGTGATTTTCATCATTACTTCAAAAAAAGCATTGAAGAAATCCGTGAGCATTGTTTGATATTTAGTTTCAACTTTTGTAATGAAAAAGCCAAGAATCATTGCAAAGAAAATTACACCAAGCATCTCACTGTTAGCAAATGCTCTAAAAATGTTGCTGGGAATAATATTTTGTATTGTGTTTCCAAAAGAATTTTGAGCCGAGGCCAAACCTTTAACTGAATGAGTTAGTCCTAAGTCAATTCCAACTCCCGGACGTATTATGTTAACAAACACAAGCCCGGTAATAATTGCCAACAAACTTGTTAATACATAATAACCTAAAGTTTTTAACCCGAGTCTGCCGAAATTATTTGCCCCGCCAATGTTTGCAACACCCGAAACTATTGAACTTAAAATCAATGGGACTATTACCATCTTCAGCCCATTTAAAAAAAGTGTTCCCATCCAAGAAGTGTAAGTAACATATTCAGGTAAGAATATTCCAAATAAAATACTTAATACTAAAGCTATTAAAATTTGCCAGTGAAGTTTTATTTTTTTCATAAATTCCTCAAATATTTGCCAATAAATTTGCAATAATTTCATCACAAACCAAATAACCTTTCTTTGTCATACGTAAAATATTGTTTTGCTCGGTTAAATAGCCCTCTTTTATATAATTTGCAATATAAGAAATATTTTTATTAGAAAAGTCAGAACCGTATTCAACTTCTAACTCGTTTCTATTTAATCCGCTGCCTCTTAAATTGAGCATTACCATTTCTTCCAACATTTCGCTACCGGATAATTTTTCCGAATTCCTTACAGCGTTACCACCTTTACTAACAGCTTGAATATACATACTAAGACTTGAATAATTCCACCATCTTTCGCTACCACTAAATGAATGTGCCGAAGTACCGAACCCAAAATATTCTTTGTGCTTCCAGTAAACTTGATTGTGTTTACATTCAAAACCTGGTTTTGCAAAATTAGAAACTTCGTATTGTTCAAAATCTGCATCGGTTAATAAATCGATTGTCATTTCGTACAAATCGGCATCATAATTTTCACCCTGTATTTTCACTTTTCCGTCTAATACCATTTTATTTAGTATTGTTCCTTTTTCAAGAATCAAACTATAAGCTGAAATATGTTTAATCGGCAAAGACAAAGCTGTTTTTAAATTTTTTCTCCAAGTGTTCTTGGTTTGATTCGGGAGATTAAAAATTAAGTCGATGCTTATGTTTTCACATCCCGCAGAATAAATGTGCGACACTGTTTTTACGGCTTCATTTGAATTATGAATTCGTGTTAAAAACTTTAATTCATCATCGTCAAACGATTGTATGCCGATACTGAATCTGTTAATTCCTGCATTCAGAAAATCTCGAATCTTTTTTTTATCAACTGTTCCGGGATTAGTTTCAAGAGTTATTTCAGCATCATTCATTAAATTAAAATTTTTAGATATTTGATTGATTATTGATTCAATATATTGTGGCGACATAAAAGAAGGAGTTCCGCCGCCGAAAAAGATTGATGAAATTATTCTATTTTCCGAATAAGTTTTTGCAAAATGTTCTATTTCTTTTTTTAATGAAATTAGATAATCTTCAACATCTTTTATTTTGGTAATAGAATAAAAATCACAATAAATACATTTGTGGTCACAAAACGGAATGTGGATATAGATAGCAGTTTCTTTCAAATTAGTTATTTTTGTTAGTATGACAATATGTAAACTTAATAATTAAACAATTTATAAAACTAAAATGATTTTCATTTTTGGGAAAGCAGTTCTCTCGCACTTTTCAAAGAAGTTGTAGTTACAGTATCACCACTAATGAGTTTAGCTATTTCTTCTATTTTTTCATCATTTCCCAATTGCCTGATATTGCTCAATACTCTTCCTTCTACGGGCAGCTTTTCAACCATAAAATGACTGTTGGCAAATCTTGCAATTTGTGGAAGATGAGTTATAGCAATTATCTGATGATTCTTTGAAAGAGTTTTCATAGCTTTGCCGACTTTACTTGCAATTCGTCCACTAACACCTGTATCAATTTCATCAAAAATTAAAAGCGGCAATTTATCTTTGCGGGCAAGCACTGTTTTCATTGCAAGCATTATGCGTGATATTTCCCCGCCCGATGCTACTTTTGCAATCGGTTTTAAATCTTCTCCGATATTTGTTGAAATAAAAAACTCAACTATGTCCGTACCATTCGAAAAAAGTCGATGCTTTTTTTTATCTTCAATCACAAAATCATTTCCGGTTCCGGTAAACTCTTGTTTTGTAATCTTAACTTGAAAATCAGAATCAGCAATCCCCAATTCTGATAATTGCTTTTCAGTTTCCTCGGATATTTTTTCAATAATTTTTAATCTATTTTCCGAAATAGCTTTTGCAATTTTTGCAAGTTCAGTCCTGTGTATTTCAATATTTTGTTGTAATAACAAAATATCATTATCCAAATTGTCAATACCTTCAAGCTCATTTCCAATTTTTTCACGGTGTTCTAGAATAGAAGTAATACTTCCTCCGAACTTTTTCTTCAGTAAATTTAATGCCCCAAATCGCTCCCTTATTTCATCAAGACGTGAAGGTTCAACATTAACCGTGTCTTTATATTTTCTAACAAATTCCGAAACATCATCAATTGAACTTAATATAGCACCGAACTCTTTTGCCTTTTCTCCAAATGTATTATCAATTTTTGCCAGGCTTTCCAACTGCTTTTCTACAGCCACAAGTCGATTGTACAACGCCTCTTCACTATCATACAATTCTTCAAATATTTTCGAAGTGGAAGAAAACAGCAGTTCGGAATTTTCGAGAATTTTTAATTCATTGTTTAAAAGATCATCTTCATTTTTCACCGGAGCAACCGAATCAATTTCATTTATCTGAAATTCATAAAACTCTTTCTTTTCCTTTATTTCGGACGAACGGGAAATGAGATTATTTAAACTATTTACCGAATTATGAAACGCATTTATTTTTTCCGTGAAACTGTTCAGAAGAGTTTCATTGCCTGCAAATTCATCAACAATTTTAATGTGATTTTCAGGATAAAGCAGTGATTGGTGCTGGTGCTGCCCATGAAGATCAACGAGTAAATTGCCGAGAGTTTTTAAGACATTAACACTAACAGGCGTGTCGTTAACAAATGCTCTGCTTTTCCCTTTCAATGAAATTTCCCGACGGATGATTAATTCATCGTCATCATCAATTTCATTATTTGTTAAAAGACTAACAATTTTACTGTTTTGGGGTATATCAAAAATACATTCAACAATTGCTCGGTTCGCTCCTTTACGAATATAGTCGGAAGTAGCACGTTCACCAAGAATTAAACCGAGAGCATCAATGATAATAGACTTACCCGCTCCGGTTTCACCCGTGATAATATTCAATCCGCTTTTGAAAGTAACAAAAAGTGATTCAATCAGTGCGTAATCTTTTATTTGAAGTGTTTTTAACATTATTGCAAATATAATAAGTAATTAGAAAATAAAGTTGATAATAATTAGAAATTCGGTACTGCTTTCTTAATCGAATTTGGCTAAAAGATTAATACAATAAAAATTTTAATATGAGAACGGTCGAAAGCACTTGTTTTACTGAGTTTAATTCAATCAGCGGGAGTACGAAATCCCCAGCGATTCGGGGTCAAAATTAAGATTACAAAAAACAACACGTTAAGAGTATA
>CAZXDS010000016.1:13278-31675 GCA_964639525.1 uncultured Melioribacteraceae bacterium | reverse complement strand
CAAGATTTTCAGTATTGCTCGAACAAATTGCCACATCGCAGCCTTCATTTACAAACGATAATGCAGTTGCAAAACCAATGCCTTTGCTTGCCGCTGTAACAAATACATTCTTATTATTCAGTCCTAAATCCACGGAATTCCCTTCAAATTATCTATTACCTTACCATCTAATTAAACTCAATCTTTCCCTCATCTTCATCATTCTGCTCCTGCTTTGCGGCTAACTGTTTATTAACAATTTTTTCAGTATCAAGTGCAATAACCAATTCTTCATTTGTAGGAATTCTAAAAACTTTAACACGTGAAGTTGCAGAAGACAGTTCAGCTTCATTTTCCGCATGCTCATTTCGGTTCGCATCAAGTTCAATTCCCAAATACTGCATATTATCGCAAACGGCTGAACGAACATTGATTGAATTCTCACCAATACCGCCGGTGAAGACAAGAGCATCTATTCCTCCCATTGCAGCAGTATATGCCCCTACATATTTCTTAATTCGGTATGAAAAAACATCAAATGCATCTTTTGCCCTTGTATTCCCTTCTTCCATTGCAATTTCGATTTCACGCATATCACTGCTCTCACCGCTTACACCAATCAATCCACTGTGCTTGTTCATTAATGTATTAGCTTCGGCAAGTGTAAGACCTTCTTTGCCCATTATATATGTAATTACGGATGGATCCATATCGCCGCATCTTGTCCCCATTAGCAGACCTTCAAGAGGCGTAAATCCCATTGTTGTATCAATAGATTGTCCGTTTTTAATTGCAGCCATACTAGCACCATTTCCAAGATGTGCCGTAATTATTTTTAATTCCTCAATCGGTTTCCCCATCAAGAATGCAGCTCGCTTTGAAACAAACCTGTGCGAAGTTCCGTGGAATCCGTAACGCCTAATTTTATACTTTTTATAAAGTGTTCTGGGAATTCCGTAAAGATAAGCATAACGAGGCATGTTTACATGAAAAGCTGTATCGAATACACCAACTTGAGGTACATTCGGAAGATGTTTTATTGCTGCCTTTATACCTTTAATATTCGGTGGATTATGAAGCGGTGCCAATTCAATGTTATCGCACAAAGCATCCATAACTTTTTTGGTAATAAGTACAGAGCCTGAAAAAGTTTCACCCCCATGAACTACTCTATGCCCAACTGCATCAATTTCATTTTTATCTTTAATTACACCATGATTCGGTGATAACAAAACTGCAATAACATATTCTAAAGCTATTGTGTGATCTAAAATCTCTCCTACAATTCTAATTTTTTCTTTTCCGTGTGGTTGATGCGTTAATACCGCACTGTTCATCCCAATCCGTTCAACCATTCCTTTTGCAAGCGTTAATGAAAGTTCGGTATCCATAAATTGATATTTTACCGATGAGCTACCGCAATTCAAAACTAAAATTCTCATTATTTCCCCTTTGGAATAATTTTTCCGTCTTTATCATATTTAAAAAATCCTTCACCGGTTTTTTTACCGAGTTTTCTTTCACGTACCATTTTTCTCAATAGCGGACAAGGACGATAACGCGGTTCGCCGATTGTTTTCCAAAGCTGTCTCATCCACGTCAACACTTCGTCTAATCCCATTGAATCTGCCATTTCCAACGGTCCCATCGGGAAATTATATCCAAGCTTCATTGCAGTATCAATGTGCTCTGCGCTTGCTATTCCTTCAAGCAGAATATAAAACGCTTCATTCAATAAAACAACTATTGAACGAGTAGTAACAAAACCCGGATATTCATAAACTTCAATCGGAGTTTTCTGTATCGCTGCGGCAAATTTTGTAACAATTGCAACTGTTTCGTCCGAAGTATCCAACGCTCTGACTAATTCAACCAAAGGAACCGTAGGAACCGGATTTAGAAAATGTACACCTATAATTTTATCCGGACGGTTTGTTGTTTCAGCAATCTCTGTTAAACTAAGCGTAGAAGTATTTGAAATTAGTATTGTATCCGCTTCAGCAATTTTGTCCAACTTCTGTAATATATTTTTTTTTAATTCAAAACTCTCTTTAACAGCTTCAATAATCAAATCACATTCTTTAACTTCGTTAATGTCTAAACTCCAAGTTATCCGGCTCAAAATTGCTCGCATTTCACTATCGGTCATTCCCCAACGCGCAATTTCACGTTTCATCGACTCTTTAATTCCCCGTTGAGCATTTTCCAAATGTTCATTATCTTTTTCAATTATTAAAACATCTATTCCCGATGCGGAAATTGTCTGTGCAATTCCTTGTCCCATAACTCCTGCGCCTATAATAGCAACATAATCTATTCGGCTTTCTTCCGGTTCAATTTCTTGCCCCTCAAGTAAATCTTTTAATTCAAGTTTTTCTTTCGACATTAGTTTTCCATATTTGTATTAAAATTTATTTATGGGAACAATTTCCATACCAAATATTATTTAAATTGGATTTTCTTTTATACATATAAAAGATAAAGAATATTATCAATTATTACCTATACATAGTATTATTTTCCAGTAATTTAGGTAAAAAATTTAACACTACCGTTTTATCAAAATTTTTTGCCCTAAAAAACCTTTTTAATAGGTTTCTGAATCTTATTACTTTCGATAATTAATAATCCTTTTTACTAAAAATAATAATTGAACTTCCGAGCATAAGAAAGATAAAAATTGTTGATACTATAAGCGTTTGGAAATTTTCAATTCCATTTCCCAATGCAACCGAACTCATCATTGTACCAAGTTCGGATGTTTGCGGAATTATATAATATAAGATATTCAAAATGAACTTAACTGTTTCACTGCTGATTAATACTCCGAAAGTTTCACGAGCTGCAAGAAGCGGTGAAAAAACAACAAATATTGCGAAGGAAACCATCATTGCCAATACTGAACTTTTACTTAAAACTCCGAGTAAAATCATCAGCGAATAAAGCACCATAAAAGTAAAAGTTATAATGAAAGCCGCATAAAGCAAGCTAACCGACCAATCGTTAAAATTATATCCAAGCAACAACCATAAACCGAAAACAAGATAAGTTACATTCAGAAAAACCATCAGCGACCCGCCGAAAAATTTGCCGATAATTATCTGTCCACGCGAAATTGGTTTGGATAACAGCAAATCAATATTCCCTTTTTCAAGCATATCGGGGATGAAACTTGAAGCACTGAATATTGAGAGAAATAAACCAAGCCCGTATAGCGGTGTAAGCAAAATTAATTTTAACGCACCCACAATGCTTCCCACCATTTCGTGGTTCGGACCTCTGACTTTCATAACACCGGTTAAGCTTGTGGCATCGGTTGAACTGAAAATTCCCGTAAGAATTAAAAGAACTATTGTTGACATTACAAAGAAGAAGATGAAAATTTTTCGGGCAAAAGCTTCACGAAAAGTTAAATTGGTTATATTTAATATATTATTCATTTTTATTTTTTCCTTCATTTTCATTGATAAGTGAAATAAACATATCTTCCAAAGAATTTTTCTTAGGCACAATAGAATTAATTTGAATCTCTTTTTTCCGAATCAAATCCAATAGTTTATTCAAATGTTCGCTATCATTCACTTTTGCTTGAAATTGATTCCCACTTAAATTACTAACATTAAATTCTCTGCTTACTTCCTGCCAAACTCCTTCGCCAATATTCTGCACCGTTGCTATTTCGTATTCTTCATGATTTGAAGTAATTTCCTCAACAGTTCCTTCTTTTACCATTTTGCCTTTGTTTAATATTGCTACTCTATCTGAAATTAGTTCTATTTCCGACAAAAGATGACTGTTTAAAAAAATTGTTTTGCCCTGTTCTTTTAAATTTACAAGCACATCTCTAATTTCCTTTCGCCCAATCGGGTCAACACCATCCGTAGGTTCATCAAGAAAAATCAATTCCGGATCGTTAATTAAAGCCTGTGCAAGACCGAGCCTCTGCATCATCCCTTTGGAATAATTTTTAACTTTTGTTTTTTTCCATTTTCGCATTTTTACAAGAGACAAGAGTTCCTCAATTTTTTTATCAATTCCGGTCATATTCATTTTTGTCAATTTCGCATAATATTTCAGAACATTTTCTCCCGTAAGAAATAATGGGAATTTATGATTTTCCGGCAAATAGCCTATTCTTTCCTTTACTTTAATGTTTGAAATATCTTCTCCCAATATTTTAGCACTGCCTGAAGTTGGGAAAACAATACTTAGTAATATTTTTACGAGAGTCGTTTTGCCTGCACCATTTGGTCCTAACAAACCAAACACGGTTCCCTTTTCAACAGAAAGTGAAAAATCATCTAATGCAATCACTTGCTTTTGCTTGATTTTAGTCTTAAATATTTTTGTTAAATTATTTACTTCTACTGTATTCATAAAGTTCCTTTATAATAAATATTGTAAATTTCTGTTTAATGAAATATTTTTTTTAACAACATTTTGTTCTCTATCATTTTAAATTCTCTTCAGCAGCTTACTGCGTAGAAAATTTAATCATAAAATAGGATTTTAATTTTTTGAAAATATTAAATATACTCAAAAAATATTTTGGTTATTCATATTTCAAACCTGTTCAGGAAGAAATAATAACAACCATCATAAATGGAAAAAGTATTCTTGCCGTTCTCCCTACCGGCGCCGGCAAATCGTTATGTTATCAAATTCCTGCAATTATGGGTGAATCTTTCTCCATCGTAATTTCTCCGTTAATTGCACTTATGAAAGACCAAGTTGATTCATTGAACAAAAACGAAGAACTTGCAGCATTTATTAACAGTTCATTAGACTTCCCTGAGTCCGAAAAAGTTCTATTGAAAATCAGTCAGAACAAAATAAAATTACTTTACGTTTCACCAGAAAAATTGGCGAACAATTATTTTGTTCAAAGAGTAAAGAAATTAAATCCTGACTATTTATTTATTGATGAAGCCCATTGTATTAGTCAATGGGGGCACAATTTTAGGCCAAATTATCGCCGCATAAAAGAATTTGCCAAATTTATAGGCATAAAGAAAATTTCTGCATTCACTGCAACGGCTACTCCTGTTGTTCAGCAGGATATTATAGAACAACTGGGGATTGATAATCCACAATTATTTGTTAGCGGTTTTGAACGAGACAACCTTTTTCTCAATGTATTTCACACTAAGCACAAAAAGGAAAAAACTCTTAAGATTTTAAAAGAAAATCTACAGCCGGCAATTGTTTATACCTCAACAAGAAAAAATGCCGAAGAACTGAATGATTACATAAACCTTAACGGAATTAATGCCGGATATTACCACGCCGGTTTACTTTCGGGACAAAGGAAAATTATCCAAGATGATTTTCTTTCCGGCAGACTAAATATAATTATTGCTACGAATGCTTTTGGCATGGGCATTGACAAGGGAAATATTCGTACGGTAATTCATTTTAATTGCCCCGGTACAATTGAAAATTATTATCAGGAAATTGGCAGAGCGGGGCGAGATGGTAAAATTTCACACATCTATCTTCTGTATGATTTGAAAGATAAAATAATTCAAGAATATTTTATCAAGAATAATTTTCCTACCAAAAACGAGTTGGGAATAATTTATAATACAATTTGTGATTATGCGGAAGTCGCAATAGGAAGCTGCCCTCAAAATGAAATTTTGCTTGAGAAACATTTTTTTAAAATTCTTTTACAGCGTGGAATTAATGAATTGAAATTTAATTCTGCTTTTAATTTTTTGGAAAGTTCCGGCTGTTTTCAGCAAGTTTCTCAATTTGGAAGAAATTATTTTTTTCGATTTATTTTTAACAACACAGAATTGAAAAATTATGTTTCTTCACTAAGAAATAAAAATTTAAAAAATTTCATACTTTATCTTCTCAAAATTTATAGAGCAAGCTCTTTTGTTTCACAAGTAGCAATTGATTTTGATAAATTATCAAAACATACTTCTCATTCAAAAAGTCAACTCAAAGCACACTTTGAAACTTTACATAATCTCGGAATAATAACCTTTACAAAACCGTCAGTTCAACCTGTGCTAAAAATGCTGCAAGAACGTGTGCCATTTAATGATGTGAAATTGGATGCCGATAATTTGTATGAATTGGGAGCTAACTCATACAAAAAGTTAGATAAAATGGTTGAATACACTTATACCGAGAAGTGCAGATTTAATTTTATACTTTCTTATTTCGGTGAACAAAAAAATGACTACCATTGCGGGCACTGTGATAATTGCGTAAAACAAACATCAAGTTTAACAGGATTCAGTGAATATATTGAAGAAAAAATCTTGCAGACCATCCACGAATCTAAGTTTATAATACGAAAATCAGTGTTAAATAAAATATTACTCGGTCTTGATAAAACCGGTTCATATCATTTCTTATCTACATACGGGTCTTGCGAACAATATAAAAAGAATGAGGTAGAGACTTCAGTCGATTCACTCTTTTCAAAAGGAATGATAAAACAGCGAAATAATTCATTTTATCTTTCGGAAAAGGGGAAATCGTTTTTCACTTCCACTGAAAATAAACCGGACAGAGACATTGGAAATATTGAAGCAGAGCAAACTCTTGAATTATTTAATACTCTAAAAGAATCTCGTAAATGGCTGGCAAAAAAATATTCACAACCCATTCAATATATTTGCAGCGATGAAATACTCCGAAACATCGCTAAAACAAAACCAATAAATTCGGCTGAACTAATTTCGGTCGGAGGAATTAACACACGAATGTTTAACAAAATCGGTGATGAATTTTTGTTTGAAATAAGTGAATTTTTAAAACGCAACACAAATAAAATAAAAAAAAATACTTCATTATCTAACATTTTAACAAAAACATTATCATTAATTAATAAAGGGTATAAACTTGAAGAAATTGCCAAGCTAACGAAGCTACCGGAAAGTGTAGTTTACCTGCAAATTGAAACACTAAAAAATTATTCGCCGCAGGTAAACGTTTCTAATCTGTTGGAAAGAAAAGAAATGGAAGTGATTGAAAATGTGGTAAAGTCAAGCGATTGGGAAAATCTTAAACAAATAAAAGAGAAACTTCCTCACAATATTAGCTATTCAAAAATAAAAATTGTGCTGCTTCAAATGGGGATTACTTTATAAAAATAATTTTCATTTTTTAAAAAAATATTTTAATAATTAACTTAATTGAGATGGAAAAAATGTACGAAATTGAATTCATTCTTTATGTAGCCAATCAACAAAAAAGCACAGAATTTTACGAGCAACTTTTTCAAATTAAACCGAGTTTGAATGTGCCGGGAATGACTGAAATTGGTTTATCGAATTCAGTTAAACTTGGGTTAATGCCCGAAAATGGCATTGCGAAAATATTATCGGACAAACTACCGCATCCAAATTCAGGTAATGGAATTCCACGATGTGAGTTATACTTAAAAATAAAAAACGCCGATGAATATTTAATTAGAGGAATTAAGCTCGGTGGAAAAGAAATTAGCAAATTGGAACTTCGTGATTGGGGTGATAAAGTGGGTTACATTTCAGATCCTGATGGACACGTGATTGCATTTGCAGAAAAATGTTAATATTAAACCGGCAATTAAACAACTTGCATTTTCACTAGAAGAAACATGTCGTCCCCACATGCTTTTGCGCAGCATTCTGTGAATAATAGGAATCTCTGACACTGTTTGAGATTCCGGCTAAAAGATTGCCGGAATGACAGTTGCCGTTATGCAATTAGAATTGTTGCCAGGTTAATAGTATAAGTTCAATTTACAATGTTTATACTTCAAACATTCATTTATTTTTTTCAACATGTATATGCTTTTTTGCCAATCGTTCTTTTTTACTTTTCAGCGAATCAATTCTTGAATAAACAGTTTTAAAAAAATCAGTCCAAACATCTTTATCAAACTTAAATGATTTCAATGTCGCTTCATACTCTTTTTCGGTTATACCGTATTTTTTAAAAATATTTTTTTGATTTACCGTTAATGAATCACTGTTAGATTGATATTTTTCCTTAACAATTAAAATATCAACATACGCATTTGCCATTGTTTGTTTATCAATCAATTCTTTATCTGCGCATGCAGATATCAAAATTGAAAGACCGACAATTACAACTATTAATCGCGATAATTTAATCATATTTACTAGCTTCAAAAAGTATTTTCTTTTCTTTCTCCGTTAAATTTTGATATCCACTCTGACTAATTTTATCCAATATTTGATCAATTTGTTCTTGACTTGGCTTTTTACTTTTTCCACTTTTATCATTTATATCAAAAAATTGTGCATCTTGTATTTCGCCATCACTCTGTTTTGTAAAACGGAAAGTTTTGTTTTTGAATGAATTATACGGATTTTTTTTATTCTTTGAAAACAAATTTTTAAATGAATTTATCCAGCTATTAACATTAATTTTTTGTTTTCGATCCAACATTATAAATATAAAAGCAGTCACGATACCACCAATATGGGCTAAATGGGCTACCATCGATTGGTTTCCTACAGAGAAAAATTCAATAAGAACCATAAAACCGATTAAATATTTAGCTTTTACGGGAATTAGGAAATACAGATAAATAAGTCTATCAGGAAAATACATAGCAAAAGCAAACATCACACCAAAAACACCGGCGGAAGCACCGATTGTAGGAGCACCGCCACCAACAAAAATCGGACTAATAAAAGCCTGTACTAATCCGCCTCCAATTCCGGCAGCAAGATAAAAAACTAAAAATTTCTGCGAGCCCATTATGTTCTCAATTTCCATTCCAAACATCCACAGCATCAGCATATTAAAAAAGATATGCCCGAAGCCGCCGTGCATAAATTGGAATGTAATTAATTGCCATATTTGAAAATTAAATGCTTGTCCCGCTTGGTCAACACCGGCAATTGGATTGAGTGCAAAATATCTATTTAAGATATACCATCCCGGAGTGCCTCCAAAAGATAAATTATCAAAAATCATCTGAATAAAAAAGACAACTACATTTACAATAATAATTTTTTTAAGAACCGGCGGAAACATCGAAAATCCGCCGAGACCTGAAGGTCTGTAATAATCTCTTGAACCGTATCCCATCTATAAATCCTACTCTAATAAATTTCTAATATACTATTAATTTTTCTTAATACAAAAATCAGCAAAACCCATTCCTTTGGACTAATCTATTAACAGTTTTGTTTCAATTCATCACAAACAAAACCATGCTGCACACAATAATTAAATAATTGTACAATTAAACTGTCTCTATCTATCAGACAAGGCAGCAACACCCGGAAGAACTTTGCCTTCAAGGAACTCCAAAGAAGCACCACCGCCTGTAGAAACATGAGAGACTTTATCAGAAAGGCCTGCTCTTTTTATAGCAGCCGCAGAATCTCCTCCGCCGACAATTGTAACAGCTCCGTTGACCGTAGCTTCAACAAGTGCTTCCACGATTGAAAATGTTCCTTTGGCAAAATTATCAAATTCAAAAACCCCCATAGGTCCGTTCCACACAACTGTTTTGCTATTTTTTATTATCTCCGAAAACTCTCTAATACTTTCCGGTCCAATATCCAAACCCATTTTGTTAGCAGAAATTGAACTAATTTCAACAACTTCCGAAGGAGAATTATTATCAAATTCCTCTGCAACAATCACGTCTTTAGGTAATAGTAATTTTGTATCGGATGATTTTGCTTTTTCCAAAATCTGTTTTGCCAAATTCAATTTTTCAGTTTCCAACAACGATTTACCAATTTCATATCCCATCGCTTTGAAAAACGTAAACGCCATTCCACCACCGATAATAAGATTGTCAACTTTAGAAAATAAATTTTGAATAACATCAATCTTGCCTGAAATTTTTGCTCCGCCGAGAATTGCAGTAAACGGGCGGATCGGTTCGACAACAGCTTGTCCAAGATAATCCAACTCTTTCTGCATTAGATATCCTGCTGCACAATACTTAATAAAATGCGTTACACCTTCTGTTGAAGCATGAGCACGGTGAGCGGTTCCAAAAGCATCATTAATATAAACATCTCCAAACTGTGCAAGCTGCTTGGCAAAATCCTTATCGTTGTCAGTTTCCTCTTCGTGAAATCTTAAATTTTCCAATAGAACAACATCACCGTTTTTCATTGAATTTATTAGATCATTTACTTCGGAGCCGACACAATCATTTGCAAACCTAACAGGCTTATTCAATAACTCAGCTAATCTGTCTGCAACAGGTTTGAGACTCATTTCAGCAACAACTTTCCCCTTTGGTCGCCCGAGATGACTCAATAACACTACCCTTCCGCCTTCCGAGATAATTTTATTAATTGTCGGCAAAGCAGATTTAATACGAATATCATCCGTTATATTTTGCTGAGAATCTAACGGAACGTTAAAATCTACACGTGTTAATACACGATTCCCTCTTAATTGAATATCATCAATTGTTAGCTTATTCATGCCGCACCTATTTCCCTAATAATAAAAAAGACGCAAATTATCAATTGACATTTTGCGTCTTTAAATTTAAATAATTAAATTTTTTACTTACCAATTTTTAATAATAAATCAACAACCCTAGAAGAGTAGCCCCATTCATTATCATACCAGCCAACAACCTTAACCATATTACCCTGCACCATTGTGGAAAGGGAATCAAAAATATTTGAATGTGGATTACCGACAATATCAGCCGATACAAGCGGTTCATCTGAATATTCCATAACACCTTTCAAACCATTTTCGGAAGCAGATTTGAATGCAGCATTCACTTCTTCGATTGTAGTTTCTTTTTTAAGTATTACTACGAGATCAGTAATTGAGCCGTCTGGCGTAGGAACTCGCATTGCCATCCCGTCTAATTTACCGGCAAGTTCAGGAATAATTTTTCCAACTGCCTTTGCAGCCCCGGTAGTTGTAGGAATAATTGAAACTGCAGCGGAACGTGCTCTTCTTAAATCAGAATGGGGAAAGTCTAAAATTCTCTGGTCATTTGTGTATGAGTGAACAGTTGTCATAAAACCTTTATCCAAACCGAAAGTATCATTTAATACTTTAACCATTGGTGCGAGGCAGTTAGTTGTACATGAAGCATTTGATACAACTTTCTCATCGCCAGTAAGAACTTCTTCGTTAACACCAAGAACTACCATTGCATCAACATCGCCTTTTGGCGGAACAGTAAGGATAACTTTATTTGCACCGGCTTCGACATGTTTCATGCACAATTCTTTTGTTCTAAAAGCTCCGGTCGATTCAATCACAACATCAACTCCAAGTTCTCTCCAGTTTAATTTAGAAGGATCTCTTTCAGCAGTAATTTTTATTTTGCTACCGTTTACTACCAAATGATTATCTTCAGCATGAACTTCGCCTTTAAATTTTCCGTGAACTGAATCATATTTAACAAGATGTGCTAAAGTTTTTGCATCTGTTAAATCGTTAATCCCAACAAATTCAATACCGCCCAGTTCCAATCCTCTTCTGAAAACCAAGCGTCCGATTCTTCCAAATCCATTAATCCCGACTTTTACTGCCATTGTATAACCTCCAATTAATTTATTCTATTTGTATAATAATTTCATAATTTAGAATTATAAAGTTATTCAATTTGTAGGAATAATTTTAAATATTTTTTGTATGATTGTTATTTTTGAGTTAAACTTTGATAAACAAAATTCTATTTGGTAACCTGTTTTCTCTCTTCCATTATTTAAATTGAATTCGAATAATAAAAGAAAGGTTCCGTTTTCGAAGGAACACATGCCCTAATTTTTATTTTTCCCATTTCCAAATTTTTCATAAGCGTTAATAATATCTTTAACCAACTTATGGCGAACAACATCTTTCTTTTCAAAATAAACAAATGAAACACCATCAACGTTTTTTAGTATTGATTCCACTTGTTTTAATCCGCTTTGAGTGTTTGAAGGTAAGTCAATTTGTGTAGTGTCTCCTGTAATGATGGCTTTTGAATTTGGTCCAAGCCGAGTGAGAAACATTTTCATCTGCATTCCGGTCGAGTTTTGTGCTTCGTCCAAAATCACAAAAGAATTATTCAACGTTCTGCCGCGCATATATGCCAAAGGAACAATTTCAATAATATCTTTTTCAACATAAGATTTTAACTGCTCTGAAGGCAGCATATCATTTAGAGCATCGTAAAGCGGACGAAGATAGGGATCAATTTTATCCCTAAAGTCACCCGGCAAAAATCCTAAACTTTCACCGGCTTCAACGGCAGGACGTGCGAGCACAATTTTCTTCACTTCACCTTTCTTTAGCGAGGAAACAGCAAAAGCAACCGCAAGATAAGTTTTGCCGGTTCCGGCCGGACCGATTGCGAAACAGATATCATTTTTTCTAACTTCGTTCAAATACACTTTTTGGTTAGGAGTTCTTGCCTTAATCGTATCTTTTTTCGAATAGAGAACTATGTTATCATATTCACTTTGACTTACAATTTCTTTACCGTTAACTGTTAGACTAATTATTGTTACAACATCCTCAACTTTTAATTTACCGGTTGTGTTCAGCACATAAATCATTTCCTTAAAAACTTTTTCAACTGCATTAATTTCCTTTTCATCGCCCTTAAGGTGAACCTCCTCACCTCGAATAGTAAGTGCAACATTAAATCTGTCTTGAATCGGTTTTATATTTGCATCATTAAAACCAAGCAGTGAAATTTGATCCGTATTTTCAATTTTAAATACTTTTTCCGTTTGCGTATTTTCCTCCTAAAAATAAAAAAAGCCCTTTCCAATCAAATGAAAAGGGCTAATAATTAAATAATGTTCTTCGATATCAAATTAAACAAAATTATCTTTGAGCTGGTGCCGGTTTATAATTTTTTCTAATTTTATCGTAATTTGCTTTTTCCTCTTCAGTTAAACTGGGGATTTTAAAAACTTGTTTTGGATAAATTAAATCAGGATTTTTAATTTGATCCTTGTTGGCACTATAGATTTTAGGCCAAGCAAAACCGTTTCCGTAATGTTCCGGTTTTTTAGCGATATTCCATAAATTATCGCCACGAACAACCGAGTAAAGCACAACTTCAGGTTTAACTTCCCAAGCATCCAATTTTCTTCCTAGTTGATTATGGAGTATGTCATAAAATTCAGGAAGTGCACTCATTTTACTAGCCTGCAATTTATCCAATTCAGCCTGACGATCTTTTTTGGGCATTGTTCTTGCATCAACGTTAGCTGCAAGTGCATTAACCATATTTCTAAAATTGTCAACACTTGCATTATTTGATTCAACGGTTGTGTACAATTTATTTTGGCAATCTTCTGCAGATGTTATTCCTGCACTTTGTTCTTTAAGATCATTTATTTGGCTCTTTAGCATGCTAATCTCTTTTGTAAGAGCTGATTTTTTAGCAGTTAAAGAATTAATTTCATTTTGCCATTGCTCTGATGTCATTTCATTATCTTGTGCGAAAAGACTTGCAGAGAAAAGCAACATAAGTGTTAAGACACTTAACAATAATTTCTTCATTATTTCCTCCGTTAGGTTAAAATTTCTATTTACCAATTTTGTTTAGATTTGCTTTAGTATTTGCAATCTCTTTTTCGCATTGTGCTAATTTTGCATTTTTTTCTGCAATTTCACGTTCAAGCTTTGTTTTTTCACTCTTAAGATAATTAGCATCTTTTTGTAGTGAACTTACTTCGGCTCTTAGAGCTTCAAGCTGAGCCATTTCTTCCTCGTTAACACCGCTACAACTTGTAATTCCAATTGTTCCCACAAGAAATAAAGATGCTAACAAGAGGCTGAGCGACTTTCTAGTTTTGTTCATTTGTATCCTCTGATTGATTGATAATTATTTGAAATATTATACAACTACTTAAAATAAAGAGTTTCGTAAACTTTTTTAATTTTTAAATATACTAAAATTTATAATAGTTTTCTCTCAACAAAACTGCTAAAATTATTACCAGCAAGAATTATGTGGTCGAATACTTTAATGTCAATTATTTTTCCTGCTTCAACAATTGTTTTTGTAATCGCAATATCTTCTCTGCTTGGTTCACAATTGCCGCTTGGATGGTTGTGCATTAAAATTATATTTGCCGAATTGTTTTCAATAGCAAATTTAAATATTTCCCTTGAATGAACCACACTTGAGTTTAATGTACCTGTAAAAATAGCTTTATATTTTAAAATGTTATTTGCTGCATTTAAACATATTACAACAAATTTTTCTTGTACTTCATCCCTTAAAATTGGAATAAACATTTCAGCAACATCTTTTGGCTCCGTAATACGTTTCTTTTGATACCACTGAATGTTTGATTCCACTCGGCGTACAATTTCAAAAGCGGCTACAAGTGTAGCAGCTTTATCCTTACCAATCCCATCATACTTAGTTAACGATTCTACAGATTTGCTTGCCAGTGTAGAAAGCGAGCCTTCTTCTTGTAATATTTCTTGGGCAACTTGAACTACCGATTTACCTTTAAGCCCTGTACGCAAAAGAATTGCAAGTAGTTCAGCATCGCTTAAACTTTGAACACCCCGCAACAATAGTTTTTCGCGCGGACGGTCATCAAAAGGTAGATCTTTAATTTTTAATACTGCCATCGCTTTAACTGCATTTAAGTATCCCTTTCTTCGCATTTTCATTTAGCGGATCAATTTCTAATGCTTGCTCAAAAAGAGACCTTGCTTCTTCCATTTTAGCCGTATTTAAGCAAGCTGAACCGAGTAACGTAAGTAATTCTGAATCGGGTTCAGTTACATTGATATAATTCCTCAAATAATTTTCCGCTTTTTTATAATCCTCAACTTTTAATAAAATCTTTCCTGCCCATTTCATATAACTTGGTTCCGCCTCATTCAAAGCCAAAGCTCTGCGTATTTTTTCGTAAGCGTGTCTATACATTTTTTTATAATAAAATATTATTGCCTGCGTCTGTTTTAAATCAGCATTTTGCGAAAATAATTTTTCTGAATATAACGTACTTTTTTCAGCTTCTTCCAAATTACCCTGATTTAAATATATTTTTGCCAGATAATGGTGTGCCTCAAACAATAATTCTGATTTTTTTTCACTCTCGATAAAAGAATCAAAATTAATTTGAGCAATTTCAAATTCACCAAGATTGTAATTTGCATAACCTGAAAGAAAAAACACTTCGCTGCTTTCTTCATTTGAAATTGTCGAAAGCACCGCGAGGCAATCTTCATAAAGTTTATTGCGGAGCAAAAAGTGAGCAAAATATTTTTTTACTGAATAATCATCAGGCTCAGTTTCGCAGTAGCACTGAAGTAATTGTTTTGCTTTTTGTGCATTATTCAGTTTTTCATAAATATTTGAAAGACGCAGACACGCAATTTTTTTATATTTATCATTATTAACCAACGGTTCATAAATTTGCAGGGCATGAAGATATTTCTTTTCGTCTTCAAACTGTGTTGCCATTCTCAATTTATTTTCCGTATTATTCACTTTTGGCTATTCCCATTCAATTGTTGAAGGAGGTTTGGAACTGATATCATAAACGACTCTATTTACTCCTTTAACTTCGCTAATTATTTTGTTAGAGGCAATCTCAAGAAAATCAGAATCAAAGTGATACCAGTCGGCTGTCATTCCATCAGTTGAATTTACGGCTCGCAAAGCCACTACATTTTCATAAGTTCGATTATCACCCATAACGCCTACGGTTTGAATTGGAAGCAAAACAGAAAATGCCTGCCAAATTTGATTGTATAACCCCAGTTCGTGTAAAAGATTGATGAAAATTTCATCAGTATCTTTCAATATTTTCAAACGCTCATTTGTAATTTCACCAAGAATCCTTACTGCAAGTCCGGGACCTGGGAACGGATGTCTTTCAATAAATTTTTTCGGTAGCTCTAATTGGTAACCAATTTTTCTCACTTCATCTTTGAATAATTCACGAAAAGGTTCAATTAGTTTTAAATTCATCTTTTCAGGTAAACCGCCAACATTATGATGTGATTTTATTGTAACTGACGTTCCTTTTACCGGAACAGATTCAATCACATCGGGATACAAAGTGCCCTGCACTAAAAATTCTACATCTGAATAAGATTTTGCCTCTCGTTCAAAAATTTCAATAAAAGTATTGCCGATTATCTTTCTCTTTTTTTCAGGATCGGAAATTCCTTCCAACTTGGACAAGAATTCACCGGAAGCATTAATAAGCTTTACATCTAATGAAAAATTTTTCTCAAACATTTTCACAACTTTTTCACTTTCGTTTTTACGCATCAAACCATTATCAACATGAATGCAGATTAAATGATTACCTATCGCTTTTTGTAAAAGAAGTGCTGCCACAGAAGAATCAACTCCACCACTTAATGCACAAATTGCATATTTACTGCCGACAGTTTTTCGTATTTGTTCAACACTCCATTCAATAAAATTTTCGGGTGTCCAATTTCCTTTGCACTCGCATACTTTGAACAAATAATTATTTAGAATTTTTCTACCTTCATTTGTATGTTCAACTTCCGGATGAAACTGTAAACCGTATATTTTTCTTGATGGATTTGATATTGCACAAATTGGTGAGTTTTCTGTTTTGGCACTGATTATAAACCCTTCGGGAAGTCTGGTAATGAAATCACCGTGGCTCATCCACACAATTGCATTGTTTCTTACATCTTCAAATATTACGGCGTAACTCAGCAATTGCAATTCCGCTTTTCCGTACTCGCGAGATTTCGCCGGTTCAACACGCCCGCCAAAATGATTTGCTATTAATTGTAATCCGTAACAAATACCGAGAATTGGAATGTTCAAATCAAATATTGCAGTATCAATTTTCGGAGCATTCTCGTCATAAACACTCATCGGACCGCCGGAAATAATTATTCCTTTAGGTTGTATTTCCTTTATGTTCTCTATGCTAAAATTATACGGATGAATTTCACAATAAACATTTGCTTCTCTAATTCGCCGTGCAATAAGCTGCGTATATTGAGAACCAAAATCTAAAATTAAAATTGTGTCGGTTGATATCAAGTTGAGTATTATGTTATTGAAAGAAAGTGAAATTTGATTTATGCAATTTAGTTAGAATACAATAAAGTTGAAAAAGATATTTTACTTGAAGTTATAGCTTATTCTGCATCTCTCGTATAAAAATAATTGTTTCTCACAAAATTATTATTAATAAATTTATCGAACAGAATAAAAGGAAAATATTATTAAGCTTTAACCACATACAAAAATATACGTGGTTAAAGTTTTTTTTTACATAGTTTAAGATACGGTATTTACAATATCGTTAATCGTATTTATAAAATCCTTCGCCGGATTTTCTTCCGAGTTTTCTTGCAGCTACCATATTTTTTAGCAACGGGCAAGGACGATATTTCGGGTCGTTAAATCCTTCGTACAGTACATACATAATATCAAGGCAAACATCCAAACCGATAAAATCCGCAAGTGTTAAAGGTCCCATCGGATGATTCATTCCGAGTTTCATGACCGTATCAATATCTTCTGCCGAAGCTACGCCTTCGTAAAGTGCAAAGATTGCTTCGTTAATCATCGGCATTAAAACACGATTGGAAATAAATCCGGGATAATCATTAACTTCTACGGGAGTTTTACCGAGTTTTAGTGAAAGTTCTTTTATAGTCTGAAAAGTTTTCGTTGAAGTAGAATAGCCTTTAATAATTTCAACAAGTTTCATCATAGGAACAGGATTCATAAAGTGCATACCGATAAATCTATCTTCCCTGCAAGCAGAACCAAGTTCTGTTATTGAAATAGAAGATGTGTTTGAAGCGAAAATAGCTTCACTTTTAATTTTAGATTCTAATTCTTTAAATATTGATTGTTTAATATCTTTGTTTTCAACTACAGCTTCAATTACCAAATCGGTATCTTCAGAAATATTTGAAGTACCGACAACCAAATGCAGATTTGAAAGTGCGGATTGTTTTTGCTCTTCAGTAATTTTTCCCTTTTTTAATTGCCTGTCAAGGTTTTTTGTAATATTACTTATTGCCCTATCCAACAGTTCCTGTTTAACTTCAACAAGTGAAACATCAAAACCGTTCAATGCAAAAACGTGAGCAATTCCGTTTCCCATTGTACCGCCGCCAATAACCGCTACTTTTTTAATTTCCATAATATCACCTAACTTTTATAATTTTTTACAATTACGGCAGCAGCTTCTCCGCCACCGATACAAAGGGAAGCAAGTCCAAACTCAGCGTTGCGTTTTTTCATTGCATGAATCAATGTTACGAGAATTCTCGCACCGCTTGCACCGATTGGATGTCCAAGTGCAATAGCACCGCCGTTTACATTTATTTTAGAAGTATCCAATCCCAATATTTCATTTACGGCAAGTGAAACTACCGCAAACGCTTCATTAATTTCAAATAAATCAATATCATCCGTTGTCATATTTGCTTTGTCTAATACACGTTTTATTGCGTCTGCCGGAGCAGT
>CAZXDS010000016.1:5185-13178 GCA_964639525.1 uncultured Melioribacteraceae bacterium | reverse complement strand
ATAATTTCATCATTAAATGCACCGGTTTCCTGTGCTTTAATTGCTCTTCGATAAGATTCTGTTGAAAAATCATCCAATTGTTCACGTGTAAAATTGAAATCCTTTGCGCAACTGTCGGCACAGCTTCCCATGTGAATATTGTTGTAAACATCCCAAAGTCCATCGTTTACCAAAGTATCAATTACTTTTTTATTTCCCAAACGATAACCGTTTCTTGCACCCGGAAGTATATAAGGAACATTTGACATACTTTCCATTCCACCGGCAATAATAACATCGGCGTCATTACATTTAATAGCTTGGTCAGCAAGCATAACAGCTTTCAAACCGCTTCCGCAAACTTTGTTGATTGTTAAACACTCAACACTATTCGGTAAACCTGACCTAAGAGCAGCCTGCCGTGCCGGTGCTTGTCCTTCGCCTGCGGGAAGTACATTTCCCATAATAACTTCATCAACAACATTTCCATCAATTTGCGTTTCGTCCAAAACAGCTTTAATTGAAATTGAACCGAGTTCTGTAGCCTGAACCGAGGATAATTTTCCTTGAAAAGAACCGACCGGAGTCCTTTTGGCAGAGACAATAACTACTTTTCTCATTGTAATTTTCCTTAAATTATTAAATTTTTGATATGCAATTCTGTATATAAGTAAAAATAATTTCTTTTATTTATCCAGTTCAAAGGAAAGACAGCATTTAAGTTTTCCGCATGGACCACTCAATTTTGTAAGTCGGGTTGACAAATGCTGATCGCTGGCATATTGTGTAGAAATATGCTTAAACGAATTCATAAAAGAGGAACAGCACGATTCTCTCCCGCAAGTTCCAATTCCTCCAATAATTTTAGCTTCGTCTCTTACCCCTATTTGCCTAAGTTCAATTCTTGTTTTAAACTCGCTTGCCAAACTTTTTGCTAATTGCCTAAAATCAACTCTGCCATCAGCAGTATAAAAAAAGTATAATTTTTTTCTATCGAACTGAAAATGAACATCAACCAATTTCATTTCTAATGAATATTTTTCCGTCATTTTATAAAAAAACGGTTTTGCCCTTTCTTCATCTTTTTTATTTCTATTTAATTTTTCATCATCATATTCATTTATTTTTCGTACAAAAGAAGGAAGTGTTTCTCTGCTCTTACCTGCTTTACTTCGTCTGAATTTGACAATTTCACCAACCTCAACAACTTTAGAAATTTCTTGAAAATCATCAACACGAAAAACTATTCTATCACCAATTTGAACATTACTATGATAGCTAGGAGGGATAACGCAAAA
Organism: uncultured Melioribacteraceae bacterium; assembly: GCA_964639525.1. Lineage (GTDB taxonomy): Bacteria > Bacteroidota > Ignavibacteria > Ignavibacteriales > Melioribacteraceae > CAZXDS01. Next base: position 11,901 of record CAZXDS010000016.1, on the reverse strand, counting down.
ATGTTCACCCAAAACCCCTTTAGACTTTGAAATAATTATATTTCTGTCATCCTTGGGTGTGTTTAACATTTTAGATTCACAATCTGCACAAATAGTTGCTGAAGCATCCGCCGCCTCAACTATCATATGGTGGTAAGTTTCGTTACATTTTTCTTCAATAACATCTACGGAATCGTAACTTGAATTGAAAAAAGAAAGATCTATATTATACATTGTAATTACCTTAAACCAAGAGTACCAATTTCAAATATAGTATTCAGGGCAATAAGATTCAAGGAGACCTTTTTATCCATTGATGCAATTAAGAAATTAATTCGGTCATAAAGCTCTATTACATTCACATTTTTGAACTTACTATTAAACTTAATTATTGTCTCCTTGTAGAGTTCAAAATAATAATTGTCAATTGTGTGTCTGTCTTTTATAACGTCATCAATCCAAAGGAGAATAAATTTTAAAATCATCAAAAATATTTCAGACGAATAATTTTTAATATAATTATCTAATTCATGTAAAGCAGTAAAGTATTTTCTTGCAATAGCAAATCTTAAAATTGTGATTGTACTTTTAAGAATATCATTCAAATTATTTTGTAAAAGATTGATTGCCATAGTAACTGAACCGTCTGAAAAAAGTGCTGCATTTTTCGCATCTTGACTATCAATGTCAAATTTATTTACCAAAATATTTGTAAGCACATTATTTGAAAGTGGGGAAAACTCAATGTTCCAACAACGTGATTTAATAGTGGGTAATAAATATTCACTTGATTCAGTGAGTAGAATAAAAATAATTCCCTCCGGAGGTTCTTCTAAACTTTTTAACAGTGCATTTTGAGATTCTACGGACATTTTTTCCGCCTTAGAAATAACTATCACTCTCCATTTTACATCGGTAAAACTTAATGCGGTAAATCTTTTAATATCTCTGATACTTGTAATTTTAATATTTGAAGCTTTTTCAATATTAACAGTGTAGTATGGATTTATGCATTTTTTTTCAAGCTCTGTACGAATTTCAGTTAACTGTGCGGGCTGTAATTTATCATAAGGTTTATCTTTACCGGTTTCGCTTTTCCCACGAGGTAATGGAAAAACGAAACGAATGTACGGTTCCGAAAGAGATTCTATACTTTTTGAAATATGTTGTGAAGCACTTTCTGCGTAAAGACCATTAATCAGTTTAGTAAATTCGATAGCAGCAAAATATTTGCCAGTACCGCTTTTACCTGAAAATAAAAAAGCATGGGGAATGCGATTGGATTTATAAATTTGGAAAAGATTTTTTAACGCCCTTTGCTGCCCTTGAACTTTGTCGAGAAACTTTTCCATCAAATTATAATTTAAGTATATTCGTCTGCATCCATCGAAAAATAATCTTCATCAGTCGGACGATCAGGCCAAAGATCATCTATACTTTCGTATATTTCTTCTTCCTCTTCATCTTCGTTTTCTTTCGATTCTTTAAGATTTTCGATTACTTCGTACGGTGCTCCGATTCGATCAGCATATTCAACTAACTCCAAAATTGTAGCCGGCCAGGGAGCATCATCCAAATACCGGGCTAATTCAACTGTCCATATCACTGAACTTTCTCCTTAGAATTTTTATGCGCAACAATGTCAAAAAGACTAATGTTATCAAAAATAAATTTGCGAGGATTCAAAGGTATCCCGTTATGACGAACTTCGTAATGCAGATGAGGTCCGTTACATAAAGTACCTGTTCTTCCCGATAATCCAATCAGATCTCCGCGTTTAACTCTATTTCCTTTTCTAACTTTCAATTTTGAAAGGTGAAAATAATTAGTTTGATAGCCAAACCCATGATCAATTTCAATTGTATAACCGGTAGTTCTTTTATGACCTGCAAAAATAACCTTGCCGTTACCCGGAGCATAAACCTTTGTACCTACATTTTCAACAATATCAATTCCATTGTGCATTCGTTTTACTTTAAGAATCGGATGATAACGCATTCCGAATCTATCACCGTATCTTCCATCAACAGGTTTAATTGCAGGAATAGAAGCATACAGTTTTTTATTAGTATCAAATTGTGATTTTATTTTAGAATAATTATTTTTTACAAAAGCAAGTTGTGCATCTACTTTATCAATGTATGTGTCCACAGTATTAAGTACCGTATTCAAATCATTTGAATTTGAGATAGGAATATTATCGAATATTTTACCACCCATTCCGGTAATTTTTTCTTCTTTTGTTAGTGGATTAAGATTAACTGAAAGCCTTAAAGTATTATCTGCATCAATTATTTTATCTAAAGCAGCACTTGTTTCTTTGTAGTCTTTCAGCAATTGTGAAACTTTTTTATGAAGATTCCGGTTTTCCGTTTGTAAAGTTGCAAGTTGTGAATCGGGGAAGATAACTTCGCGTATTACGAAATAACCCCCGAATAAAATACTCGAAATTACAATACTCATAACTCCTATAAAGAGTACGAGTTTCGCATAAAAATTTGTAATTTCTACAAACTTTAATTTATTTTTTGAAAAGTAATAAAATTGTTTCATACCAAGTGCGAAATTATTAAATAAACTCTATTTTGTCAACAATATTTTTTATCAAACACTATTCAAAATCGTGTTCAAAATAATCAACATCGCGTTCAATATCTGATGACTTTGCCTTAATTTTAGATTCAATTTGTTTTCTTAATTCTTCAGCAGCATCATAACCGTAATGTTTAAGCATATAATGAAGAGCTACCGATTCAGAAATCACCGTAATATTTTTCCCCGGGATTATTGGTAATTTGATATAATGAATTTCCACACCGTTAATATTCACTGTACTTTCATCAAGTCCTGTGCGAGTATATTCGTAAGTTTTGTTCCATATTTCCAATTCAACTATAACCTCCAATCTTTTTTGAAAACGAATTGACCTGATACCGAACATACTTCTAACATCAATTATTCCGATTCCCCTAATTTCCATAAAATGTTTAATCGTATCAGTGCCGGAACCCATTAGAATTCCTTCACCTTTTTTTGTAAAAATAACAACATCATCGGCAACCAAACGATGCCCGCGTTCAACCAAATCTAAAGCAACTTCACTTTTCCCAATGCCCGACTTTCCGATAAAAAGCATACCAACACCATAAACATCAAGAAAGGAACCATGAAGTGAAAGACGAGGAGCAAACTGATCATCTAAAAAATCACTAATTAAATATGCCAATTTTGTTGTTGGATAATCAGAACCAAACAAGGGAATGTTTTTTTCATTTGCCAATTCTCGAATCTCATTTTCAGGAACATTGCCGTCTGAAAATATCACACAAGGAATCGGGAAATCCATTAATTTTTTTATGGAATTAAGTCTTTCTTCTTTTGTAAGATTTTCCAAATATTTTTTTTCCGTGTTTCCGAAAAGTTGAATTCTTTTGTAAGCAAATAAATCCACAAACCCGGCTAATGCTAAACCGGGTCTATGCAAATTTTGTTCGGTAATTTTTCTTTCCATTCCAACTTTGTCCGATAACAGTTTAATGTTAAACGATTTTTGAACATTTTTGAAAAAGAACTCAACCGAAATACTATCTTTTCTAACAATAGAATGGTTTTGAAGAACACTCATCTTTTACTGGCAATCTGTTTTGTTTTTAATTTTTTCAACTGTCTCTGTAGTTTATCAACTGCTTTATCAATAGCTATATTAAACTCCTCGCTTTCTTCGGAAACGGTAAGTGTTTTCCCGGGAACTTGCAAAACTATATCGGCATGTTTAATACTATCCGCCTGATGAGTATAACTTAGAACAACATTAGCGTCAAGAATTTCACTATTATATTTTTCAAGCGTTTTTACTTTTTTGTTGATAAAATCTCTCAGCGAATCCTTTGCACGAAATTTTCGGGAAGTAATTTGAATATCCATAGCATTCTCCTTATGATTTTGGATGACTTTTTTTATATGTTTTCTTTAACCTTTCAATACTAACGTGTGTATATATTTGTGTAGTCGATAAATTTTTATGCCCCAAAAATTCCTTCACGGCAAGCAAATCCGCACCGTTATCCAGCATATGAGTTGCAGCACTGTGTCTTAAAATATGAGGACTTTTTTTGTTAATTTCAGTAACAGCACTTAAATATTTATTTACATAATTATAGATTAAACGTGAGTAAATTCTTTTTCCGGCTTTGGTTTTAAATAGAGCATCATTAGCATTTTTTTCATCTAAGTTATTTATGTATTCGGAAATAACAATCATAGATAATTCCCCAATAGGAACCATTCTAACTTTAGAGCCTTTCCCAAATACGCGTAATGTTCTGCGAGAAAAATCAACATCTTTAATATTCAATGAACATACTTCCGACACGCGTAAAGCGCAACCGTAAAGGAATTCAAATATAGCTTTAATTTGTCTTGCTGAATCTTTATTCTCATAACTATCAATTTTAATGAATACTTCTTTGTAATCGTTAACCGAAATTACTTCAGGTAACTTTCTTTTTATTTTAGGATTTTGGATATTTGCTGCCGGATTTTCAGATAAAATATCGTTCCGTAGAGCATAATTAAATAGTCCGCGCAATGATGATAATTTTCTGGAAATTGAACCGGTTGATATTTCTTTTTCTTCGTTCAAATACATTATGTAATTTCTTATTATTTTTTCTGTTACATCTTTAGGATTAACAATGTTTTTGTTTTCAGTACAATAGTTTAAAAATTGCATTAAATCATTGTTATAAGAAATAAGTGTGTGCTTCGATACTCTTCTAATATTACGGAGTTCAGAAAGAAAATTGTTTATAACATCTTTAATTGTAAATGCAGTCATCACATCCTTAAAATTCTTAATTGTAAGCGACTCATTGTTAGATTTTTACAAACAACAAAAACAAAAGTTTCCTGTTCAAAAAAGAAAACTTAATTAATCACATCTGAAGAATACAGTAGAACTCTGCTTCCGGGAAGTACTTCGGAATTAAAATCAATCAGCGAAACAAAAACAATCCAATTTATATCATCTTTGGTGATGTACTCACCCGGGAATAACAGCAATTGCTCAATAATTAAATCCATATCAATAAATGTAATTAACCCAACATTTAATAAATATAATAGATAATTATAATTATCCAAACCAATTGCATCACTTTCTTCCAGTGTAGCAACCCTTATTTGCGTTGAATGATTTTTTTTTCTTTCAGCCAAATTTATATTTAAGACTTTATCATAAACAAGACTAAACGCAACACTGACTGTCTGCTTATCAAAACCGGATTTGATAAGCAAATTTTTATTTATTTCTTCTAATGGAATTTCGTTAAGATTGAGATCTTCTAGAATTTTAGCAAGAACTTCTACAATTTTAGCTGTCATATAAATGAATCTCTTTTTTTAATATCATACTATACATACTTACCAAATCATTTTCAAGTTTTTTCATAATAATTTTATCTTTTTTCTCTTTATCATCGTAGCCGAGCAAGTGTAATATTCCGTGAATAACTAAACGTGCAATTTCACTATTAAGTGAGCAATTAAATTTATTTGCATTTTCAACACCATTTTGGTACGAAATAAAAATTTCACCGTCAAAATTATTTGTGCTTCCCGAATAATTAAAAGTAATAATATCCGTAGTATTATTGTGGTTTAGATATTTCCGGTTTATTGACTGAATTGTTTCAACATCTACAAAATTTATTTGCAAAAATTCGATTGTAAAATTCAGTTTCTTTTTCAACTGCAATACTAGTGAGTGAATTTCTTTTTTATCCGGAAGAAATTGTTTATTAGAACTAATAAATAAATTTTTAATCATTGGCTATATATTTATCTCCAAATTCTGCATGGAAGGAATACACTCAATATTTTTATCTAATGAATGTACCAATTCAGAAGTTTTTTTGCAAAGCTCGGTTAGAATATCATCACTGTAATTAGGTTCATAATGAAAAAACATAATCCGTTTTAATTTTGCCAAAGCTGCAAAATAAGCAACTGAAAGACTACACGAATGCCCCCAATTTCTTCTAAATTGATAATCTTCCGGCGAATACATTGTATCATGAATTAATAATTCTGTGTTCATACAAAATTCAATAAGCTTTGGGTTAAGTCTCTTAATAGCCTCAGTTGAAGGTACGTCTGCATCTTTATCAAAATACAATTCGTTATCAGTCATATAAATAACTGATTTTCCGTCCTCATTTATTTTGTATGCAAAAGTTCCTTTTGAATGATGCGTATGAATATTTTCAATCAATAAATTACCAATTTGAATTTTCTCACCTTCAGAAATTGGGATGTAATTTATTTCGGCATTAAAAATTTCTTCACCAACAGGAAAATATTTTGGCAGCATTTGTACACTGATAATATCTTTCACTTCATCAACAGTTTCTGCAGGAGCGTAAATATTTACCTTGCATCCTTTGAGGTAAAGCGGACGGAAAAATGGAAGTCCCTGAATATGATCCCAATGCTTGTGTGTTATAAAAATATTAATTTCATGCTTCCGATTATCTTTTACAATTTTGTTTCCCAAAAGTCTAATGCCACTTCCGGCATCAAAAATTAAAGTTGAATCGGCATCTCCTTGAACTTCCAAACATGGTGTGTTTCCGCCAAACTTAACTGTCTGCTGCCCCGGAACCGGAATTGACCCTCGATTTCCCCAAACAATTATTTTCATTTTTCTAATCCTTCATTTAATGAATTTTTAGTTATCA
>CAZXDS010000016.1:0-5085 GCA_964639525.1 uncultured Melioribacteraceae bacterium | reverse complement strand
AAGCTAAAAAAACCGAAGAATGGATTTTAGGTAAAACATCTTGGTATGGAAATAATTTTTGTTCGATATAATTCTTGTTGTACATAATATTAACAAAGGTTTAAAAGTTTAACAGAACTGTTCAATAATGTTAGTTTAAACAACTTCTTTTATCATTTTAGGAAGCAGAGTACGTGTGTCTTTTTTACCTTCTTTAATTTGCCGGGTTGGAACATTAACTAAAGATGGATTTCTTTTTTTTACTTTTTTATCATTATTGGGAATTAAATTTTTACTGATTAAAACTGTCTTTTTATAATCAATTGTCTTTATCGGTTCATGAATATTAAAATAGTTCTTAAGATTTCCCCAATCCTTATTCCTAATTGTAATTACATTATTCAAATAAAAACTAACCCAATTTTTCCCAAGTTTATAATTCGGTTCAACGTTATCTAATTTTTCTTTTGAAATTTCAACGTAAACAGGGTCAAGTTCGAAACCAATATAATTTCGTCCCAACCTTTTAGCTGAAATTGCTGTTGTTCCTGTCCCCGAAAATGGATCCAGAACAATATCACCCTCATCTGTTGCAAGTAGAATCAGCCTGTCCATTAAATGAATTGGCAATTGGCACGGATGTGGATCTCTTTTTTTGTTATGCTTAATTCTGTGAATATCAGTCCAAACATCTGAAATCAAAGGACCAAATGGATGTAACTTATCCTTTTTTCCGCCATAATCCTTTAGCAAAAATCCTTGTTTTCTATCTCGTTTATGCGGATAACGAAGTTCATTTATTTTTGTCCCCTTAGCTTCTTTTCCATAAAATAAAATTCCATAATGAGCTGGCTGCAGAGATTTCCCCATTGGGGCAGTTGGTGCATCCCAAGAAATCCAATGCTTGAAATGAGCTAAGCTGTTTAAGTACGTAGCATAAAAAGTCAGCCATTTAGGAATATTGTGTAAAAAAATTGACCCTGTAGGTTTTGTTACACGCACCATTTCAGAAATCCATTTTTCACACCAGTTTAAGTATTCTTCAAATTCCAAACTATCCTTATAGGTTGAATATTTTTTTTTGAGATTAAACGGCGGATCGGCGAATGCCATATCCACAGAATTATCGGGAATATTTTTAAATAATTCTAATGAATCACCTTGCAAAATACTATTCAAATAATCTTCAATCATTTTTAAATGTTTCTTTAATTAGTTTTTCAAATCTATTTAATTCGTTTTTATGAAAAGTAAAAACATCTTCATAAGCGGTTACCATTCTTTTCAAATCTCGTTTACGAACATACCAACCGATGCCATCAACAAAACCAATAAATTTTGCTTTAGGATAATGCTGTTTTATCAAAGTATCAATTGAAATTTCAGTTTTTGATTTATCACCTTGTCCCGAAGATGTAGTTGCCAGGAAAGAACTTTCGATAATTATCAAAGGATTTTGCTTATTGGGGATAATAAAATCCATTGTTCTTTTACTGTCAAAAGCATTTTCAATTAACTCGCTCAAATCCCCCGTTTCAAAATTTATATTTAGTTTATTTAATATTTGTTCAATAACTGTTTCAGGATTATTTCCGCGTTTTCCCGAATAACTCCCCTTTTCTTTATATCTTACCAAAGTATCAATTAGTTCCGGTATTTCGAATTTAAGTTTTGAAATACTTAATTTCTTAAGTTCAAAAAGTGGAATTGTATCCGCAAGAAAAGAAATAGAAGCACCTTCAAAAAACAAATTGATAATTCCTTTTCTAAAATATTCGTTTCCCTTTATTAACGATGAAATTTTAGCATCCGACCATTCTTGAATATTATCTTTATCGGTTTCTCCACACCATTTATTCTTGTAAACCAATTTATTTAATTCATGATAATTAACAATTCTTATTATCGTTATCAATCGTTTCAGATATTCATTAGAAAAACCGGATAGTGCAAGCAGTGCTTTCAAGCCGTTTTCTTTTTCCGAAATAAGAGTTTCAAATATTTCCTTTTTAAGCCCTTCGGTTTCTATTCTATTTTTAACATTCAGTAATGTTTCTTTAAGCGAATTAATATATCCTTCATATCTCTCTTCAAATTTTGGATTGAAAAAATAAAAAGTGTTTTTTGCTATTACTGTTTGAAACTTATCGGTTGTTGTTCTTAGCATATTAATTTTTCTCAAATATTAACAAATATTCTTCTTTCATAGTATTTCTCATACCTTTAATCGGTTTCAAAATACTTTTTACCAATTCCAAACTGTATTTCTTTGCAGAGTTAATTACAGTTTCTTCCAAACGTATCCCGCCGGTTTGATTTGTATTTGAACCAATTATGATAACAAGATACTTAGTTTTCTTTAAAATTCTTGCTGCTTCGCTACAGAACTTATCCATATCCTCAAAATATTTTCCTAATTTTTCCGATTTTGTTTTACCCTTTAAACCGATTAGTTTTTGCTTCAATTCATCTGTATCATAACCAAGTAAATTCAACTGATCTTTATCATTTTCAGCATAATCAATTGCAAAAGAGTAGGGTGGCGATGTAATAATACCATCAACAGAACTATCTTCCATCTGAATATTCAAAGCATCTGAATTTTTCAAAATCTCCAATTTTCCCAATCTGTTATTATCAAAGTATTTATTTTCAAGCAAACTCTTTACTGTTTCAATGTACCTTGTTAGAACTTTGCCAAATAACTGCTCATGATTTGAGCGAACAACCCTTTTCGAATAACCTAATGCATCCAAGTAGGCTAAAAATGAAAGATAGTATATTTTGCGTTTATCCGAATTAATTTTCGCGAGCTTATTTAAAACATTTCCTTTTTGAAAATATTGAAATAATTCTTTTGGTTTTAAATCTACTTTCTGCAATAGTTTTTCATCAATACTTAAAGCATCATATTTGATTTTTGTCATCAACTGGCAAAACGGACTAACATCAATTGCAAAAGAATTAATTCCCATTAAAGTGGCTTCAATGTTTGTCGTACCACTACCAGCCATTGGGTCAATAACAGTATCACCTTCTTTTAGCCCGAGTATATTAAAAAGTCCTTTAATCATTTGGGGATGAAATTTTCCACGATATGGGAAAAGGCTGTGAGTTGCATAACCAGTTGAAAACAATCCGTTTTTGAAATATGCATTGGTCATTGCAGAACGGTTTTCTTTTACAGCTTCCGAAATTTCTGAATAACTTAAAAAATGCAAACTATTATTCCCCTTAAAACTTTTTGCGTAAGCTGTTTTTTCAAGATATTCAGATTCATCTAAAGATTTATATTCAAGGTATGCTAATTCATATTCAAATAATTCTGTGACCGACGGTAATAGTTCAACATTATTATTGAACAAAACTTCAGTCGGTGATTTTATTTTATAAAATTTTGTCATTGATTATTAATTGTTTAATATCTAATTATTTATTTTACTAAAATCTTAACCTAACCCTAAAAAATGCTTCCAACCTTTTATTGTGAACTGACGATTGTAAAGATTCATTAATATATGCAATTCTTAAACTTGTTACATAATTTTTGAACGGTTCATAATACACTGCAGTTTCAAACCGGCGAATATACTCTCGGTCGCCGTCTAAAAACGTCAAATATTCGGGATCAAATTTTCTGTGCCCAAGGTTCAAATCACCGCCCACATTTTCTTTTACAGAACCATCGGAATTAAAAGGATTTGCTCCGTGGATTGTATAGGTAAATGACGCTGAAAGATTAAATCTGTTAGTAAACCGGTAGTCGAATTTAGTGAAAAATAATTCGCTATTCGGATTTAACACTCCGGATAGAGGTCTGCCATCTTGAGAAAAGGTATTTCTGTGTTTCCTGTGTGTGAACACTAATGGGTCAACCTTTATATATTCAAACTGAAAATCCAACGGTAAATATTCGTACAAATTAGAAGAAAATAGTCCAACATTGTAAAGTAATTGATTCCCCCAATATCCGGTTCCAATTTTGTTAAATTCAAGATCATCTAATAAAATGCTGCCGTAAAGTTTTAAACCTTTTATAATTTTAGAATTGAAATCAATAAACACATTAATGTTATCACGGTCTTTTTCATCATTTTGAACAAATTTATATACAACGAAAGGATTTAAATATGTTAAATCAATGCCCCTTTGTCCATACACTGCAAATTCTCCCACGCCAAAGTTAAGCGCATCGGAAACAGTAAACCCAATATGATTATATGCAATAAACTTGTCTTCAACCGTGCGAATATTCCCTGCAGCATAGCTTGTGTCAAGTCCTTCATCTCCAAGCAGTTTGCCAAAGAAAGTGAGAATATTCATTGATTTATATTCAATTTTCATTGAAAACGAAGTAAAGGTTTCAGAATTGTCTGCAAGAAAAGCCTTAATAGGTCCGTAGCCTATATTCATTCTATCGCGGCCAAACTTAAATTTTACAATGTTAAAATCGGCAGTAATGTATCCGGCAATAGTTCTGTCATAATCAACTTTACTTAAATTGTTAAACCTAAAGTTATATGATATTTTTTTATCAAGAAGTGTAGCTTCTCGGTTACCAAAAGTACTACCGGTTATACCGCTATAAAAAAAACCGAAATGATTTAGTATTGTGCCTCTAAATTCAGCCCCAAAATCATATTGACCGGAGGAAAAATCATTTGCGTTTTCAATATTATGGTTTAAGATACCACCCATATTTACAAGACCGGTAAAAAATACATTTATCTTTCCACTATCCGAAATAAAATACAAATGTTTCTCTTTTTGTGAAAGAAAATTGTAATTTTTCCCAAATGGATTAGTTTGCGATTTTTTCAAAGTGCCAAATAATTCCAACTCGAATTCCGTTTCTAAATCGGTTAGAATTTCTTTATCAACTTTGTCTAACTGATTTTTGTGTGCAACTATTTGCTTTAAATAACCGGCAATTTTCATTCTCGTTTTCGGCAATTCTAAAGAGTAATAATCGTGGATTATAAGTTGCGATTCCATTCTTTCAAGAAATCCGTAAACCGGGTTTTCAACATTAACGTACTCAGCTTGACCATAAATAACTGTGCTAAATAGTATTGTAAATACAAATATTTTAAGACTTGATTTCAT
>CAZXDS010000015.1:27992-32137 GCA_964639525.1 uncultured Melioribacteraceae bacterium | reverse complement strand
GACTCTGAATTGCTGAAAAGAACACTTTCATAAAAATATGAAAGTGCTTAAATGTAATAAAATTATTTCGATGTTGGCAGTTGTAGAAGATTGTTTTTAAAATTATTTAAATTTTGTTGTTAATTGATATTTCAGTAATTTTACAAGTGAAAGACAGTAACTTTAGAAGTAGAAGTAGTTGTAAAGTAATTTATCCCTCCTTAACACTAAAAGCTCTGTCATACAATTTATTTAATAATTATTTAGGAGCATCTGCGATATGTCAGAGCGAAAAGAAGGAACCGTTAAATGGTTCAACAGTTCAAAAGGTTATGGTTTCATCTCACAAGATAATGGTGATGATGTATTTGTTCATTTTCAAGCAATTGTAAGTGATGGTTACAAATCATTAGATGAAGGCCAAAAAGTTGAATTTACTGTAACTCAAGGACAAAAGGGATTACAGGCTAGCGACGTTAAAGCCATCTAAGAAATATTCTTAGAATCTAAAAAAGCTCCCAATTGGGAGCTTTTTTATTTTCAAACCGTTTGTCTCAAATTAATTTTTCCTACCGTTAACTTGTAAATGAAAATTTTTTGTTTTGTTCAAATGGAAGATGGTCTCCTTCATCCTTTCCATAATGAATAGTTTGAATAATATTTTTTTCATTGACTAAAATATCAACCGGCATTGTAAGCAGACTTCCTTTAAACACTAAAGGGACATATCCCTTTAAAAATATTCCCTTTAATAATTTCGGGAAACGAAAAAACATACCTTTCAGCATTCCGGAAAAAGAATGCTCTACTCCATATTCTTGATAATATTTATTTTTTTCATCAGCCAAAATAGGAAACGGAGCTTGATGCTTTTTAGAATGTCGCTGTAAATTATCAAGAGGAGAATCAAAAATTGCTACAATAGTAAAGTCTTTTCCTAATTCATTAAAACGCGTAACCAATTCGTGTATGCGAAGATTACAAAACGGACACGAAGCAAAACGAAAAAACGAAAGCAGATACCTTCTGCCTTTCAATTCATCCAAGTTGAATATTGTTCCATCAATTGCCGGAAGGATAATATTTGTAATTTTATTACCCGGTTTTCTTCTCATTAAAATTTCCTTTAGCTAAAGAATAGCAATGTTAAACTGAGTATTATTTTGTTAAAATATGTTTAAAACAGAAAAATTACAAAACATAACTTTTTACAATGATCTATTACGAAATAAGATTATCTGTTTTTTTCTAAATTATCAGCAATTTTTTCAACTGCTTTTACAAATCTTAGAGATATTAAAACAATAAAAACAAGAATACCTATCCAAACAATTACACTTACTAATCCAAAAATTGAGGGTAAATCAATCATTGCTTTCTCCTTTTAGTTTAATTTACTGATTAGTTAATATGTCTCATCATTTAATACAATGATGTTTTTACCAGCCGCCGCTTGCACCACCGCCGCCAAAGCTTCCGCCGCCGCCGGAAAATCCTCCGAAACTTCCGCCGCCGCCGCTTGATGAACCGCCGCCGAATCCGCCGAGAAAGAAGATTCCTCCGCCCCTTCCACCGTGTCTTTTTCTTCCAAACATTGAAATGATAAAAATTATAAGCCAAATTATTGCAATAGGAAATTTCCCTCCGCCGTTTCCGTTATCTTCTTTGCCGCTGCCTTTGTACTCGCCTTTTATTGCTTTTTCTATTGAGATTATTCCATTGGCAATTCCTGAAAAATATTTACCGCTTTTAAAATACGGGCGAACTTCATTCCGTAGAATTGAACTTGCAAGTGCATCCGGCAAAGCACCTTCCAAACCATAGCCGACTTCGATACGCATTTTTCTGTCGTTCTTTGCAACAAAGAAAAGAACACCGTTATCGTGCTGTTTTGTTCCGAGCTTATTTTTCCGTGCGACTTCATAAGTATAATTTTCAAGGGGATAACCATCAAGAGAAGGAATCATCAAAAATAATAGTTGATTCGACGTAGAATCCTCAAACACTTTTAAATTCCTGTTTAAGCGTGAAATTTGATCCCGATTTAACGTACCGGTTAAATCCGTAGCAAAATTATTCAACTTTGGAATTTTCGGCTGAGCAGCAGCTGCAACACTTAAAGCAAAAAAGAGAACAATATATTTAACTGATAATTTCATAATTTAAAATTTAACTTTCGGCACTTTATCTGCACCTTCGGCTGCGCGGAAATATTGCTTTGCCGTAAATCCACCGAAACCGGCAATTGCATTTGCAGGAAATCTTCTGATTTTAGTATTAAATTCCTGAACTATTTTGTTGTATTTTCGTCTTTCAACAGCAATGCGGTTTTCAGTTCCTTCCAACTGAGCTTGGAGTTGAAGAAAATTTTCATTTGCTTTTAACTGCGGATATTTTTCTACGGTAACCATTAAACGAGATAACGCTCCGCCAAGGTTATCTTGTGCAGCTTGAAATTTAGTAAATGCAGCCGGATCACTTAACATTTGCGGTGTAAGTTTTATCTGCCCTGCCGAAGCACGGGCTTGTGCTACCGCCGTATAAGTTTCCTTTTCAAAATTTGCAACACCTTTTACCGTATTTACAAGATTCGGAATTAAATCAGCACGCCGCTGATATTGGTTTTCTACCTGGCTCCACGCTTGCGTAACGCCTTCATCAAGACTAACAAGACTGTTGTAAACGCCAACTCCCCACAGAACAAATCCAATAATAACAACTGTAATAAACACGCCAATTCCACAACCGATTTTTAATCCTTTATTCATTTCAACTCCTTTAAATTACAATTTTTAATTTGTTAAACTTCTTACGGGTGCAGGAATTCTTCCTCCGCGTAAAACAAAATTATCACTACGTAATGTACTAACCGGCATTACAGGAGCAATCCCGAGTAATCCTCCGTAATCAACTACATCACCGACTTTCTTACCGTATGCGGGAATAATCCTTACCGCAGTCGTTTTATCGTTTATCATTCCAATTGCGCTTTCATCAGCAATTATTCCGGCAATGGTTTCTGCCGTAGTACTTCCGGGAACGGCAATCATATCCAAGCCCACTGAACACACGGCTGTCATAGCTTCTAATTTTTCAATTGAAATATGTCCCTTTATTGCCGCATCAATCATTCCCTGATCTTCACTAACGGGAATAAATGCACCGCTCATTCCGCCAACAGAAGAACTTGCCATAAGTCCGGCTTTTTTAACCGCATCGTTCAGCATTGCAAGAGCGGCAGTTGTGCCCGGAGCACCGACATCTTCAACGCCCATTGCTTTTAAAATGTCTGCAATACTATCGCCGGCTGCAGGCGTTGGTGCAAGCGAAAGATCAACTATGCCGAAAGGAATTCCGTGTTTTTCGGCAACTTTTCTTCCAATCAATTCGCCGGCACGTGTAATTTTAAAAACAGTTTTCTTTATCACTTCCGCAAGATTCTGAATATTTACATTACCTGCACTTTTAATCGCATCCAAAACAACTCCGGGTCCGCTAATTCCAACATTGAGAACAACTTCCGGCTCGCTGATTCCGTGGAATGCACCGGCTACAAAAGGATTGTCTTCCGGAACATTACAGAACACAACAAGTTTTGCACAGCCGATTGACTGAGAATCCTTTGTTAGTTCCGCAGTTTCTTTTACAGCACGAGCCATCATTAAAACAGCATCCATATTTATTCCGGCTTTTGTGGTTCCGATATTAACACTTGAGCAGACACGTTTTGTTTCGGCAAGTGCACGCGGAATTGCTTTTACAAGTTCCAATTCACCGTTTGTAAATCCTTTTTGAACAAGTGCCGAAAACCCGGCAAGATAGTCAATACCAATATCGTCAGCGGCTTTGTCCAATGTTTTCGCAATTTCCACAAACTCATCGGCAGTGCAGTTATCAAATGGAATTGAAATCGGAGTTATTGCAATTCTCTTGTTAGCAATTGAAATTCCAAATTCCTTTTCAACTTCATTGGCAAATTTTACGTGGTTTTTACCATATTTTGTAATTTTATCATAAATCTTTTGTTTGCTCACTTCAATGTTTCTATCGTAACAGTCACGCAAACTAATACCGAGTGTAACAGTTCGAATATCAAAATGTTCAATTTCGGTCATTTTAATTGTTTCAAGTATTTCGTTAAAATCGTAAGGCAAAGTTCATCTCCA
>CAZXDS010000015.1:0-27892 GCA_964639525.1 uncultured Melioribacteraceae bacterium | reverse complement strand
AATTTCTAACTTCAGATTCTGTGCATTTTGTTAAAAATATCCTCGTGTTGTAAATAAATTTTGACATTCATTTTCTCCGATAAAGTATTCATTTCGTTTTGAATAGTGCTTAAATCTTTGTCGGAATTTGAAATATCAAATAGCAGAATCATTGTATAATATTCGCCTAAAAGTTTTTGACTAATATCCTGAATATCACAATTTGAATCGGCAAGTGTTTTAGTAATTGATGCAACAATTCCCGGAGCATTTGAGCCGAATGATGTTAGAATTATTCTTCCCGAGTTCTCGCTTACTCCTGAAAAATTTGTGTCGCTTTCCATTTTAAGTATTGATTTATTCACAACTGATTTCACAAGTTCAGGCGAAGCTTTTTCTCCTAATTCTTCAATTACCGAAAGTGTTAATTTCCTAATATCTTCTTCAGTAAGTTTCACGGTTTGATTCCTTTATAATTATTTTGAATTTGTATTAACATTTTATTTGTAATTTCTCTGTTTTTTATACGAACAAATTTTTCGGCATTTTGAAAATTACCTCTGTAAAACCTAAGCCAAAGTAGGCTGCCGACTGCAATTCCGTCAAAAATTCTGTCGTCGGCAAAAGCTCTAATTGTTGTATAGCCCCAAAGAACATTCCATCCGAACGAAAGCAAACCGGACACATAGTTGCCTGTATAAAATTGTCCGGCGCCCGGCAAAATATAAGAAATTATCTTAGCAAAGGTAACGGAATATTTTTCCTTTTCAACTTTGTTTGTTAATTTTTCAAGTTCTTTTCCAAAACGCACCTTGCTAAAATAATACTCTGCATTTCCAAAATCATCTAAAAACATATAAGCCCAGCCTCGCCAATAATTTATTTTCTCCAAAGAATTATCGAACTCCGGTTTTCTTTCGTAATTATTTAATAGAAAGAGAGCGTTCTTTGTTGTTTTTCGCAAAATATTGCACCGTACAATTTGAAATTTTGATTCGAGTAAATCACTTTGTTTTTTGGAGCTTAAAACCGAAAGAGTAAAGTATTTTATCGCTTCGTCTAATTTACCGCCGGATTTGTAGCACATTGCAATTTTATAGTTAGCAGTATATTCATATTTGCCACTGCTGTTGAAAAACAATAGCCTTTTATATTCTGTTACAGCATCAAAATAATTACCTTGTTCAAAAAGTGAATCCGCATAAGTGAGTTGATTTTGAAAAATTGTTTGTCCGGATATACTCGAATAAATATTTGCAAACAATAACCAAGCAAAACATAAATAGACAAAACGCTGAATTTCCATTAGGGAATTACTTTCACTATTTGTCTTATATTTTTTCAAGATAAACTATTTTTAATTTGATAAAAATTTTGGAATCGGAGCAAAATAATTATGCTTTTTCAAAAAAACGCTTAAATCATTTCCAAAACTAATTTTAATTCCCAAATTGTATTGCCGAGCTGCAATCACGGAACCGTAAACATTTCCGGCATAAAAAACTGCTGACAGACCTGTGAAAATCCAAGCTCGCGTTTTATGATTTGCATTAAAATTATCGACCGCAAGAAATGTTAATAATCCGGTAACCAGAAACGCAGTAATTCCATCTCCAGCTTTACCGACATAGACTTTGCCGCTTCCGGGAATAATTGCCGATAAAATACCGGCGGAAATCTCACTTTTATAATTCGGCTTAGTTCTTCTTTCGAAAAAACTTTTAACATCCTTTTTAATATTATTTGAAAACGGAGATAAGAACTCTTCTGAGTTTTGATAAATAACATCCCCGAATAATTTTGAAAATCTTCGCATCATTTTGATATTATTTTTATATACGAAAAAATCCTCGTTCTGAAACTGTAATGATGTTTGATTGGTATCTTCCGCAAAATAGTTTGTGTTTTTATTTTTCAATTGTTCCCGTGCGTAATATAGTTTTGAATAATTGCCCAAATAAGTGCTTTTAAAAAGAGACTTAAATTCTCTGACAGCAAGAAATGACTCTCCCATTTCAGAATGTGCAAACGCAATTTTAAATTTTATCGTGTCATTTTTGACCGCTGAAAGATAGAATTTATATTCTGCAATCGCCCGCAAATAATCTTTTTGATTAAAAAGATTATTGCCGAATTTCAATCTGTTTTGAGGTGAATAAAAACCATTTTTCCGTGCAACTTGAGGAAAAACCAAATTTGCGGTTAACAGAAAAAATATCGAAATAAAAGTTATTTTTTTAATCAATTTCAAGGCGAAAAATAATTAGTGATTTACTGTGCTAAAGATAATAAATTTTGTCTGATTGGATGAGATTGTTAATCCGATGAAATGTTTATATATTTTTCAACAGGATCGTAAAAATGACCGTTTTTGTAAAGCGGATAGTTATTGAAAATTTTTACATAATTTAAGTCCCGTGTAAAACGATCAACAAATAATAATGTGCCTTTTACAAAATTTGTTTTATGAACTGCTTTAACAAAAAATGATGAGCACGAAGGATAAAAGGCACAATTATCCCCGTCAAGATTTGAGAACAGATTTTTATATGCTTTTTGTGAAATGGAAACAAAATCATTCGAGGCGGTTTTCACTTTACTTTCACTGCCCAAACTTGGTAGAGTATAGGAAATATTTTTTGCATCCCACTTCTTCCAGTCATTTTGGGCGAATATCAAATTTGATAAAACCAAGTACAACATTAAAACCATGATTGTTTTCATAATTCAAATTACAAAAAACGACACACATTTGTACTGTCGTAATTTTTTACTGCAATAAATAATTGCAAGCAATAAAATTTTCGCGATTCGGTATTAGTCTTTTATTTCAACACCTTTCCAAAATGCGACATAATTTGTAATTTCCTTAGCTGCGTCATTTGGTTTTGGATAGAACCACGCTGCGTCGCTGTTGGTTTTACCTTCAACGGAAATATCGTAGTAACTTGCTAAGCCTTTCCACGGGCAAGTTGTGTGTGTAATGGTTTCGCTGAAAAATTCTTTTTTAATTGCTTCGGGAGGAAAATATTTGTTGCCTTCCAAATCAACTGTTGAATCACTTTCCGCAATAACTTTATTGTTCCAAATAGCTTTCATTTTTGTTACCTGTTAAATAATTAAAAATAATTTTACTGCAAATAAATAAATTACACATAAAAGCAAAAGACGTTTAGACGACAAAAATGGTATTAGTTTAAGTTCAAAGCTTTTGTCAGTTATTTATAATTAAATTTATTCTTTTAAACAAGCTAATAAAAATTTATATTTAAATAATTTTATATGAGGATTTATGAAGTACGAGACTATTCTATTTTCAATAGAAAAAAACACAGCAATTATTCGGTTAAACCGTCCGGATGTTTATAACAGTATAAACAGAAAAATGGGATTGGAACTAATTGCAGTGTTGAAAAAAACGAGCAAAATGGATGATGTTCGTGCAATTATAATTACCGGAAACGGGAAAGGATTTTGTGCGGGACAAGATTTATTGGAAGCTTTACCGACCGATAAGAGCAATCCGGATTTTGCTGAAATTGTACAAACAATTTATAATCCTATTATAAAATTATTAAGAGAAATTGAAAAACCAATTGTTGCCGCTGTAAACGGTGCAGCAGCCGGCGCCGGTGCAAACATTGCACTTGCTGCGGATATTGTTGTTGCAAGTTCAAATGCAGTTTTTGTTCAGGCATTTTCAAAAATAGGTTTAATTCCCGATAGCGGCGGAACGTATTTCCTTCCACGATTAATTGGATTTCAGCAGGCATCGGCTTTGATGATGCTTGGCGACAAAGTTACGGCGGAGAAGGCAAAAGAAATTGGAATGATTTACGACGTTTATCCTGCAGAAATTTTTACTGAGAAATCACTGCAGTTGGCTAATAAATTGGCTGCAATGCCAACCAAAGGATTGAGTTATACAAAGAAATTGTTGAACAAAACTTTTTCGCAAACATTAGAAAAACAATTGGCGGACGAACAAAAATATCAGATACTTGCAGGAAAGACTGACGACTTTATTGAAGGAGTATCAGCATTTCAACAGAAAAGAGAACCAATTTTTAAAGGGAAATAATGAAAATAGAAGTATCGAACGGCGAGCTTGTTGATAAAGTTTCAATTTTATCAATTAAATTAGAAAATATTAAAGATGAAAATAAATTGGTAAATATAAGCAAAGAGTATAATTTATTGTTGGCGGAAATGAAATCTCTTAAGATAAACACCGATTCAAATGAATACAGAGAATTGCAGTCGGTTAATCGTGAATTATGGAAAATTGAGGACAAGATAAGAATTAAAGAGAGCAATCAGGAGTTTGACGATGAGTTCATTCAACTTGCCCGTTCCGTGTATTTCAAAAACGACACACGATTTGAAATAAAGAAAAGAATAAACCGGTTAACTGATTCTTTGCTTGCCGAAGAAAAAGAGTATGTGAATTACAAATAATGTATTGCGGATTTTTAATCCGCAGCAATAATTAGAAATAATAAATCATGTTACGCGCATATCATGCATGCCTACCGGCTGGCAGGCTAAACTTGTTTCAGCATCTGAAAATGTGCAATAAATGAAATTCCGAAACAATTTGCCACTACGAACAGCATGATGTGTGAGTAAAATAAATTAATAATTAAATATTTTGATATCATAAATGATTAAACCAAAACTGAACTCTGTCCTCTTTAATAAAAAAGGAAGTGTCGAGAAATCAATACTTCAGCATGTTTATTTTGCAGATTTGGAAACAACCGTCAAAGTGTTTATCAAAAGAGATGATTTAATTCACGATGCCATTTCCGGCAACAAATGGCGAAAATTGAAATATAACTTAATTGAAGCCGGTATTAGAGGTTATAAAACTTTACTCACATTCGGCGGCGCGTATTCAAATCATATTTATGCAACGGCAGCAGCCGGAAAAACATTCGGGTTTAAAACAATAGGTATTATTCGCGGAGAAGAGCATTTGCCGTTAAACCCGACACTGACTTTTGCAAAACAGCAAAATATGGAAATTCATTATTTGGATAGGACAACATACAGAAACAGGAACAATGCTGATCTTCAAAATGAGATTGCTTTGCAATTTGATAATCCTTACGTAATACCCGAAGGCGGTTCTAATTTACTTGCATTGAAAGGCGTTGAAGAGTTGGTTGGGGAAATTGATATTAATTTCGACTATATTTGTTCGGCAGTAGGCAGCGGTGGAACTCTTGCCGGCATTATTTGCGGGAGTAACAATAATTATAAAGTTTTGGGATTTCCTGCAATAAAAGGCGGGGAATACTTAAATGATATTATTCTTTCATTTGTTAAAGATTATAATCCGGCAGTTGCCGGACAGATTATTAATAATTGGAAATTAATTTATGATTACCATTTCGGCGGATTTGCAAAAATTAATTTTGAACTAATTCAGTTCATTTATGAATTTGAAAAAATTAATAATATTACATTGGATTCTATATACACGGGAAAAATGTTTTACGGTATTTACGACCTGATTAAAAAAGGTTACTTTAACAAAAACGAAACTATTATTGCCGTTCACACCGGCGGACTGCAAGGTAATGCCGGTATGGAAAAGAAAATTGAAAAATTACTTGAATACGAAAAAAGAGAAAATTATTTAAATAATTATTAATGAATATGAATAATAGTAAAGAAAAAATAGGTGTTATTGGTGCCGGAACAATGGGACGCGGAATTGCACAAGTTGCAGCCTCAAACGGACACGATGTTGTTCTTTATGATGTGAATAAAGAAGTTTTAGACAACGCTGAAAGCAGTCTGCAAAAAATACTTTCCCGACTTGTTGAAAAGCAAGTAATTGTTGAAGTAGAAAAAAATGAAATTTTGCAAAAAATCAATTTCACTCACGACATTAACCAAGTCAGTAATTCATATTTTGTAGTTGAAGCTGTAATTGAAGATCCGCTTGTTAAAAAGGAAGTTTTCCTCGAAGTTGAAGAATTAGTAAGCGAAGAAACATTTCTTTGCACAAATACTTCTTCGCTATCGGTAACATCAATAGCTTCTGTTTGCGGAAATCCCCAAAGATTTATAGGCACACATTTTTTTAATCCGGCACCGTTGATGCCTTTGGTTGAAATTATCCCCGGACTGGAAACCGCAGATGAAACAATTGTACAAGTCCGCTCATTGTTTGACGGATGGGAAAAGACAACTGTTCTCGCTAAAGATACTCCCGGGTTTATTGTTAATCGCGTTGCTCGCCCTTTCTATGGCGAGGCATTAAGAATACTTGAAGAAAATATTGCCGATGTTGCAACTATTGACTGGGCAATGAAAAATATCGGCGGATTCAGAATGGGACCTTTTGAACTTATGGATTTAATTGGTAACGATATAAATTACAAAGTAACCGAAACTGTATTCGGTGAGTTCTATTTTGATCCGCGTTACAAACCGTCAATTGTTCAAAAAAGATTGGTTGAAGCGGGGCATTTCGGAAGAAAATCCGGCAAGGGATTTTACAATTACGAACAAGGTTTTGTTATTACGGAACCAAAGGAAGATTTTGACCTTGGTGAAGATATCTTTTTTAGAATATTCTGTATGCTCGTAAATGAAGCCGCCGATGCGTTGTTTCTAAATATTGCATCGAAGGAAGATATTGATTTGGCAATGACAAAAGGTGTAAACTATCCGAAAGGGTTATTGGTTTGGGCTGATGAAATAGGGTTGGGCAGAATATTGAATAATTTGAAAAAACTTTATGAAGATTATTCCGAAGATCGCTATCGTCCAAGTGTGCTGCTGAAAAGAATGGTTAAAAACGGAGAAGCATTTTACAAATGAACAAACAGAAACTTGCGGAAAAGGTAGTTAAACAATTATTAGAACACGATGAATTCAGCCGCTGGCTTGGAATATCGGTATTGGAAATAAAACCGGGTTACTCCAAAATTGAAATGAAAATTCGCCAAAACATGATGAACGGTTTTCATACTTGTCATGGCGGAATAACATTTTCTTTTGCCGATAGTGCACTTGCTTTTGCATCAAATAATTACGGACGTATTGCTGTGGCATTGGAAACAAACCTTGCTTTTCCGGCACCTGTTTATGAAGGTGATGTTTTAACAGCCGAAGCAATTGAGCAGAGTAAAGGTAACAGTATTGCAATTTACAATATCACAATTACAAACCAAGCAGGGACAAAAGTCGGGATTTTTAGAGGCACTGTTTACAGAACTAAAAAAGAGTATTTCCCGTCTTCAAATAAATAATAAAGAAGGTTATAAAAATTTTTATTCAATGCAGTCAACATCAAAATATAAAAAATTAGGAACATTCGGCGGAGTATTTATGCCTGATGTACTTACAATACTCGGCGTAATAATGTATTTGCGTCTCGGCTGGGTTGTGGGCAATGCAGGGTTTCTCGGTGCATTATTGATTATTGTTCTTGCAAAATTTATTACCGTTTGTACTGCTTTATCAATGTCTTCAATTACAACAAATATAAAAATCGGGGCAGGGGGAGCTTATTCAATAATTTCAAAATCGCTTGGGCTTGAAGCCGGCGGAAGTATCGGTATTCCGTTTTACGCATCGCAAACATTATCGGCTGCATTGTATATTGTAGGTTTTGCCGAAGGCTGGTTGTTTTTGTTCCCAGCACATAGTCCTCTTTTAGTTGGAATAATAGTTTGGGTAATTCTGCTGATAATATCTTCGATCAGTGCAAACTTTGCAATTAAAATTCAGTATGTGATTATTGTAATAATCGGTCTTTCAATAATCTCATTTTTTCTTACACCAGCTCCGGTAATAAGCAATCCGGCATTAATTGGAAATTTCAAAAGCGCATCTTTCTGGCAAGTGTTTGCTATTTTTTTCCCGGCTGTAACCGGAATAATGGCAGGAGCAAATCTTTCGGGCGACCTTAAAAATCCGCGTAAAGCAATTCCATTTGGAACACTAAGTGCAATTGGTGTTACGTTTATTGTCTATGTGTCGCTTGCATATGTGCTTGCCGCTCATATCGGTTCCGAAGAATTACGAACAAACGAAATGGTAATGGTTGATAATGCACTTTTCGGTAAGCTGATAATTCTGGGAATACTTGCCGCTACATTTTCGTCGGCACTCGGCAGTATGTTGGGTTCGCCTCGAATTCTTCAAGCACTGGCTGCAGAAAAAACAATTCCGTTCAGTAAATTTTTTAAGAAGAAAAATAAGAGAAACGAACCTTTTAATGCCAATATTGTAACCGGTATTCTTATCTTAATTGCGTTGATGCTTGGCGACTTAAACGCTTTGGCTGCTTTAATAACAATGTTTTTTCTGATAACCTACGGAACATTAAACCTTGTGGTTTTTATCCAGCAGAGTATGAAAATAATAAGTTTTCGCCCAACTTTTAAAATTCCGCGTTTTGTTCCTTTTGTCGGGGCGGTCGGTTCAATAGCAATAATGTTTTTAATAAATCCGGTTTTTAGTGTTGTGGCGCTGCTGATTATTATTTCAATTTATATTTGGCTTACTAAACAAGGTTTAACTACTAAAAAAGGAGATTTGCGGGGCGGAATGTTTGTAGTTCTTGCCGAAAAAGCAACAAGAATTGCGGCAAAATTTCCAAGAACTCACATTGCATGGAAACCTGATATTCTGCTGCCGATTGAAGAACCGAAAATTTGGGCTGCATCGCTTTTATTTATTAAAAGTATCGTACACCCTTCGGGCAGCATTTATGCGTTTTCAATTAAATCTGATAAAATTGATGAAACAAAAAAAGCTCTGAAAAATTTGATTTCACCTTTGGAAGAATCAAAAATTTTGGTCAACTCTGCCGTACTCGAAGATGTGGATTTTATCCATGGGGCAAAACTTGTTATGCAGACTTTGGCAGGCGGAACGCTTAGACCGAATATGCTGTTTTTAACACTTGGGCATGATAAAAACAAAGACATTATAATTAAAGAACTTATAGTCGAAGCGAAAAAAAATGAATTGGGAATAGTTATTCTTCGGCAGCACGAAAGAACGGCATTTGGTCTCCAGAAGGATATCAACATTTGGCTGCGCGATAAAAGTCCGAATTGGCATTTGGCAATTTTGCTCGGACTTCAGCTTCACTTAAATTGGGATGGAAAAATAAATTTGCTAACCGTAGCTGAAAATGAAGAACGTAAGGAATTTCTGAATAAATTTTTGAATAAACTCGGTGAATTAACAAGACTTCCGGCAATGACCGAATTTCATGTATTGTCCGGTAATTTTAAAAATATTTTACGAAAAGCTCCGCGTGCAGATATTAATATTTTCGGACTAAGTGGTAATATTTCTTATGATTTTATACGGGAAGCACCGGAGCTTGCAAACTCATCGTGCTTATTTGTAAGAGATTCGGGAAAAGAAAGTGCAATCGCATAATGTGTTTTTAATAATAGTTTATAAAATTTAATTTTATAATATTAGATTTTTTTGTAATAAACATTATTTGCAAATACCGAATACCCAATTTAAGTTATCAATCGTAAATTATTAAAATATATTAAATGTTGAGGTTCAAATGCTTGAAAAACTTATTGAATGTGTTCCTAATTTTTCCGAAGGAAGAGACCCCGAAATAATTAAACAAATAACCGATACAATTGAAGCGGTTGACGGTATTAGATTGCTTGATGTTGACCCCGGCTTTGACATGAACAGAACGGTTGTTACTTTTGTAGGCGAGCCGGTAAAAGTGAAAGAAGCTGCTTTTGAAGCAATTAAAAAAGCTTCCGACATAATTGATATGACCAAGCACTCCGGTTCTCACCCCAGAATGGGTGCTACGGATGTTTGTCCGTTTGTTCCTGTCAGCGGTGTTACAATCGAAGAATGTGTTGAATATTCCAAAGAACTTGCGGAGCGTGTCGGCAATGAATTAAGTATTCCCGTTTATCTTTATGAAAAATCGGCACAAAAGCCGGACAGAGTAAATCTCGCCGTTATTAGAAAAGGTGAATATGAGGGTTTTGCAGAGAAGATAAAAGACGCGAACTGGAAACCCGATTATGGTCCGGATATTTTTAATGTTAAATCCGGAGCTACTGTAATTGGTGTAAGAGAATTTTTAATTGCTTATAATATTTCGTTGAACACTCGTGAAAAACTTTACGCTACTGATATTGCTTTTGAACTGCGAGAAAAAGGACGTTCGGCAAGAGCAGGAAATACTAAACCTTTTTATTTTAAAGGCGGAAAAATTTTAAAATACAAAGAAGGAAGTTATCCTTGCGGTAGTTGTGTGTTTACCGGTTCTACAATTAAGGAAACTGTTGAGCAT
Source organism: uncultured Melioribacteraceae bacterium (assembly GCA_964639525.1). GTDB lineage: Bacteria > Bacteroidota > Ignavibacteria > Ignavibacteriales > Melioribacteraceae > CAZXDS01. Next base: position 17,598 of record CAZXDS010000015.1, on the reverse strand, counting down.
TGTACTGCCGAGCATAATTACAATCTTGTTGAATTATTAGAATTAAACGGAATTAATCCGAAGCAACCTGAAAATCTGTCAGTTAAAAAAACCGGGAAGTTTAAGTACTGTAAATCAATCGGCTGGATGGTTCCTGATTATGACAGAGCCCAAATCTCAATCAATCTCACCAACTACAAAGTAACCTCGATGCAGGATGTTTTGGAAGAAACAAGAAAACTCGCTGCAGAACGCGGTTTGGTTGTAACCGGAAGCGAAATTGTAGGAATGGTTCCCTATCCGGCTTTGTTAGAAACCGGCAAATATTATTTACGCAAACAAGGCCGTTCGATGGGAATTCCGGTTAAAGACATTTTGGAAACTGCGGTACAGTCGCTTGGATTAAAAGATGTAGCGGATTTTAATATTGAAGAAAGAGTTTTGGGCTTGCCGAAAAATGCGAAAGATGCTTTGGTAGAAATGAAACTAACTGATTTTGTTGATGAAGTTTCACGCGAATCTCCCGCTCCCGGCGGGGGCTCAATTGCTGCTTTATCCGGAAGTCTTGGAGCTGCACTAAACTCTATGGTTGCTAATCTTACGGCAAACAGACGCGGCAGCGAAAGTATTGATGATATATTAAATGGTGCTGCACTTCAATGCCAGGAAATTAAACAACAGTTGGTCAGTGCCATCGATGACGACACAAACGCATTTAATTCATATATGGATGCACGCCGACTGCCGAGCAAAACGGACGAGGAAAAGAAAATGCGGAACGAGGCAATGCAGAGCGGACTTAAAGAAGCGGTAATGGTTCCGCTGAACACGGCAAAGTTAAGCCTTAACGTTATTGAAATTTCCGATACTGTTGCACGGTATGGAAATCCAAATTCCATTACTGATGTAGGCGTTGGTGCACAAAGTGCTTATACAGGTGTAATTGGCGGAATTTACAATGTACTGATTAATCTGAAAGATATTAAGGACGAAGTATTTGTTAACGAAATGCGAAAAACTTGTAATGAGTTAAAATTCAAGGCTCAAAGTAGATTAAATAAAGTATTGGAGTTTGTGGAATCGAAATTATAAATTATTTTTGTAAAAAGATTATGAAACAAAATCAAAATAACATACTGTTTTTTAGAATTACTGTAATATTTATTGGAATAATTGTTCTTATTGGGTTTCTGCATCTTAAACGTGATGCTGATTACGATTTAATATCTAAGGTAAAAGCAGAGCAGAAAGAACTTGCTAAAGAACTATCGCAAAAATATAATGCCGCAATTTTAACAAAAAAAATAAATCAGCAAAAATTGTTAAATAAAATAATTCCAACTTCCGGTATTGTTGTTGCCGATTCGGTGATTAAAAATTTTTATCAGAAAGGGAAAGACGTATATATTATGCTGAAAATTAATGCCGGCACTCAAAATATTTATGCCAAATTACAATGCAGTAAATTAGTAATAGATAAATATTTTAAACTTAAATCAAATAAAGTATTCGCAGTATTTAAAACACGGCAGATTCTTTTTAATAAACCGTTTTATGAAGCGGAAAGAGAAGATGAAACTCCGCTTGTTCTATCCGGAAGAAAAGAAATATTAATTACAGGTAATTGTCTTGATATTGTTGAATCTCCCAATTGTTTAGTTGACGGATAAAAACAGTTGGTCGTTCTTATCGGGCAGTTGCCGGATCAGCATAACGGTGTGTTTCTATATAAATAGGAAAATATAAAACACATGAAATATTTATGATTATTCTAATCACACACGTGTCCCGTGTTTTTTACGGGAATAAAATGCTTATAAAATTTGGAGATATCTCAGTCGTCCCGATAAAAAAACAATCGGGACTCCTTCGATATGACAGAATAAATATTTGCCATGTCGAATCTGGCAACCGCCGGATGAGATACCTCAAAAAAACACAAACATATGGAAATATTTAACATTAAAAAACCAATAATCGGGATGATTCACGTAGAAGCACTTCCCGGCACACCGAATTACAAAGGTGATTTTAATCTTATTGTAAAAAAAGCTGCTGAAGAAGCTCTGCTTTACAAAGAAAACGGAATAGATATTATTGCAATCGAAAATATGCACGATGTCCCATATCTAAATAGAATAGTCGGCGCAGAAATCACAGCTTCGATGAGCATTATCGGTTATGAAGTTAGACGCAAATCAGGGCTGCCTTGCGGAATTCAAATTCTTGCGGGTGCAAACAAAGAGGCAATTGCTTCGGCAAATGCTGCCGGACTTGATTTTATAAGAGCCGAAGGTTTTGTTTTTGCTCACGTTGCCGACGAAGGGATTATCGAATCGGATGCCGGTGAAATTCTGCGATACCGCAAACAAATCGGTGCCGATAAAATTAAAATATTTATAGACATAAAAAAGAAACACAGTTCACACTCAATTACCGGCGATACATCAATTTCAGAAGTTGCAGAAGCGGCTGAATTTTTCCTGAGCGACGGCGTTATCGTTACCGGAACCGCTACCGGAAAAGAAGCCGACTTAAATGAAATTAAAGCAGTTAAACAAACTGTTGAAATTCCGGTACTGATTGGTTCGGGAATTACAATAGATAATATTACGGATTATCTTCCGTTCGCCGACGCTTTTATTGTCGGCTCTTATTTTAAATTTGATGGGAATTGGAAAAACAGCGTTGACCCGGACAGAGTAAAACTGTTTATGGAAAAGGTTAACAAACTGAGATAGTTATGTTTACTGTATCAACATTTTTTAAGAGAGCTTTTTAACTTTCTATTTATTTCAGTATTTTTTCAGCGGTGTTATTTCAAGGGCAAATATCTGTTGACTAATAAGCAATCATATAAAATATCCGATTCGTTAGTAAAATTTTTAATAGAAACGGCTAATGGATTTATAAACGCCGCTTTACTTGAAGAGCTGTTTTCGGCAATAGAAAAAGAGGCTGCCAATTATCACTTTACATCTTCTTCCGAAGCAAATTTTATCAGAATTATTTCGGCGGTTTTTAATGGAAAATTATTTTTACGCGAACTAATTCAATATCCGCATCATCTCGAAATTGTAATTGCAATTTCGGCAACGAGTAATTACTTGACCGATATTACTGTTCGTAACCCAGAATATCTTTATCAGTTGTTCGACCAATATTATTTGAGCAAGCCAATAGCTTCTCTATCAAAAGAAATATCCTACATTAATGCTAAATTTAAATCATTTAATTCTAAAGCAAATATGCTGCGGAATTTAAAGAGCCAATGTATTTTAAAAACAGGTGTTCGTGATATTTTAGGTTTCTCTTCTTTGGAAGAAACCGTTCAGCAGATTTCTATGATTGCAAAAACCGTGCTTTCATCTTTGTTTAATAACGCATACAAATATGTTTTGACCAAGCACAAGATAAAAACTACGAGAAGAACATATTGTCTTGCTTCATTGGGGAAACTCGGCGGGCAAGAACTTAACTACAGCTCGGACGTGGATTTGATTCTTTTCTTTGATAAAAACACAAAACTTGGCAAGCACAGAAATATTGAATATTATGAGTTGCTCACCGAAGCTATTCAACTTTTTATTAAAACTGCATCCGAGTTAACAGCACACGGATTTTTATACAGAATAGATTTTAGGCTTAGACCCGACGGGAAAAATGCTCCTCTAAGCAGAACAATAACCGATTACGAAAGATACTACGAAATGCGAGGAGAAAATTGGGAACGGCAAATGCTTATCAAGTTGGATTTTCTTTGCGGCAGTAAAACTTTATTCAAATCATTTCAAAATTACATTGTCCATTATGTTTACCCTGTTTCTGTCTCAACTTCTCCTATTGAACAAATAAAAAGAATGAAATTTAATATTGAAAAACGGGCAAATCAAAATTCTGATATTAAATTATTCAAAGGCGGAATTAGGGATATTGAGTTCGGAGTTCAGGCACTTCAACTTTTGAACGGCGGAAAAAATAAAGACTTGAGGACAGGAAATACTCTTGTTGCTATTGCGAGCTTACACAAATATAATTTGATTAATGACACTGAATCAAAAATATTAGGAGAATCATATATTTTTTACAGAAAGATAGAACATTTTCTTCAACTTCTAAATGACAGGCAAACGCATAATATACCTGAAGATAATAACACTAAATTTATGTTAATCAGGTATCTATCAATGCCGACAATTAGATTTTTTGAAACCACACTTGCCGACAACAGAAAAAATGTTCGCAACATTTATGATGATATAATGGGCGGAAATGACTCCGGCAATAACTCCCCTCAATTTAATTTGGAATTGTTTGAGGATAAACCAAGAGCAAAAAATAATTTCTTGTATTTGTCCGCAGGCATGGATTTAACAGGACAAAATAAATTTGAAACAAAAACAGCAGAGCTTTTCAAATTACTAATGCCAAAACTTCAAAAATTATTAGTTAATTCACAGCATGCCGATAGAGCACTTGAAAACTTTACTAAGTTTATGCGCTCGGTAGAGCTTACTTCAATTTGGTATAGGGAATTTTTAAACGGAAAATTTTTAGAAAATATTTTCTTAGTTTGCGAATATTCCGATTTTTCTATTGAATTGATTAACTCTCAAAAAGGATTATCCGAGTTTATTTTATCGAGAAAAGTGTTCGCTAAAAACATTGACTCAAGTTTTGATAGTTTAAGTCCTCATTCTTTAATTTTCATCCTTTCCATTCAATACACATTGGGACTTCTCAGTCAATCAAAATTATCATTATTACTAATTAAATATATTAAATTCAAAATAAATGAGATTACACATTCGGCCACAATTCCCACTGATTATTTCATAGCAGGTTTGGGAAGTTTCGGAGCAATCTCAATGAGTTTCAAATCTGATATTGATTTAATATTTGTCGTTGATAATTTGACGGAATATGAATTGATTCAAAGTGAGTTTCAATTCTTATTGGATAAAATCAAAAAGGAATTGCATATATTTGAAGTCGATTGCCGCTTGCGCCCCGAAGGAAGCAAATCACCGCTGGTTTGGGATTTGAAAAGTTACGAAAAGTACATAAAAAACAGAGCACGTGTTTGGGAATATCAATCCTTGCTTAAAGCAAGTTTCGTTTGTGGAAATGAAAAACTTTTTTCAAAATTCTGGAAAAGTATTTCAGGTGGAATAAGTAATCTTTCAATCGACATTGTCCGTTCAGAAATGAACTCAATGATAAAAGCTTTGCGAGGTAAACACAATTCAATATTTCACGGAACTATTAATATAAAAAACGGTTGGGGAAGTTTAACCTATATCAATTTTATTGTTTCATTTATGTTAATAAAAAATGTTGGGCTTGCAAACACTTTGAGTACTAAAAGTTTAATTGAAAGAATTATTTATTTGTCCAAGTATTCGGCACAAAAGAAAATATTTAGCCAATTGAAAGAAAACTATATATTTTTAAAAAATGTTGAACTATCTTTACAAAATTGTTTGAACAAACGAAATTCTATTTTACCAAAGGATGAAGAAGAATTAAAACTTATTGCCAATTTTTTGAACATTCAAGATGGGAAACAATTGATTCTAAAGATTAGTAAATATACAAAATCAAATTTTGAAATATTTAATATTATACTAAATGAAACGGACTAAACTATTTATTAAAAAATATTTTGCGGAAATAACTGCTTTCTTTGTATTTTTGGTTTATTTAACGACTCTCGCTCCGAGTGTTGTTAACATTGATTCCGGCGAACTTGCAACGGTTCAGATTACTCTTGGAATTGCACACCCAACCGGATATCCGCTGTTTACAATACTCGGTTATTTGTGGCAGTTTATTCCATTACCGTTTACTGCGATATTCAAAGCCAATCTTCTGGCTGCAGTCTTTACAAGTTTGGCAATACTGATTTTTGTAAAAAGTGCTTATTTAATGCTTACAAATATTCCGACACCGGATAAAAAAACTCCTATCAAGAAAAAGATAAAAGCTGTTCAGAAAAAACAGCCGGAAGCAAATGGAATAAGGAATTCGTTAATAATTATGGCTTCGTCAGCTTCCGGAATGTTGCTTGCTTTCAGTAAAACATTTTGGATGCAAAGTACATCTGTGGAAGTTTATTCTCTCCATCTATTGTTGATAAACTTTGTGATTTTATTCCTTTTAAAAGCGTATTTCAATAAAGGAAATAACAACCGAAATTGGTTTTATCTTGCTGTGGCGTTGGCATTAAGCTTCACGAATCATCTAACAACAATCCTAATACTTCCGGGAATTGCATTTCTATTTTATGCTAAAAATAAATTTTCAGCAAATTCACTTAAGTTAAATTTAAGAATGATTCTGGTTTTTATTCCCGTACTATTGTTGATTTATCTTTATCTTCCATTACGCGCCGCTCAAAACCCCTTGCTAAATTGGGGCAATCCTATAAACTTTGAGAACTTTTGGCGGCATTTTACGGGTGCTCAATATAGAGTTTGGCTGTTTGCTTCTTCGGCTGCGGCAAAAAAACAGTTTGCCTATTTTGTATCCAATCTACCGGATGAATTTAACGTTTCGCTTGGAATGTTTGTTATTCTTCTTGGCATAATTTACAGTTTCAAAAAATTCAGAATGATGTTTTACTTTTTGCTTATTACATTTGTCTCTACTATTTCGTATTCAATAAATTACGACATAAACGACATTGATTCATACTTTTTACTTGCATATATCTCGTTAATCTTTTTCGCTTCGTTCGGATTTATTTATATGTATGATTTGAACTTAAAAAAAATCGGACATAAATCGCTTGCTATTATTTCCTTTTTAATTCCTCTGGTTCAAATGGGATTCAATTATAAAATAGATAACCAAAGCGACGTGTATATTTACAAGGATTACACAAAGCAAATATTAAATTCCGTACCGAAAAATTCCATGATACTCAGTTATCAGTGGGATTATTGGGTTTCAGCTTCGTATTATTTTAGATTAATTGATAATTACAGAAAAGATGTTGTGGTTGTTGATAAAGAATTGCTTCGCCGTTCATGGTATTACAATCAGTTGGAGACAAACTATCCGGGAATTTTGAGTAAAATGAAAAATGACGTAAACGGTTTTTTGAAAGCACTGCAGCCTTTTGAACGGAGTGAAAATTTTAATGCTAATTTGTTGGAGAAATATTATAGATCGATAATTTCAGATTTATTAACCACGCATAAGGGTAAAGTATTTATAGCCCCTGAATTATCTGACAAGGAAATCCGGAACGGTGAATTTACTTTGCCTGCGGGTTATCATCTTGTGCCGTACAATTATTTGTTTATGCTGACAAAGAAATCCGGTTATATTGAAGCTCCGCAAGTGTTTGATTCTATCCGGTTCCCGAAAACAGAAAATAAATATACGCGCGTGATTAAACAAACAATTATAAACATTTTTTCGAATAGAGCAATTTATGAACTGAATTATGGCTTCAAAGACAAAGCGAAACGAATTGTATCTTTACTTAAAAAGAAATTTCCTACGATTAGATTGGATAAAAGATTAACTAATTTTTAACACTATTTTAGATTTGGCTGATGAAAAAATAATATGAGATTAATAGAAGTTGATAAAAATATTACTATTGATGAAGATAAATTCAAATTTGAATATTACCGTTCATCCGGTCCCGGCGGGCAAAACAAGAACAAAGTTTACACCGCCGTTCGTTTACGATTTGACTTATCTGCTTCAGGATTAGACGAATACATTTTGAACAGAATCAAAATTCTTTCTCCTTCAAGAATAACAACCGAAGGAATATTAATAATCGAAGCTGCCAATCACCGCACTCGCGAAGCTAACCGTAAAGCCTCAATTCAAAAATTGACCGAACTTATTAAAAAAGCAACAATAAAACCGAAAAAACGCAAACCGACAAAAGTATCAAAAGCCGCAAAGGAAAAAAGAATCAAATCAAAAAAAATACGCGGTGAAATTAAAGAAGGCAGAAAAAAAGTGGATAACGATTATTAAATTAGCAGTTGTACTCAACTTAAAGTGAAAGCAAAATAACCATTTGAGTCAAGTTCAAAGAATTAATTTTGCGTCCTACTATAAGCTCAATTTTATAGAATAAGATTAATAAAATATCTTTCGTTAAATTTCAATTATATTTCTTCAGCAGTTTTCATTCACATTATTAAGGATTGGTTTTGATTAAAAAAGGCGAAATAATAAAATTAGATATAACCGACTACGCTTATGAAGGCAAGGGAATTGCCCGCGTTTCTTTAGAGAACGACGAGAATAATAGTTTTGTAATATTTGTTCAAGGGGCCTATCCCGGTGATACCGTTGAAGCAAGAATCATTAAAAAGAAAAAATCATTTGCGAATGCTAAAGTAACAAAACTATTAAAGTCTGCGAATGATAGAGTTGAGGCGCGTTGTAAATATTTTAATTCATGCGGGGGTTGCAAGCAACAGAATTTGAATTACGATAAGCAGCTTTTTTACAAAGAAGAACAGGTTAAAGATATATTTGAAAGACTCGGCGGATTTACCAATTTTGAAATGCAGCCGATTTTAAGCTCTGAAAATCAATATTTTTATCGCAACAAAATGGAATTTTCATTTGCCGATAAACGCTGGGTGCCGAAAGAAGAGTTCGATTCGGGTGAAGAAATAAAAGACCGCAATTTTGCTCTCGGACTTCACATTCCCCGCATATTTGACAAAGTTTTGGATATTGAAGAATGTTTTCTGCAATCTGAATTAAGCAATAAAATACTAAATTTTACGAGGGGATTTTTCAAAAAGAAAAACATTCCGTGCTATTCAACAAAAACGCATGAAGGTTTTTTACGTAATCTCGTTATCCGGCAGGCATTTTGCACTAAAGATGTAATGGTAAATCTCGTTACATTTTCCGATGACAAACAATTGATGAAAGAATTTTCCGAAAAACTTGTTAGTGAAATTCCCGCAGTAACCACCGTTATCAATAATGTTAATTTAAGAAAAGCTCAAGTTGCCATTGGAGACTTTGAAAATATTTATTATGGTCCGGGTTATATTTATGATTTTATAGGCGAGTTCAAATTTCAAATTAGTGCAAACTCATTTTTCCAAACCAATACGCTTCAAGGTGAACAGCTTTATAAAACTGCTCTCAATTTTGCCGATTTTTCCGGTGAAGAAATTGTTTACGATCTTTATTCCGGTGCGGGAACAATCTCATCCTTTATTTCCAAAAATGTTAAAAAGGTAATTGGCATTGAAGCGGTGGATTCCGCCGTAAAGGATGCAAAAACAAATGTGAAAATAAATAATATTGATAATGTCGAGTTTTTAAAAGCCGATTTGAACAGATCATTTCTTCCGATAATCGATCATAAAAACATTTCCAAACCGGATGTAATAATTGCCGATCCGCCGCGAAGCGGAATGAATCCCAAAACAGTAAAAGATATTATTCAGCTAAATCCGAATAAAATAGTTTACGTAAGCTGCAATCCGGCAACACAAGTGCGGGATATTAAGTTTCTGACAGAAAGCGGATATTCTCTAATAAAAATAAAACCGGTTGATATGTTCCCGAATACTTATCATATAGAAAACATTGCTTTATTGGTTAAGTGATTGGAGTACAGTGAGCTGTAGTCCAATTTAGCTAAACAAATGCGTAAATTATTTTATTAACCACTAACTGTATAACAATAAAAAAATGATGTTTAAAAAGTACATACCAAAATGCTATTAATCAGAGGGTTTTTAAAAAGGCTTTAAAATACAAAAGCTCGATTTCGTTTGAAAATCGAGCTTTTCAAGAGCTGGTGAACGGACTCGAACCGCCGACCGGCTGATTACAAATTAACAGGCATTATTCATTTTTGGTTTATAAACACACCTTTTAAAGGCACTACATATAAAAGTACATAAAGAAAAGGAATTCTTATTATGTATTTATCTAAAAACAATCGTTCACCTTATTATCAAATTGTTTATTTATTTGAGGGAAAAAAGACCACCAAGAGCACCGGCAAGAAATTAAAAGCCGAAGCATTAAAATATCTGTCTGAATTTGAAAGGAACTTGCTAAATGACAAAAAATTCCTTCCGGTTAAATTGTCTCAGTTTGTAACTGAATACAAACAATTTGTTACTGTTAAAAGTAAAGCATATCAAAAAAGCGTAAACCTTTCGTTTAATCAGTTTCAAAAGTTTTTAGGAAAGGATGTACTTTTGAAAAATATTGATGTGCGGATCATTGAAAGTTTTATACACTTTACATACAGCCGTACACAATCGGGAGCCGGTTTATATCATAGAACTTTAAAAGCTGCATTCTCTAAAGCTTTAAGCTGGGGATATATCGGTTTAAATCCTTTTAAACAAGTTAAATTATTAAAACAAAGTAAATTATTTCCGGCGTTTATTAATGAAATTGAGCTAAGTAAGATTTTAGAAGTTACAAATGAGAAATATTTAAAGGTATTGTTTACAACTGCTTTTTATACAGGAATGCGTTTGAGTGAAACCATTAATCTAAGAATGAGCGCAATAAATTTTAATGAGAGATTTATCACGGTACAAAATACTGATACATTCACCACAAAGAACCGGAAAGACAGAATCATTCCAATATGTGATACTTTATTTGATACTCTAATTAAGTTTAGACCAAAAGTAATTAATATCAATAGTCCTAATGATGAATATCTTTTTTATAGAATCAAGGGCGTTAAACTTGCGCCGGATTTTGTAAGCAAGAGATTCAAGAAGTCTGTTTTAGCTGCCGGTATAAATAACCGTGTCCATTTCCACAGCCTCCGGCATTCAACAGCCTCACTATTAGCACAAAGGGGCGTTTCGTTATTGGTGATTAAGGAACTGTTAGGACATTCAAGCCTAAAGGTAACTGAGATATATTCACACTTACAGCGGAGCGACTTAACCAATGCTATACAGCAACTCGGCAGAGCTATTTAATATATGCAGTACTAACAAATAAATAATTCAATCAAAATTATGGAGTTGAAATAATGAAAGAGGGAAAGGCAACTAAGCAAAGCAAACAGCCGACCGGACAAAAGGAACGGCGGACAAAAGACGATAAGGAATTTTCAGACAGTTATATTAAAAAACTGTTATGCATGTTTACAATTTTGAAGCCGTCCGATATACCGGAAAAGTTAGTCCGTCTCAAAAGGCAACATCTTATTTTAGAACAAACAATTAAAAATTATTTTGGGAGCGTTCAAAATGAAAAATAAAAATGAATACAAGCAAACTGGGAAAAAAATTAAGTGGTTAACTCGTGATATCAATAACGGAACTATTGATTTTATTTCTGCATTGAAATATAAATTGTCATTTGAAACAACTATTGCGGATAAATTAACTTCTCTTGTAGAAAAGAAAAAGCCTTGTTTGTCCGATAAGGAATTGACACTGTCAAAAAAGCAAATGAATATTTTGGACAAAGAAATGATTCTGAAATATTTGGAGTTCCATTCTTATAAAAAAGAAAAGCAATTAGCCGATAAAGATTTAGAGTTACTAAAAAAAGAAATTGAACTAATGAAAAAAGATAACACCCTTAACAAAAGAGGAAGTGAGTTATTTTGGGACGAACTTTTTGATGATTAAACAAAACAGAGCAATAATAAAAAAACACACTATCACTACCAACATTACGAATGTTACGAACTTTTGATTAATAATTAAAATATCATTCGTTTTTAGCGTTGAAACAAAGGTTTTTGCAAGTTGTAAAGTTAATAATTTTTATTAACTTTACTGTAATGTTTAAAACAAATTGAATATTTTCTAAAACACATAAACAGAAATTTTAAAAACCTTGTTAGGATGTGCCGGAAATGGCGACCGATTAGAAACGGTTCAATTGCATTCTTTCAAGGTTTTTGTTTTATGGACGGATAAAATAATGTTTGCGAACCAAGAAAAGTATAGTGAGTATGATGACAAACTTTGGGGCGTTTTGCCGATAAAAGAATGTGATAACGAATTTGAGGAACTATACGGCGGAAATGAATTTTATAGGATTTATAAAGAAATATATCTACAATCAAAAGTTGAATTATTGTTTGCTTATAATAAATTTATGAAAGCCGCAAACAATATGTATGAAAAGGGTTTTATAATTTATAATATCAATAATCCAAAACGACAAAGGAATAATATCATTGTTTTTGTTTATGCTTTACTTGATTATTTGGAGACGTATTTTGTGATTCTTAATAATGAATTGATAACGACTGCAAAAAGAGACAAAAATCAAAAAGATTTTATTAAGAAATGCAAAATTGTATTTGCAAATGATGAACAATGGAACGAACTTAAAAAGCAGAATCCTAAAAATTCATTACTTAGAATACATATTAAAGATATAACAACTTTTATTTTTAATCTGTTTATTGCCGGACATTTAATTATTTACCAAGCTGGGTTTTTGGAAGATAGAACCATCAGGAGACCACGTAAATATAGCTTGAAATTTTTTCGTTTTGCTAATGAAATCTATTTGAAAAATAAAGACGTAATGAAAAACAAAAGGACTCCATATTTTTATAAAGATGCTTTGCTATCGGCAATTGCGGAAGCAAGTGGGTATGAACATTTTGAAAAATATTCAAATATTACACCGGATTCTATGGAGCTTTACAATTTGTTGAAAGAATATAAAAATTTTAGATACGAAACCAAGACTAATCTAAAAACTTCCATTTATTAAACCCGAACTATGCATTAGAGAAATGAATAACGGCTAACTTGTTGTAAAATAATCAATTACTCTAATGCATAGCATTAGAAAAGGTTAAGTTAACAATTTCTTTAACTTATTATATAGTAGAGATTTACACGTAATTTATAGTTTCTATTGCATAATCCGGGTTAAAAAGGTCATTTTTAAAAAGTATTTATACTATATAACCCCGTAATTATCTTTTCGTTCAAAGATTCTACTTATTTGCGTAGCATCGTATGAACGGGACATAATCAACAGCACAAAATTTTATAAAAGCTCTTTGTTAACCGTTCGCAAAGGGCTTTTATATTTTAAATGCTAAATATTATGAGTACAGAAAATAATACAAACTTTGCTCCGGAAGCAATAGACTTGTTCAATAAATTTGCGATCTTCCTACAGCAGCAGAGCAAAGCAGCAAAACCACAACTGCACTTAAAGGAAGCATTCCAAAAAGTATTAATATTTTATAGCTCAGAAAGAGCTGCCAAGACATTTAGCCGAGTTCGAACCTCTACAAACCATTTCTTAAAATATGCCGGTAATGTTCCAATTGGATCGGTTAATGTTGAGATTGTCCAATCATTTTTTATCTGGCTGAGACATACAGCACCAAAAGGAATTTACGCCTATAAACGAGACCTTGCAGCTGTTTGGAACCATTTTATACAACGGGATTACACAACTGAGAATCCTTTCCAAAAATATAAATTACCGAAAATTCAAAAATCTGAATTAATAACCATTTCACGTTTCGAACTTAATCAGGCTATTGACAGAACCGATAGTAAGATGTTGAAGGATATCTTTTTATTTGTGTTCTTAACTGGTCTGAGAGCTGGCGAAGTTGTAAATCTCTGCTGGTCTGAAGTGAATTTTGACAAAGCAAAAATAAAAATTGGTTCTGATACTTTTATCACAAAAGGTAAAAAAATCCGGTATGTCCCTCTTTGCTGTGAAGCTGCGGAAATACTGCATCGGAACAAGCCGAAAATTTTCAGAATTCGGTATGAAAAGCAGTTTGTTTTTTGTAAGAAAAATCATTTTCCTTATACTATCTCATATATCTCAAAGCAATTTAAAAAATCGGTTATCGCTTCTGGCATAAACTCAGCAATACATTTTCACACACTTCGGCACGGGTTCGCTACAGCTTTGGCAAAGCAAGGCATATCTATTTATAAAATTCAAAAATTGTTGGGGCATAGCTCTGTTAAAACGACAGAAATTTATGCCAATCTGAATTTGGAAGATTTACGAAATGCAGTAAAAATATTCGATAACTATTAAATAATTAAAATATAAACTAACATTAAGGAGTAACCAAAATGAAAACAGAAAAAAAAGCAATTGAACAAATCGAGCAACGATTTGAAAGAATCCGCAAACCTATAATGCACGAAATCAGAAACATTGATAAAAAAGGGAAATATCGGTTTTTATATGCAGCCGTAAAATTAACTAATAAACTATTTAGAATTAAACAAAAAAGGAGTTGAAAAAATGGAAGAGTTCAAAGAAAAGAAAAAGTATGTAATTGAATTATCAAAAAATGATTCTCTTACTCGTGATGAGCTTTTAGATAATCTGAATGAATATCTAATAAAATATTTGTTCCAAAATGAAATTGAGCAAATAAGTAATTACAAATTCACACTTGATTTAACTGTTACCAAATATGAAATGCTTGAAATTACAAAATACAAATCCGCTTGGGACTAATCTTTTGAATTTAATTGAAGAAATAAAATCTCAAATTACAATTGCTGATTTACTAAACCGGCTCGGAATTGTAATAAATTCCGCCGGTTTTATTAACTCCATATACAAATCTGAAAAATCACCGTCCTTAAAAATATACCTTAAAACGAATTCTTATTTTTGCTATGCAACAAGTAAGGGCGGTGATATCATTAATTTTTATGCTGATTACTATCGTTTGGACAAGTCCACAGCTATAAAAGAGCTCGTTAATATGTATGGTATAACACAGCAAAATAAACACCGTGAGCAGCCTAATTTTAAGGCAAAATCACGACCTATACCGGAAGTAAAACCATTACAGCCGAAATATACACTACTGAATGACTTTGAATTTGAGCTATTTAATGAACGTGCGGGAATTCTGGAATATGATGCAAATACCGACCGGCAGTCTGCCGAAAAGTTAGCTTTTGAAAATATCTTGAACCACCGGCTGGAAATACAGACTAAAATATACACTGCATTTTATAATTATAGTAATTCGAAAGGCATTGATGAAGTTGCTTACAATTATCTGACCGGAAATAAAAGAGGGCTTACAGCTAGTACAATAAATGAATTTTGTTTGTTTTCAATCCATAGCGCAAAAGAAAGTATTGAATTTTTAAAAGATACATTTTCAAAAGATGAATTGTTAATATCCGGATTGTTCAGCAGAAAATATTTTGTATTTGCAAAGCATCGGATCGTTATTCCTTATATCGAAAATGACAAAATAGTCTATTTGCGTGGACGTTATTTTTATAACGGCAGTTCTACACCGGAGAAATTTGGGAAGTATATAAGTTTGAGCAACCTATCACAGACATTGAGTCCGAAACGATTCTTTAATGTTGATGTATTGGATAACATTAATCCATTATCTGAAATAACCATATCAGAAGGTGAATATGATACAATGATTTTATCTCAGCATGGAAATAATTGTCTTGGAATATCTGGCGTGAGCAACTTTCCGACTAAGCAAATAGCACTATTGAAGCCGTACAGTGTGCATCTTTTATTTGATAATGACAAAGCCGGACAGATAGCAGCTAAGAAAATCAGAAAGGAATTTGAGAGGAACGACCAATCTGTTAAAATAATTAAATTAAAAAATTATAAGGACATTACAGAAATGTATTGTAGTAAAATGACAAAGGAAAATTGAAAATGGATTTATTAAATAATGAAAATATTGAAATTGAAACTAATAACAATTCTGATGAAATATATTTTGATATGAATCTTTTATCTGATTCTACTTTCAAGCGGTTAGTATCTTACTATGATTCTATTTCTGGAAGTCCAATTGAGTATTTAATAACCGGCACACTTGCAACGTTAAGCGGTGCAATTGGTAAACAAGCCTACTTCCGTATCTCTAAATCGATTAAGATTTTTTGTAATGTGTATGCTATGATTATTGGGAAATCAACCGTGATGCGAAAAAGCTCTGCGTTATCTCTTGTATCAAATGGGCTGCAAATCATTGATGACCACCAAAGATACGAATATAATATTCAACTATCTGATTATGAAAACCAAGTAAAGCAAAACAAAAAAAATAAAGAAACTGATTATAATTTGGAAGCACCGAAACGAAATTATCTGATGTTCCCTCAAGACAGTACTATAGAAGCACTAACCGACATACTGTCAAATTCGACACGTGGTTTACTGGTTCATAATGAAATCGGCGGCTGGCTTGCATCGATGAACAAAGGCTATTCTGGAGACTCTAAGATGTTCTTTACAAATATATATGATGTACCAAGAAGTTATGAAGTGAGCCGGATTATGAAAGGCTCTACATACCTACACAGACCTTATTTAAGTATTTTGGGCGCTTCAACAATCAGTTGGCTCATCGAAAATAGCACCGATTCAGATTTAACATCAGGGTTCTTTGCAAGATTCATCTATTCAATTTCTAATAAAAACACAAAGGATTATAAGGCATTGCTCGAACTAAAAAACCTCACTGCACGTACGGAAGACAATTTTAATGCAGCGGAAATTTATAAACTATTATCAGAACTTAAACCGACCGATATAGAAATTACAAAAGAAGCTGCGAAATATCATATCACTTACGACAAAGAATCTTTTAAGGAATTGCTTAAATCCGAAAATGAAAACGAGCTGTCATTTAAATCAAGACTTTTAATCTACTCGTTAAAGTTTGCAATGATTATTTGCTTAACTGATAATCGGATCGTGATTGAATTGAAAGACGTAAAAGACGGAATAATACTAACGGAGTACTATAAAAGGAATGTGGAGCTACTACTGAGCAAAGAACTAACTCAAACAGCATTCACACAGAACGAACAGAAGATATTAAGATTAATAGAACAGAAAGGCGTTGGCGAACAAATTAACCGTGTAGATTTAACAAGACGCTGCAACCTGAAAGTAAAAGAGTTGGACGAAGTGATAACAAATTTAATTGAAAAAGATTTGATTACAGAAGTAAACGAACGACGTAAACCCGGCAAGCGTTCACATCGGGCATACAAATTAAAAGATAAGAATACTTAGCAACTTTTATAATATTGTTTATTTTATATTATTTTATTTAATATTAAAGCGTTTAAATTAAAAGTTAATAAAACTTCGTAAAAGTTAATAAAACTTCGTAAAAGTTACTAACTTTACACCGTCCTTAAATGTTTCGTTTTTAGTCTATTTTCTTAATATATATAATATATATTATATAATATTATAAAAGTTAGTAACATTCGTAATGTTGGTAGTGGTAGTGTGTGTAAAAACAAGAAAGTGCGTTTATAGGCTATAATCAAACAAAATAAAAATAGGTACTTCTAAGGATTTTAAGTTCGGATACGATTCGATGCACACGAAACGTATTATTTTCATAGTGTAAACAGTAGTTTTCGTTTCGTGTAACTATAAATAAAACAATAACTTACAGCAAATCCACAGCCGATTAAACAAAATTGAAACTCTTTTTCACAGTGGAAAATTTCAAAAAACGTAAAAAATTTAAACTATTTTTCCATATTCCACAGCAATAAGCAAAAATCAACATTCCTATTTTATTGGTATTTCGTTTTATAGATAAGTGAACCGGAATAATTACTTTAATCAGAGCTGCACAGCTAAGGCACA
>CAZXDS010000014.1:19615-33045 GCA_964639525.1 uncultured Melioribacteraceae bacterium | reverse complement strand
TTAAAAGTGTAACGTTATTTACATTTTCTAAATTCATTGTTGTAATAATATTATTTAAAATTTACTTTTACAACTTTTGTTGAAGAATATTTGGGACTTCTGCAAAAATATAAACTCAATTTTTAAACACGGAGACTATTTGAAATACACTATCATCATGTTGAGTTTTCTCATCTATTTTTCCACATTACTCTATTCACAAGATTCTCATTATTGGTCTAATCAGTACGGAACTTCGGGAGCTTTACTCGGTGGAAATGTAGTTGGCGGTGTTAATGATTTGAGTGCTACATATTATAATCCCGGGACCTTGGTGCTGCTGAGTGATACCGTTTCAGTAGAATCCACAAATTCATTTGAGTTTATATTCTTAAAAGCTGAAAATAGTTTAAACAAAAATCTCAATTTAACTCAAACAAATCTCCGTCCTTCTCCATCAATGTTTGCTGTTAAGTTACCATTTTTTTCTCTTAAGAATCATCGGCTTGCTATTTCATATTTAACTAAGACTGATTTTGATTTTGACATAAGCGGAAATTTAATTTCCGGCATACAAAACCCCACATATAATTTTGTGTCTGAAGAAGTTAAAATTATTACCCACTTAAAAGAAATCTGGTTTGGACTTACTTGGTCTTATTCTTTGAATAAAAACCTTGGAATTGGCGTTTCCAATTATTTTGCAATTCGTTCGCAGAATGGAAGAGTACAATTATTCGACGGTGAATTTTCTTTATTAAATACCGGCAATTCAATTGCCTTTATGGAATACAATTATTACAATGTAAGGTTACTTTGGAAAATCGGAGTTGCTTGGAAAATGAATAAATGGAATTTTGGACTTACTGTTACAACACCAAGTATTAATCTTTTCGGGAAGGGAAATGCCGGATTAACATCTACGGTGTTCATTGACAACAACACAGGCAATCCCGTTTCAAAATCGTTAATTAGTAATTACCAGGAAGGACTTTCTTCCGAATTTAAGTCTCCGGTTTCTATTGCACTTGGCACAAAATATACTTTTGATCATACAACAATATATTTTTCACTTGAGTGGTTCGATTCAGTTCATCCGTTTCACATAATGAATCCTAAAAATTTCATCGGACAATCGGACGGAAAAGAATATTCATTCCAATCATTATTTACTTCAAAAAATTTGATGAATTTCGGAATGGGAATAAAACATATATTCAGCAGTAAGTTTATACTTTACAGTGGATTTTCAACCGATAATTCGTATTATCGCGACAAATCTAATAATTCGTTCATACAATCCACTTGGGATATATTTCATATGAACGCCGGAGGAAAATTGCTATACGGAAATTTTAATTTTACATTTGGTGTTGGGTATAGTTTTAGTTTAAATTATTTTCGAAAAGTTCTTCAGCTTCCCAACACACCCGAAACCTTAAATCCTGAAAATATTGATTATAGAAAAATAAAGGGGGTTTTTGGTTTGGAATATAAATTTTAAAAAATATTTGAAACAAAAAAAGATAAAGGGACAACATTCATCGTAATGCAGCAATTCGGGAGCAAAATTAAAACTATGTAAAATAATGATTTATAACGATGATAAAAAATATTTCGGCAAAGACCGAATCCGGCTTTCGACTGATTTTCCGATTAAATTTGCCATATTTCTGTAACACAGATTATTAATCTGTGTTACAGAAATTTTGACTCTGAATTGCTGTCGTAATTCTCAATAGTTGAAATCAATACAAGAATGTTGTATAATTATAGACGTATTTTTTTAATTAAATTAGAAGGATGGTGATTTAATTGGTAGGAATAGTATTATCAGACCAAGAAAACATCGACCGAGCTTTAAAAAGGTTCAAAAAGAAATATGAGCGTTCAGGTATTCTGAAAGAATACAAGAAACGAGCCTTTTTTGTGAAACCGTCTATTGAAAATAGATTGGCAAGAATCAAAGCTCAGCGACGTGCTCATCGCGAATCTCTTAGAGATAAATAACAAAAAACCCTTCTTAATCGAAGGGTTTTTGTTTTTGCAAATGATTTGGTTTATTTTATTAAATTCTTTTTCTTTACTCCGTTCTTAAGATAATGCTTTTTAAAATGCTCAGTAATTGCTGTAAAAGCCTCGTCAACAGTATTACAAAATGTTAACAATTTCATATCTTTAGAATTAATCATACCATGCTCAATTAGAGCATCAAAATTTATAATGGATTTCCAAAATTTTTCATCATAAACAACTATTTTCATATCCTTTTTAATTTTGTCTGTCTGAACAAGTGTTAACAGTTCCATCATTTCATCTAAGGTTCCAAAACCACCGGGGAAAACAACCAAAGCTTTTGCAAGATACATAAACCAAAATTTACGCATAAAAAAGTAATGGAATTCAAACGATAAATTAGGGTCAACAAACTTATTTACAAACTGCTCAAAAGGAATACTGATATTTAAACCGACAGACACACCTTTAGCTTGTTTTGCCCCTTTGTTAGCTGCTTCCATAATTCCGGGACCGCCACCGCTGCAAACGATAAAACGTTTTTCGTCAGTTGGTAAATTCAATGACCACTCTGTAAGTCTTTTGGATAACTCAACAGTGTCTTCATAATAATCACTCATCCTTACCAAAGTTTCTAATCTTTTTAATTCCTTATTGTAGTTTCTTTTTGTTTTGGGAGTTTCTTTTTTGTATTTGTTTAACTGTTTTACCGCATCTCTTTTTGACACAAGACGAGCTGAACCAAAAAACACAATAGTATCAACAACATTCAGTTTTTCAAAACGCGACTTGGGTTCATAAAATTCAGAAAGTATGCGTAAAGTGCGTGCTTCCGGTGAATGCATAAAATTCTTATTTTCATAAGCTAATCGAGTTGTTTCCATTTTTTTCATCTAATCTCCATACATATATTAACTATAACTAAAAACAAAGGGATGCAAAATACGGTTATTCGGTTAATAAGTAAAATTAAATTTTTCATAAAATCAATAGTATTGCAGAATTATGTTATGATGCCGAAGCAAACTTTTACAGCAAGTTAATTTTGGTTCCGAATCACTGAACTATTAATAAAAATTTCAGTATTAATTATCTAAATTTGAGTCCACTCCGAAAAACTCCAAACGGGTTAAAACCCGTTTAGGATTGTATGTTTCTATCTTGATTTCCCCACGTTGAAACGTGGGGTTAATGTAAATATTACTTTTCAGAGTGGACTCAAATTTCTTTATAAAAAATGCTCGGTACAAATTAATTTTAAAACAGCTATCTTTAAATACATTCTGTACAATAATTCCTGATAATTAAAATTATGAATAGTGAAATAAAATGAAAAAATATCAAAACAAAACTCCTGAAGAAGTAATAAAAATGGTTACAACTGAAATTATTGAACGCTCAATAAAATTAGGAAGAAAAAATAGTCGAACATTATTAATCAGTAAAACATCAGGCGGCAAAGGAACGGATGTAAATTCTCTTAATCCCAACACAACGGAAGGGAAAGATAATTTAGAAAAATTTCTGACACCGATAAGAAGACATTATACTATTTCAGGTTTAGGTTCTCCTGAAGAAAAAGATGCAATTAATTGGCGGAAATTAAATCTGCCATTTGGAAGAAGAATATTATTGGTTTTTCAAGTTTTCATTTCATTCTTACTAAAAGGAACGCCTATTAAAAATAAATTATACAGATGGATGGGTGTTCATATCGGTTACGGTGCAGAAATTATGCAGCTTGTTTGGCTCGATCATTTTAGACCGGAATTAATTTCCATTGGTGATTACAGTTTGCTTGGAGCCTTTACAAGACTTACCGTACATGCTTACGAAGGTTCGGGGAAATTCAGATATGGATTAATAGAAATTGGCAACAATTGCAAAATCGGTGCAGGTACAGGAATGGGACCTATTATAATTGAAGATAATGTAAGAACTTTACCGGGGGCAACACTATCTCCGTATTTTTCTAAAATAAAAGAAGGTTCTATTATTGGATGGAATCCTCCGAATGTGAAAGAAGCAAAAAAACAACTGTAGTATTAACAACTTATCGGGCAGATGTCGGATGTTTTTACTTCTCCCGTAGGAATGCCTTCGGCAAAAAATCTAAAATCGTTAATCGGTGCATGTCTCGGCGATAGACGGGTTCATAAATCATTTTTGCGGTTTACCGCACTATGTAATTTAATCTAAAACCATGATGAAGGTCCACGCAATAATCTAATTGGCAAAGTTATTATTGAGTAGAAAAAATCAAAAATAACTTTCACGGTAATACCAATAATGCGAAATGGTAAAAGCAGAATCCAAACTATTGGGTAAAGAATCAAAGCCAGCAGAGCGAGAGGCCACGAAATAAAGAGTAAGATTAGCCATAATAAAAATGCAATCATGTTTGTCCTTTTCTTATTTAGTCGAAGTAAACGTGGAAAAGTTTATTTGCTGCCGGAAACAATGTAATATTGAATTTTTGTTACGAATGATGCTTTTTTCTTCTGTGCATTCATAAAATCAACATGCTTCTTAATTCGGATAATTCCTTCTTCGTATTTAGTATTGCTCAGCATTGTCATCTGTGAGCAACCATCTTTTTGTAAAAATGTATCGTTAAAAACATCGGCATCAAAGTGTGTTTTTTCAATAGTATAAATTTTTTGAAACTCTATATTACTCAAATTTTGCTGCTGAAGCATCTCGATTAATTTGTCCAAAGTAGGAAATCTTTTTAAATCAAATTTATAAACACTCGGGAAAAAATCATATACGTACCACTCATAATCCAAACTTGCCGGGAATACACCAATAACTGCAAAACTTCCTCCCGGCTTGAGCAAACTGACGGCATTTTTGATAAAGCTCTTTTTATTTTTGAATTGATGAAGTGCATTGACCAAGAAAATAAAATCAAACGTATTGTATAGGAAAGGAATTTGATTAGCATCGGCACAAACAAAATTAGTGCTTTTTGTTTTTAACTTAGCCTGTTTTAACATTCCATTTGAAAAGTCCAACCCGAACAGCTTGCATTTCTTTGAGCTTAAATTTTGCAACCAATGTCCGGTTCCACAACCTATTTCTATTATTCTTTTATAATTATTACTGTTAATAACATCATTCAGATTGTTAACAATATTTTTCAACTCTTCGTTTTTATATCGTTCATCATATTTATTTGCAATTTTATTGTAGCTATTCATAACCGAAAATAAATGATTTGTAATCAATTTTCCATTCATTTTTTTAACTGTAATTATCAAATAGAAATGAGAGAAAAGTTAAAATAATAAATCCGGCAAAAGCCGGATTTATGCAAGTAGTTTGGAAATATTATAAATAATGAATGAGAGTTCACATAAAAAAAATCTTTTATGACGTACCTCATAAATAATTAAATGCCGAAAAATCGACTCTGAAATATAGTAAAGTTTTTAAGCAATAATTATAAAGGAATTGTTTTTTTTAGTTATAATGTTCAACATTCGACTTCTTATTTACTTTTCCTCAATATGATTTTTTTTTGAATGTTATTCAAAAAACGCAGCTCTCTTCGGGTCTTGAAGATGTTTTATAATTTCCGTTATGTGCTTCTCATTTGTTCTGTTTCTTGAAAGAGTCGGCAATTCCTTAAAATCAAAAAATTCAACTTCTGAGGTTTCATTGCTGATTGTAGGTTCGCCACTTATGATTTCACAAAGATAAACAAGTTTAACAGCGTGGAAAAAATCCAGCGGTCTGCCGTTTCTGTTTGCATCAAAAACACCGATAAGTTTTTTTGCCTTTACAATAAATCCACTTTCCTCTTTGGCTTCTCTCTCGGCAGCATCTGCCGGATAATCACCAACATCCATCCAGCCACCGGGCATCGACCATTTCCCGTCTGCAATTTCCTTTACGAGCAATATTTTGTTGCCCTCCACAATAGCAGCACGAACATCAACTTTGGGAGTTGCATATCCTGGTTGTTCCATTAATATTCTTGAAATATTCTCTGCTTTCAAATTCGTATATGCTTCAATAATTTCAGCGGATATTTCAATCAGTCGTGTACTTCTTTCTTCTTCATAATGGTTCGGTGCAAATGCAAGTCCTGTTTGGGCTAAGGACTGAATTTCTCTTGCCCATTTCAACCATTGTTCATTTTCGTTTTCTTTCAATGTTTTTCCTCAAATTTAAGATTTCAAACTTCTCAAATAATTTGTGAACTTCAAAATTTTATGATTGGGTTTAGGAGTTCTAAAGAGATTGTTGTGATGAGATTGTTGTTGGTTATAGACGCGGCTTAAAAAAACTAAGCGGGATACAATCCCGCTTTACAATTTTATTGAGAAATTAATTTCATGTTTATTTGCTTTATTTTTTTCGTTACTTCTGCTTTTTGTTTTTCGGTTAATTTCAATTTTTGTATTTTATTAAATTCCCCCAATGCTTCCTCGAATAAATTCAAATCATATAATTGAGAGGCAAAATAAATTCGGAATTCACCAATGCTTTTTGTGTTCGGATGTTTCCTAAAGGTTTCGCGAGCAACAATTATAGCCGATTTTTTATAGCCTTCTTCGGAAAGCTGTTTCGCTCCGTTTAATTTTTTTACTCCAAGCTGATCTTCCGAGATTAAAACCGAAGTATTTCCCCCAATTTCAGAACCATAAACAGCCGTTGTTCTACCGTTGTTTTTTTTGTTACCTTTTGGAATGTTTTTAATATTTTCAACAGCAAGCTGAAGCAATAAATCATTGATTGATATTTTTTTAATATTGTTCAATCCAAGTGCCGAATTACTTTTTAGCATAAAAATATTGCCGGAATTATTCAGTTGAATAAATGAATTCATGTCTGTTATCAGCAAATCCGAACCGCTTAATTTATCTCCTCGTTTAACGGGAATTGCTTTTTCTTCCGTTCCCTGCAATCTTAAAACATTTCCGGAAACCTTCTGCACTGTAAATTGCTGTGCAGACAAATTTATGCTGAATATCATTACTATAAAAATTATGTTTTTTCTTAATAGATTTTCCATTTTTTCCTCCTAATAAATATCTACTATTTTAACATTCCCTTTTGCAAGTCCTAATTTTTCAATTGCTTCCATTTGAAATTTTTCGGCTGCAACCGACCACGCTTTGCTAAAATCAGTTAATGACGTTGTTTCAATAGGAATCCAAATTTCATCGTCTTTGCTGATATTTTTTCTCACATAATATTTTTTATCGTTATTTGTTATCAGCTTATATTGTCCGGCAGGAATGTTTGTGTTTACAATTAAGTTCACATGGCTTATTCCATCTTTTGACTGATAATCGACAAATGCCGTTTGTATTCCGATACTTTCCAGCAAAGAACCGAACGCAGCGCTTAAATCATCACAGTCGCCGCCTTTAAGTTTAAGCGTTTCACTTGGGAATTGAACATATTCCACAGACGAGCGCGGGTCAGCAACATAAACTATCGCATTGGAAAAATTGTTAAATAATATTTTTATTTTAATGAAATTTTTCAAATAAAAATCTGCGCTATCTATTTCACTTTTATGTTTTGCTAAAACCGATTTTGCGAAATCCGCCGCAAACTGATAATCCTTATCTAAAAAATATTTTAACGTACTAATTTTCCCATCCCAACTATTTATATCATTTACAAGTATCGGTTTTTGTATTTCTTCTTCGTTACTTGAAAAATTGGAAGAAATATAAAAATTCGCTCCGGAAATTGACCGCCTTTTAATGGCATTTTTATCTCTTGAAATTATTGTATAAAATGGAATATCTGCGGTGTCATACGCAGCGATATTTACTGCCGGCGATTCTATTTTTTCATCATTTATTAATGAAATAAAACTTGAAGGTTTAACAGAAACCGGCTTATTAGTTATGTTTACAACTTTACCAAACGCAAACGGTTCGTTTACATATTGTTCCGCCATTGTCGGAAATATTTCCTTAACAATTTTCACATCGAGAAATTTTACATTTTTTTCAGGAATAAAAGAGAGTGAAATATTTGCCGACAGCAATAATTTATTGCGGCTGTACTGATTGTTATAAATATTGCTGATTTTATTTTCTGTGAATTGTTCAACAGATCTTTCAACATTTCTTTCGGAAACATAATTTAACCATGATAAAGTAACGGCAAAATTTTCGCGACCAACAGAAAAGGAAGGAATTACTCCGGCAATATATGGTGTTTGTTTTTCATCGTGAAAAACAGTTGCCCCAACCGATATTTCGGTTCCGAACAAATTAAATCCGCTATTTAAACCGGCGGTAAAGGATGACGAAGTTTCATAGCGAAAAGACAAACCGAAATACTTTTCAATTGAATAATCAATTCCTAAAATTATACCTTTGCTTTTATCCATTTCAAAATCAATTTCCGCATCCGAATTTCGGATTTCCTGAATTAAAAACAAATTATAAGAAGCTGCACTCAGCACCAAATTATCGACGGGAGAAAACCTAATTCCCAAATCACCTTGCCAAAATTTTGTTGAGGAAAGTTGGTTCTCGGTTGTAAAATAATTTAGCGTATCGGAAAAAACAGGAATTAACTTATCTTCCGATAATTCTTCAGTTAAATATCTTACTGTAACTCCCACATTAAAATTATCTGAAAAATTATACGCATAACCAAAACCGAACTTTTCTTTATACTTTATATTTGAATTTAAAATTCCCACGGTATCACCATAAACAATGCTTGTACCTGAATTAAAATTAAAATCTAACTGCAAACCCGGAGTATATCTCCCGTATAAATAGTGCTTGCCCAATTTTTTTGAAATTGCTATCATGTACAAATTATTACTTGTTGTGCTTGACGCAAATTCAGCTCCATATACAGCCGAAAATTCCCAATCCCTTGCAGAAGAATAATTTGAAGGATTCATTTCAAACGAATTCAACCTAAACTTTTTATCACTATTATTTGTACCGTTTCCCCAAAAACCAAGAGATTGCTGCCCTATAATTTTAGTTTGAGAAAGCGATAAAAAAACAATTATGCCAAAGCTGAGAACAAGTTTATTGTATTTCAAAAATAATATTGTGAATACTTTGTGATGCAATGAAATTATCGTTTAGTGAATGATTATTTGTAATTTTCTTTTCAAATTTTCGGATAAATGTTAAAACGATTTTGTCAAATCTGTCAAACGGGATTGGCTGAATATATCGAGTAGGGATACGCAAAAAGCCATCATCTTTTGTGCTGAATTTCAAAAGAGGAAATGCCCCCGTATCCCCCTTCGGAATCCCACCGAGAATTATTTCAATTTTACCTGATCGACCGGCATTCCAGTTCAATTCAAGTTTTACATTTCGCTCACTTCGCTTGCCAATAATTTTTACACTTCCCGTTATTTCTTGCGGAACAGGTAAATTAAATTGAATCGGATTTCCTATCATTGGATTTATTTGAACGTCAACATCTGAAGCATATGGAAAAACTCTCCTATTTGGATGGAACTCGTCTTGGTATCTTAAAATATATTTTAATCCGATTATTGTATCAGTTTGAATACCTGCATTCATAATTTTCATTCGTGCAGCAACAACCCTTGCAGTATCATCATCAAATTTTATTCTGCCGATGTATCTGCTTTTAAATCCAACTATTCGTCCGTGATGATTTCTAACAGGCTTTGTTCCATCAAAGAAGATAGCATTTGCAGTACCGGTTTTAAAAACCGTGTTGTTAAAACTGTATTTTATTCCGCTTAAAATTATGAAATTAGCATTACGCGGCAACGGATCAGTTATCCCTGTCGAATCATATCCGTTGGAATAAACAAATTCATTCGGTTCCGGTGAAAGTACTTGCACATCAAGATTATCCGTCTGATCGTCTATCGGAATCAATTCAGTTGGAATGGGATCGTTACATGAAACTAATTCAAAAATAAAAAGTACTATTGCGATATATTTAATTGCATTTTTCATTACTAAGCTTTAATTCACATTTCAAAATATAGGTTTTAAAATAATGAAAGGAAGGCCATTTGTAAAGACCTTCCTTCAAATCAACATTTATAGAACAATGTAAGGGATGCCCCAAGTATTTTCCTCGACTGGAGCAACGTCGTCGTTTACAGCTTGGAAAGGAATAATATTTATAATAGCGTGTTTCCATCCTGGGAATTGCAAAGTTTGCCAAGTGGCTTCGTAAGTTTTATGATAAGTTGTTCCATCAAATACAGAAGAAACGAGGCGGAATCTTTTCTTTGCACGATGCAGCCTGTTGGAGCGCATTGCACCATAAGTTAATGTAACATAATCATCATCAGTATAAGCAGAATTTACTTCAACCACAACCCGAACATCGCGAAACCGGTGAAGCACAGGAATTTGATGATGGAAACCTGCACCGCGATATAGAAGATAATTATTCGGCTCGGTTATTTGCATAGAATCGCCGTTCGGATAAAATATTGAAACGCTTGCAATTTCTACGGCAGGATTAAGAGTTCCGCCTTCCGGTAGTGAAATTGCTTTTATCATCCAGTTACTGTCCGGAAAAGCCGTATTGTTTCTTTTCTTAAAAATAATTTTTCTCGTTACCGTTGTAGAAAATTGCTTTTGAATTACAGTATCAATAGTATTGTTTCCGTTTGAATCCGCAGGAGTATATGAACCTGCAATATAAAGTGTTCCGGAAAAATTTTTCGTTAAAATTCCAATTGCGGAATCGCCGTCAAATGTTACATCCATTGAGCGGTCAACGAGAAACATTCTTTGCCCGACTCTTAAAGGATATATTTGAGTAGAAATTTTGCCGAGACCAACATCCATTGCATTTTCTTCATTATAGTTCGGTTCAAATGATTCTAGTGATTCGTCATTATCTGTTAATTTCAAAAGTGCCTGCTCATCAGTTCCACTTCCGGTATTCCCCGGGTCTAAAATTGTGTTGTCAGATTTGCAGCCAAATAATCCGAATGTGAAAAATGCAAATAATATTGCTATTGTTAATTGTGTTTTGTACTTGAACATTAGTTCCTCCCATTAGTAGTTAGTGATTGCTGTTGTTTGTTTGCCTAAGCTTATTCATTTTGTGTGCCAACAAGTAATGGTTGTAGTAACTTGGTCAATTACAATAACTTAAATATTCTTGGAACAAATATAAAGTGCGTGAGAATTCAAACAAATGCCTGAAGCGTAATTTTCAGGTATTTTACTATGAAGATACTTTTAGATAATAGAATTGCTGCAGATAGAAGCGAATGAAACAAAACAAAAACACCCGAACAGTTTATACTATTCGGGTGTTAAAATAATTTAATTTAAAAATTTATTTTTTGTGCATTGATTTTAAATTTTTATTCATTTTGTTTTTAATTTTGTTTGATTTTTGATTTTCAAATTTCAAAAGTTCAATTTCAAAAATAAGAGTTTCATTTGGTCCAATTTGTTTTCCGCTGCCGTTTGGTCCGTACGCAATATTTGCAGGAATCCATACTTTCCATTTACTGCCGACTCTCATTAATTTTAATGCTTCAGTCCAACCTTTTATAACACGGTCAATAGAAAAGACTGCAGGTTTTCCTCTTTTGTACGAACTGTCAAACAAAGTTCCGTCCAACAGAGTTCCCTTGTAGTTTACTGTAACTTTGGCATTATCTTTTGGGTGTGCTCCGCTGCCTTTCTTTAAGACTTTATACTGTAATCCGCTTTTAGTTGATTTTACACCTTTCCGGGATTTATTTTTGGCAAGAAATTCATTACCTTTTTTCAAATTTTCTTTACCAAGTTTTTGCTTTTCAACTTGTTTAGCAGCGTATTGCTGTGTTTGGAAATCAACAATAATTTTTCTTGTTTGTTCTTTTGTTAATACCCATGATGTATCGGTGTAGCCGCTACTTAATGCATTTTCTAAAATATCAACATTAACTTCAACTTTTTGGCGTTTTAAGTTCTGACCAAGTTCAAGACCAATTGCGTAACTTAACGAATCTTTTTGAGTTTTAATATCAATATTACCTGATTTGATTCCATTGCTTTGGCAGGCAACTGTACTGAATAGTAAAAAAAGTGAAACTACTGCTATTTTGATTTTCATTGTTACTCCTGAAATAGATATAGAATTTAGTTTTATTAAAAATAATTCAACAGTGTAAAAATATTAATGTTTCTGCAAACAGTCTAATTTAAATTTATTTTAATTGAATCCACTCCGAAAAACTCCAAACGGGTTAAAACCCGTTTGGGATTGTATGTTTCTATCTTGTTTTCCCCACGTTGAAACGTGGGGTTAATGAAAATATTATTTTTCAGAGTGGACTCATAATTATGTTAAAACATTTAAACTTGATTTATAAGTACGTTTCATCAGATATTCATTCAGACAATAGCCCAAACTGCAAAAGATGATGATCAAAATGCCGTTTATGAAATTGCACCCATTCTTCAAAGTTAAGTTCGCCGTATGTTGGGTTAATAAGTTTCGTTCCTTTATTATTTTTAAATAATATATAAAATTTATCTGTTTCCGTTTTTAATGATTTAATTGCAGAATCCAAATTTTCAAATTCAAGCGGACGTAAATTTTTTCCGATTGAAGGATTAATATAATTTTTAGGGAAAGGTTTTTCGCTGAAAAGAAATCTTTTTAATAACGGCAGTTTTTCCACAGGAGTCGTACACTCAAATGTTAAACTCCCGTTTCCGGATTTTACGGCAAGAATTAAATGTTCTACCATATGTTGTGCCGTCATTTTTCCCCATATCGGTTTTGTATCCGACTTTAATTGTTTAAGTATATTTATTTTTTCAAATATTATATTTTTATCCATTATATTTCTTTCCTTAATTAATTTGAAATGAAAATTAATATAAAACTTTTAGGGAATTAAAATGTACTCAACTTTTGAAACAGAATTAATTGTAAGACCCGATGACATTGATATGAACAACCACGTTCATTATTCAAAATATTTAGATTTCCTTTTGGCTGCAAGATACGATCAAATGCACAAAAATTATAAAATGACAATGGAAGAATTTGTGGAACGCGGTTTTACTTGGGTAGCTTCGGAAGTAAATATTAAATACAAACGCGGAATTCTCCTTGACGAAAAAGTTTTGGTACGCACACAAATGGATCACTACAAAGGTGCTCAAGTATTTGTTAATTTTTGGATTATGAAAAAAAACACCGAGAAAACTGCTGCCGAAGGGACTGCAATTTATACAATGATTTCAATTACTAACGGAAGACCAATTAGAATTCCGCAAGATATTCTTGATAAATATTCAATTTGATTTGTAGAGGTACATAATTGAACTTCTGTAAAAAAATAATTGAAGAAATTCTTCAATTATTTATGTGGCGAGAGCCATTTTGTCCCAAGTAAATATATCGTTGATAAGCCAATCAATTGAAGTTAACGGGAATAGGTTGAGTTTACCGCAATTTAACATTGCAAACAAAAACTG
>CAZXDS010000014.1:0-19515 GCA_964639525.1 uncultured Melioribacteraceae bacterium | reverse complement strand
TTAACATTGCAAACAAAAACTGTGATAGCAGTTTGTTGGATTTATCAAAAAAAGAACAAAACAAATATTGCCATTGGTTTTAATTAATCATTTTTGAAAGAAACAACTTACTTGGCTTTTCGCAGAATCCTTTGGACATCCACATTTTACACTTGTTGTTACAGCACTAAATTATCAACTATCCATTGTCCATTATCAATTGCTGTTTATTGTATTACAAATACTATCATCGGTATCACGATGATAAATATAAGTTGGGTATTCCACTTTTAATATTTCTGTTCCTATTTTTACGGCTCTTTCAAAAAAATCAGAATCTTCACTGTAAGAAATATTTTTAAAACCATTTAATTTTTTAAACAGATTTTTTTTACCAAAAAATGTTCCACCGATTACGCAATTACTTAAATGAATCTTTTTAGAAACATTATTTTTATCTTTCACATAATTATCGCCGATAATTTTTGCACCGCCGTGAAGTAATTCAACAGTCGGATTTTTTTCTAAAAAAGCAAGTCGCAATTCCAAATGGTTTGGTAAATATTCGTCGTCGCTTCCGAGAAAAGCAATAAATTTTCCGCAAGCAACTTTAATCCCTTCATTCAAGGAACTCGGCAGACCTCTGTTGCTTTGCTTAAAATATTTAATATTAAAATCTTTTATTATGTAACTCTTACAAATATCAAATGTATTATCATTACTTCCGTCATCAATTATTATTAGTTCCCAATCCGAAACAGTTTGCTTAATTACGGAATTAATTGCCCGTTTAATAACATAAGCTCTGTTAAAAGTTGGTAATACAATTGAAACCGAAGGGACAAAATCTTTGTATAATTTCATAATTTTGTATTTAAACGTTTTTAATCAATTCTAAAGAATAACAATTTTTCCTATATTAGAAGATTATAAAAAATATATTATTACAAAATACAAATGAGTTACAGAGAACAAAAACTTTTTTTTGAGAAACTAAAACGATACGAGAGAAAATTTGATTCAAAAGAAACAGCATTTTACAGCATGTTTTTAAAACGTCATAAAGATGATGAAGATCTCGATAAACTTTCGTTGCAGAAATTAAAGTTATTGTACGATAAATATTATACCAACAGAGAAAAGAAAAGTTTAGACGGACTATTTAAAACCCCTCCTAACGAATAATTTCTTTCAAATTTTTAGCAGCTTTAAATGAGGATAGAATGGATTATAAAAAATTGAACAGAATTTTTGCGGCAATAATATTTTTGCTTGCTGCATTAACATATTTTTCAACAGTACAACCTTCAGTTTCGTTTTGGGATTGTGGTGAGTTTGTAGCATCGTCATTTTTAATGCAGGTTCCTCATCCGCCGGGAGCACCTTTATTTTTGCTTCTGGGACGCGTAATGACACTAATTCCATTTGCGTCAAACTTAGCATTCAGAGTAAATACTATCTCGGTTTTAACAAGCGCTTTTACAATTATGTTTCTGTATTTAATTGCCGTAAGGGTAATTGAATCATTTAAAGGAAGAGATTATAAATCATTTTTCGATGCCTTCAGTACATACATTGCCGCCGGCATTGGAGCACTTTCATTGGCGTTTGCCGATACATTTTGGTTTAATGCTGTTGAAGCCGAAGTTTATGCTTCTGCAATATTTTTTATTGCAATCGTTGTTTGGTTAATTATGGTTTGGTACCGAAAAGCCGATGAACCTGATAATGAAAAATACATTTTGATGATTGCATATTTAATGGGTTTGGCAACCGGTGTGCATTTAATGTCGCTCCTTACAATTCCTTCAATTGTGATGATAATTATGTTTCGTAAATATGTTAATAATGAGATTGAACTCAAATATACTGCCAAATTATTTGTTATTCATTCTGCTTTAATTTTATTAATTGCTATTGGAATGTGGGCAGCTCAAACCGGACAATCGGCTCCTGACAGCCAAACTTACAAAGCATTTGACCAAAGAATGCTGATGATTTTTGTTACTGTTACTGCAATTTTTATGGGGATTTTTTGGAAAAAGCTTTTCCACAAAAATTCATTTTATCTACCCATAATTTTCGGAGGTATTGCTCTTATTGCTGTTTATCCGGGAATCGTTAAATACATTACAGATATTATTACAAAAATTGGCGGCGACAATACTACTCTTGACGTATTTATTTTTGTTGGAATAATTGCAGCGGTTGGATACTTGGCATATTGGGCTAACAAGAAAAACAAACAAACACTTCATTTGATTGCAAAAAGCGGTTTGCTCGCTTTGATTGGGTTTACTACTTATTCAATGATTATTATTAGAGCAAATCAAGATACGCCGATAAATATGAACGATTCAAAGAATTTTCCTGATTTGGTTTCCTATTTAAATAGAGCACAATATGGTGATTTCCCTACTTTTCAAAGGCGATATTCGCAAGAACCTCATCAACAAGGAATCTATACCAATTATTCAAGCGATCTTGATTTCTTTTGGCGATATCAAATGAATCACATGTTTAACAGATATTTATTATGGAATTACGCGGGAAGAACTTCCACTGTACAAGACGCAAATTTTGATTGGACTGAATTTTTCTACATCCCATTCTTACTCGGTTTGTTTGGGCTTTATTACCACTACCGTAAAGACTGGAAAATGGCTTCGGTATTTTTGGTGATGTTTATATTTCTTGGGTACTTAACGGCATTTTACCAAAATCAGCAGCAACCACAACCAAGGGAGCGTGATTATTTTTATGTCGGGGCATTTTTTGTTTACTCACTTTGGATTGCACTCGGCATACGCGGGTTGCTTGACTTAGTAATTGAGCAATTTAAGGAATCAAAAATATCAAGATTTGCAGCTTACTTTATAATGATTTTTGGAATTTTACTTGTTCCTGTAAATATGTTTTTTTCAAATTATTTTGACCACGATAGATCAAGAAATTATGTCCCGTGGGATTATTCTTATAATCTTCTTCAAAGTGTAGCTCCAAATGCAATATTGTTCACAAACGGTGATAATGATACTTTCCCGCTTTGGTATTTGCAGGATGTTGAAGGAGTTAGGCGCGATGTACGAATTGCCAATCTTAGTTTGTTAAACACAAATTGGTATATTAAACAGCTAAAAAACACAACCCCGTTTGGAACTGCAAAAATTAAAATGACACTTTCTGATAGAGATATTAAAAACATCGGTCCACAGAGATGGGAATCTCAAAAAATTGTGTTACCTGTTTCCAAAGAAACATTTAAGAAATTCGGCGTAACCGATACTTCAGTTATAAATAAAGGGAAAATAGAATGGACGATGAATAGCACGCTCCAGTTCGGAACTGTAAAAGCCATAAAAGCTCAAGATATTACCGTGCTAAGCATGATAATGGCAAACAAATTCAAACGACCGATTTACTTTGCAGTTACTGTTTCAGATGATTCTCGTATAGGACTTAACAGTTACATGCAAATGGAAGGAATGGCATATCGCTTAACACCTAAAAAAGGTCCGAGAAATACCGAGTATATTAATGAAAAGATTATGCGGCAGGATTTATTCAACGAACCGAGCGAATACAGCAAAACTTATCAGCCCGGATTTAAGTTTCGCGGATTAAATGATTCAACCATTTTCTTAAACAATAATCATAAAAGATTGGTCCAAAACTATCGCAATTCATTTATGCGTTTGGCACTTTATTATTTATATCAAACACAGAATCACGAAATGGTTATTAAAACTTTGAATGAAATGGAGAAAAAGATTCCAAGAAGAATCATTCCAATTGATTTCAGACTACTACATGATATTGCAAGTATTTACAATGAAGCCGGTGATAAAGTTGAAGCAAATAAAATGGACCGGGAAGTTATCCCTTATGCTTTAAATAGAATCAAAGTTAATCCAAGAGATTTTCAGGGAAGATACAGCCCTTATTTTATGCTGCTTGAAATTTATCAAGACAATCATGAATACGATAAAGCTATAAGTATTATGAGAAAACTTCAGCAATTTGCTCCTAATGACTTGAGCATTAAAGGAAAAATAAGTGAATTAATGAGGTTGAATAAAAGTAATAAGCCTGAGGTAAGTAAAAAGACAATGGCAATTGACAGTTCAAAATAAAATAAATAGTATTTTACTATTTATTTTATTTTTATTAAATATTGAAGAATCTTATTGAGAAATTTACTTTGCTGTTTCTTGATAAGGTTCTTTATTTTTATTCAGATACTTAAATTGACAAATACTTTTGATTACTTAATTATTTAATTAAAAAGTTAAATAAAAATACATGCAGCTTGAATTTTATCTGTGAAAATCATAAGTATCCGGTGTTATCCGTGATCTATTAAGTATTTAGTTGATTGTGAATTAGAAATTACGTTACAAAATAAATTATAAGCAAATGAAAATATTAGTAATAGCGCTTTCGGGTATTGGTGATGCACTTATGTTTACGCCCGCATTACAATTATTAAAAAAGAATCTACCCGATGCCGAAATTGATGCCCTTGTAATGTACAATGGTGTTGCTCAAATATATAACAGACTTCCTCAAATTAATAAAGTACACAATTTCGATTTTTTAAATTCGTCTTTAATTTCTTCTCTTAAATCATTGCTTTCTATTAGAAAAAAGTATAATGCTACAATAAATGTATATCCGTCCAACAGAAAAGAATACAATATTATTTCATTTTTAATTGGCGCGAAACAGAGAACAGCAATCAACTATCTTAGAAAGGGTAAGACTAATTTTAGTTTTTTTAATACTAATTTAATTGCTGAAAATGATTCTCTGCACAACGTAGAGGAAAACATCAAACTAATTGAGCAGATTACAAACAATAATATTGAAGAAATTCCGTCCCTCTATTTTCCACTTAATCATGAAGACAATTTGTTCGCCGATAATTTTTTAACTGAGAATAATATTTCATCCGGTGAAGTGGTTATTGGTTTTCACGCCGGTTGTTCAACATTAAAAAATCACATTAATCGCAGATGGGAACCGAAAAAATTTGCCGAACTTGCCGCCAAACTTTCGGAAGAACTGAATGCTACGGTCTTTCTGTTTGGCGGATCTGAAGAAAAAGAACTACGTAAAGTAATAATTGAGAAGTCAAAAGCGAAAAAGATTATTGAAGTTACTGCCGGCAATATCGCACAATCGGCTGCTATAATGAAACGGTGCAATGTTTTTGTTTCAAATGATTCCGGCTTGATGCACGTTGCTGCTTCTCAAAAAAGAAAAGTTGTTTCAATAATTGGTCCGACAAATACTAATTATATTTATCCTTGGCAAACAGAATACAAAATTGCCACATTAAATTTAGATTGCTCGCCATGTTTCTTCTACTCTCCAAAACCCTTAAACTGCAAAAGACGCGATGTTCAATTCAAATGTATTAAAGAGCTTAGCGTAAATGATGTCTTCCGGAAAGTTAAAGAATTTATATTAACAAAGGACTAAAAAGTCTGTTAGATTTTATTTCGAGTAATTAAAGTCTGTTTTTCAATAATTTGATTTTAATTTACAATTCAATTATTTTAAATAAATAATTCCGAAGAACACACAACAACAGTAAATAATATGACACTTCATAAAATTATATTCAATAAATTATTCTTCCTTATTCTTGCATTCAGTACAACAACTATCTCATTTGCAGAAACACCAAGACCGATTCGAGTTAAACATGGAATGGTTGTAACTGTCAGCACACCCGCTTCAAAGGTTGGCTTGCAAATTTTAGAACAAGGTGGAAACGCGGTTGACGCAGCAGTTGCTTCCGCCTTTGCACTTGCAGTTACTTATCCTTTTGCAGGTAATATCGGCGGCGGAGGATTTATGGTTATCCACTTAAAAAACGGAAAGAATACTACCATTGATTTTAGGGAAAAGGCACCGTTAAGAGCCTCTCGTGATATGTACTTGGATAAGGACGGCAATTACGTTCCGTCATTAAGTAAGGAAGGAGCTTTGGCAGTTGGCGTTCCCGGCAGTGTTGCAGGAATGATTTATGCGTTAAAAAAATACGGAACAATGACACTTGCACAAGTTATTGAGCCTGCCATTAAACTTGCCCGAAACGGTTGGAAACTGGATTTGCGTTCTGCAGAATCATTCGAGAAAACTCTTCCCAAGTTTTCTAAGTATCCGGCATCGCTTAAAATATTTTCAAACAAGGGCAAACCATAC
The DNA here is from genome assembly GCA_964639525.1 of uncultured Melioribacteraceae bacterium. Classification (GTDB taxonomy): domain Bacteria; phylum Bacteroidota; class Ignavibacteria; order Ignavibacteriales; family Melioribacteraceae; genus CAZXDS01. Next base: position 13,323 of record CAZXDS010000014.1, on the reverse strand, counting down.
AAGGAAAGTGATTTGTTTGTTCAAAAGGAACTTGCCAATACGCTTGACTTAATTAAAACAAAAGGATTGGACGGGTTTTATAAAGGCAAAACAGCAGAATTATTGATTAAACAAATTCAAAAATTGGGCGGCATAATTACACAGAAAGATTTGGACAAATATCAGCCTGTTGAACGCGAACCAATAATTGGAGATTACCGCGGTTATAAAATAGTTTCGATGCCGCCGCCGAGTTCGGGCGGAATTATTCTCGTTGAGATGTTAAATATTCTTGAAAATTTTAAATTTAATTTAAATGAATGGGGCAGCAGTTCTTATTATCATAAATTAGTGGAAGCGATGAAATACGCTTATGCCGATCGTTCGGTACATCTTGGCGACCCTGATTTTTATCCCGTTCCCCAAAAAGGTTTGCTGTCAAAAGATTATGCTGAAACTCTTTTTAACAAAATCGGTGATAATGCTGAACCTTCGTCTTCAATCAAATCCGGGAACCCGAAACAATTTCAAGAATCACACGAAACGACACATTATTCAATTTACGATAAATTTGGAAACGCTGTTAGCGTTACAACCACATTAAATTCTGCTTTCGGCAATAAGGTTGTTGTAGCAGGTGCGGGCTTTTTGCTGAATAATGAAATGGATGATTTTAGTTCCAAACCAGGGGTTCCAAATCAGTTCGGACTGATTGGCGGAGTAGGAAATTCCATTGAACCGGGAAAACGGATGCTTAGTTCGATGACACCGACAATAGTATTAAAAGATGAGAAACCATATTTGATTATTGGCTCTCCGGGTGGTTCAACTATTATTACCACGGTTTTGCAAGTAATATTAAATTGTATTGATTTCAATATGGATATTCAACAAGCAATTGATATGCCGCGTATTCATCATCAATGGCTGCCGGATCAAATTTATTATGAAAAGTATGCACTCAATTTGGATACTGCCCAAAAATTAAAATCAATGGGATATAAACTTGCTGACATTAGAAAATCATTTGGAATCATTGGAATTGCTGAAGGTATTTTAATTGATAATGTTAACAATATAATATATGGTGCTTCAGACCCGCGGGGCGGCGGTTCTGCAGAAGGTTATTAAATTTCTTTATTTCCCTTAAAGGGTATCCGGGTGCATATGATAATGATGGAAGTTTAATTTCAACTAAGTTTAACTTTTAATTGTACTCGGTTCTTAAAAAACATTTACTTTTTTATCGCGAGAATTTTAGAATAATTAATTATTAAAACTTGAATTAAAGTTCATATTTTATTAATTTTTGACATTGCCACTGCAAAAGCAGTGGTATTTTTTTTATTCTAAATAATTTGTGAGGAAATGAGTTGGCAGATTTAGTTTATTTAAGTCAAGAACGATTACTTGAATTGGAAAAAGAACTAAAAGAATTGAAAACCGAAGGCAGAAGAAAAATGGCAGAAATTATTGCCGAAGCTCGCGCACAAGGTGATCTTTCAGAAAATGCAGAATATGACGCGGCAAAAGATGCCCAAGGACTAATGGAATTAAAAATAAGTAAAATGGGAGATATGCTTTCCAGAGTACGAATTATTGATGTTAGTTCTTTTCCTACTGATCAAATTCACATTTTATCCAAGATAACCGTAACTAATTTAAAAGTGAACAAAACATACACTTATATTTTGGTTTCGCCGGAAGAAGCGGATTTGAAAACAGGAAAAATAGCTGTATCTTCGCCTGTTGGAAGTGCTTTTATGGGAAAGAAAGAAGGCGATATTGTTGAGGCAAAAGTTCCGGCCGGAATTATTAAATTTAAGATTGATAAAGTCCACTCCTAAAAAATTCCGAAATTCTTGTTATCCAAGTTTTCTCTTAATTTTCTAGCGCAACAAGCCTACGTGGCGGAGCAATCAATAATGGATAATGGATAATTGGTAATTGGTAATTGATAATTAAAATACATTTTAATTTCTTTACAAAAAAACAAGTCCGCTGCAAGCGAATTAGTTGTTAATACAATATTACTGTAAATTTTATAATTTAATTTTTGCAGCTGTAATTTTTAATTCGTTTATTATAAAAAAACGTATTGATATGAATTATAAAACAGTCGAACAAAAAGTAATTAACTTTATCAAGTCTCAAAAACTAATTGAGCCGCAAGACAATATTCTTATTGCCCTAAGCGGTGGGGCGGATTCGGTTTTTCTACTTACCTTTTTAAGTAAATTTAAAAATCTATTTAAAATATCCGTTTCGGCTGCACACATTAATCATTCCCTTCGCGGTCACGAAGCAAATCTTGATCAAGAATTTTCAAGAAACATTTGTAAAAAAATGGGGATTCCCTTTTTTACAAGACGCGTTTATGTAAAATCATTTGCAAAAAAAAATGGACTTTCTATTGAAGAGGCTGCAAGAAATTTGCGTTATGCTTCATTAAAAAAGATTGCAAAAAAAAATGACATAAATAAAATTGCAACAGCTCATAATATTGATGACAACGCCGAAACGGTTTTATTTAATCTTGCTCGTGGTTCCGGAATTTCCGGAATGGCGGGTATTCCATATAAACGTGAAAATATAATTCGTCCTGTTTTGATTCTAAGTAAATCCGAAATAACCGAGTATTTGCAGAACCGGAAAATTCCATTTTCTGTTGATTCTACAAACTTTGATGATTCGTTCAGCAGAAATTTTATTCGGAACCAAATTATTCCTTCACTACGCGAAAATATCAATTCATCATTTTCGGAATCGGTTTTTAAATTTTCGGATATATTCAAGAATTATTCGCGTATGATAAGTTCCCTACTGCAAAATGCCGAGAAAGAATTTACTCGTTTTGAAAATGATACACTTACTATTGATCTAACAATTACAGAACACTATACCGATGTTTTAATAAGTGAAATATTAAAAAACTTATTGCAAAAATATTTTTCGGTAGAGTTTAATTTTAAAGATTCTTTGAAACTAAATGCCTTACTTGCAAATCAAACCGGAAAGCGTATATTATTTAAAAATAATTTAACCGCTGTACGGGAAAGAAACAGTATTGTACTCTTTGTAAAAAAGACAAATTCAGGAACTATTGAGCATCAATTTTCTTTGAATGAATCTGTTGAAACAAAAATTGGCGTTTTGCGTATAACAAAATTGAGAAACAAAAATAATAATTATACCTTCAATCAATTTTCGGAAATAATTTCGGCGGATAATTTAGAGGATATCTTTATATTGCGTAGTTGGAAAAACGGAGATAAATTTATTCCGCTTGGCATGAAAAATTTCAAGAAAGTTTCTGATTTTCTCACCGAGCAAAAAGTTCCTTCAAACAAAAAAAAAGAACAGCTTGTTTTAATTAATGGAAACAAAATTATTTGGGTAGTTGGTCATAGAATTGATAATCGTTTCCGCATTTTAAAGAATTCAAAAAAAATATTTAGATTATGGATAAAATAGATAAAAAAAAAGAAGATTGTATTCACGTTGGAAATGAAAAATTTATTCCCTTGATTACAGAAGAAGAAATTCAAAAAAGAAATGTTGAACTCGGCAAAAAAATTTCTAAAGATTATAGAAGTAAATTACCAATATTAATTGGTGTGCTAAACGGCTCGTTTATTTTTTTGGCAGATTTAATTAAAAATGTAAATATTAAGTGTGAAGTGGATTTTTTTAAGTTATCGAGTTACGGAGACGAAAAAATTTCGTCCGGACACGTAAAATTGCTTAAAGAATTAAACGCTGACATTACAGACAGGCACGTAATAATTGTTGAAGATATTGTTGACAGCGGGCTTTCGATGCAATTTATTTTAGAGATGTTGTCTAAATCCAAACCGGCAAGTTTAAGCGTTGCTTCGCTATTAGTAAAACCGGGTAGTTTAAAATTTGATATTAAAATTGATTATATTGGCTTTGAAATTGCCGATAAATTTGTAATCGGTTATGGGCTGGATTATGCCCAAAAATACAGAAATTTACGTTCTATTTATGTTTTAAGTGAATAAGGAAAGTTTTATGACAGAAGATAATAAAAAGATGAATATGGCGGACAATTCTAAAAAGAAAACTCCGCATGACAAAAAAGACAATAAAAAAGGATTTAATGGCGTTCCCAAAAAACCGGACGGTGATTTTGACTGGAATAAAGTTATTAAAACGGTTTTTAGTTGGGGCTTGGTAATAATTGCAGCAGTTGTTGTAATGCAATTTTGGAATTCGGACAAATCCGGTAAAGTTGATTTACCGTATGAGTATTACAAAACCTTTTTGAATGATGGGAAAATTGAAACTGCTAAAATTATTAAATCGGATGTAAATGACTACTCATTTGTTGGAACGCTTAAAGCTTCTCAAAAAATTCAAATAAAAGGAAGTTGGGTTAATGTTAAAACCTTTTCCACAACATTGTTCGAATCATTTTTGCCTCAGGAAGAAAAAATTTGGAATGAAAAAAATATAAAATACACATATGAGAAAGATTCAAGCGAATGGACTTCACTGATAATTGGGCTGGTTCCTTGGATATTAATTTTCGGTATTTGGATTTTATTTATGCGCCGAATGCAGGGCGCCGGTGGTGCCGGTGGGCAAAAAGGTATTTTTAGCTTTGGAAAAAGTAAGGCGAAATTGATTACGGATACAACTTCAAAAGTAACATTTAAAGACGTTGCCGGAGCAGATGAAGCAAAACAGGAACTTGAGGAAGTAATTGAATTTTTGAAGGAACCGGGGAAATTTCAAAAACTCGGCGGAAAAATTCCACGCGGAGTTCTGTTAGTGGGACCTCCCGGAACAGGCAAAACATTACTCGCACGTGCTGTTGCCGGCGAAGCTGCCGTTCCGTTCTATTCAATCAGTGGTGCGGATTTTGTAGAAATGTTTGTCGGTGTTGGTGCAAGCAGAGTTAGAGATTTGTTTGAACAAGGCAAAAAAAATTCACCTTGTATAATTTTTATTGACGAAATCGATGCTGTGGGAAGACACCGCGGTGCCGGACTTGGCGGCGGAAACGATGAACGTGAACAAACACTTAATGCACTTCTCGTTGAAATGGACGGATTTGAACAAAACAGCGGCGTTATTATTATTGCTGCCACAAACCGTCCTGATGTTCTTGACCCTGCGTTATTAAGACCCGGAAGATTTGACAGACAAGTTGTTGTTGACAGACCGGATGTTCGCGGAAGAGAAGGAATATTCAAAGTTCATACTCGTAACACTCCATTGGATGATACGGTAGATTTAAAAACTTTAGCAAAAGGAACTCCCGGATTAGCCGGAGCAGATCTTGCAAACTTAGTGAATGAGGCGGCTCTTCTTGCTGCAAGGAAAAACAAGAAAAAAATTGACATGGACGATTTTGAGGAAGCAAAAGATAAAGTAATGATGGGTGCAGAAAGAAAAAGCATGATTATTACTGAAGAGGAAAAGAAAATAACTTCATACCACGAATGTGGTCATGTTCTTGCTGCAAAGTTGGTTCCCGGTTCAGATCCTGTGCATAAAGTTACAATTATTCCACGCGGACGTGCACTTGGTGTTACAAGTTATTTGCCTGTTGATGAAAAACATACTTATTCAAAAACATATATCGAAACAAAACTTATCTCGTTACTTGGCGGCAGATCTGCTGAATTATTAATTTTTAACGAATACACAACCGGAGCGGGAAACGATATTGAGAGAGCTACTGAACTTGCCCGTAAAATGGTATGCGAGTGGGGAATGAGTGAAAAGCTCGGACCTTTAACTTATGGTAAAAATGAAGAGAATTTATTCCTTGGGCGTGAAGTAACAAAACGTCAGCAGTACAGTGAAAACACTGCCCAAATAATTGATGAAGAAATAAAAAGAATTGTAATAGAAGCAATGGAGCGAACGGATAAACTATTAAGTGATAATGTGGATAAACTTCACACAATTTCTCTCGAACTGTTGGAAAGAGAGATTTTGGACGGCGCTGAAATTGATAAATTGCTTAATGGCGAAAAATTGCCTCCATTGGTTAAAAATGGAAACGGCAATGGAGCTAAACCGGAAGACACAGTTCCCGAAGGCAAAAAGGTGCCCAAATATGTTCAAAAAATGATTGACAAAAAAGATCAAAAACCTACTGTGGATGAGAAACCATCAGGCAATGACAAAGAGTAACAATGCTTCCATAGATTATAAATACGAGGTGATGCGAAAAAGTATTCACCTCGCATCTCTTTTAATTCCAAGTGTTTATAATTTTATTACTGTAGAAACCGCATTAACAATACTTTTCCCAATAACTATCTTATCACTTATTCTAGATACAGGAAGATTTTATTTTTCATTTCTCGAAAAATTTTTCAATAACACTTTCGGATTTTTAATGAGAGAGCACGAGAAAGACAAAACCGCAAAAAATTTAAGTGGCGCATCTTACGTTTTTATCTCTGCAATTCTCTCAATTGCCATTTTCCCAAAGCAAATTTTTCTTCTTGCTTTTCCTGTGTTAATTTTGAGCGACACCGCAGCAGCACTTCTGGGAAGACGTTTCGGCAAACACAAATTTTTAGCAAAAAGCTTGGAAGGGACATTAGCCTTTTTTGTTATGGGTTGCCTAATTGTGTTTGTATCGCCAAAATTAGCAGGAACTTCTTTAGAATATTTTATTGCATTTGTTGCTGTTGCTATTGGTGCTATTGTTGAAAATATTTCTTCCGGCTGGGCTGATGATAATCTAACAATTCCGCTATCGGTTGGTTTTGTTTTGTGGGGTTTGTATCTCGTATTTTTACCTAATCTGTTTAGTAGCTTATATTCTCCTTTTGTGCAATGGATTTTACAGTAAGGAAACTTGTACAATTACCAATTGTATAAACATTCAATAATAAAAACCAACAACAATACAGTATGAAAAGACTTACACTTTTGTTTACACTAACGGCTATTTCTATAACCTTATTATCTTCTTGTAATGTAAAAAAAGAAGCGGTTGGCAGAGAAGATGTAATTTATGTGGTTGCCGATTCATCAGAATATTATGATTTGGAAACTGAACTTTTAACTGTTTTTGGGAAGGTAATTTATACACCGCAAGCTGAAAACCTTTTTAACTTTAAAAGAATTAGCGTTGCGAAATTAGGAAAGTATCAAAGGAAAAAAAATATTCTAATTGTTGCACCGTTAAATTCCGGTTCATTTACTTCAAGATACATCAATTCTATTCTTGATTCATCTGTAAAAAGCATGGTTGAAGCTGATAGTGAATTTGTATTTAACAAACACAATCTTTGGGCAAAAAACCAGCTCGTTATGATTTTAACATCTCCCAGCTTAAAAAAATTACGTGCAAATATTTTAAAGAATTCTGAAAATCTTTTATATCAATTTCAAAATATTTCAAACACAAGATTATATAGTAAGCTGTATAATGCGAAATACGAAAAAAGAAAAATTGAGGCTGAATTTTTGAAAAAATACGGATGGATTATTTATGTACAGGCGGATTTTGTGCCTGCACTTGATAAGCCGGAAGATAATTTTGTTTGGCTGCGGCGTTCACCTAATTCAAACATGGAACGATGGATTTTTGTTCATTGGATTGATAACGCATCCCCTTCATTTCTAAAACCGGATTCAATTTATGCCGAACGAAATAGAATTACTAAAAAATATTATGGCACTTCAGATAACAAGGCTTATGTACAAATAGCAGATAGTTATTTAAACTCAAAAGAGGTTAATTTTGAAGGAAAGTATGCCATTTTAACACAAGGACTTTGGAGAACATCCGACCATCAGATGGGAGGTCCGTTTGTAAATTATACTTTTTATGATGCTGCTACAAAGAGAATTTATATGTTAGACGGCTCTATTTTTGCACCAAAATATTATAAAAAACAACTGATTCAGCAAGTGGATGTTACTCTGCACTCATTTAAGACAAAGGCAGAAATGAGCAAAGACAGAGTTCAAAATTTGTTGGACGAATTAGATTAAATTTTGATTTTGTATTGAAAAAGATAATAAGTGAAATATGATATTATTATTATTCAATGCTTTTCAAAATACAATTTCAAAGTAAAAATATCAGAATAATTTGAATGTTTAAACTTACGCATTTTCATATTTGTCTTTTGTACAAACTCCAACAATACTATTAAGGTAATGCTCTCTACTAAGTTACTTTTGGTGTTTCAAGAGTAACTGTAAAAGTTGTTCCTTTCCCCTTTTCGCTTATAACTTTTATATCAGCATTATTCATATCACAATATTTTTTTACTAAAGCCATACCCAACCCGTTTCCCTCAAAACTGCGAGTGTAACCCTGTTCCTCCTGAGAAAAAGCATCGAACAAACTTGGTAAAAACTTTTTCGAAATACCAATTCCTGTGTCAGTAACATCAACAACAACAGATGAGTTTACTTTCGAACAACTTACTTGCACTTCACCGGATTTTGTATATTTTATAGCATTATCAATTAGGTTACTAAAAATTTGAGTTACCGTATATTCGTCAGCATAGATAGAAATACTATCCGAATTATAATTGAACTTAATTGTTAGCTCTTTCTTCTTTGCAATCGGTATAAACTCAGTTTCAAGATTACTTAAAATATCATTTTTTAAATCAATTACCTTGGGTCTGTAATCATAGCTGTTTGTTTGTATTTCCGACATGTTCAAAATCAAGTCCGTAGTACGAACAATACGTCTTCCTGCATTTCCAATACCGGCAAAACTCTCTTTTAAATCGCTGCTTACTTGATCTTCAAGTTCATATTTAATTAAACTTGTAAAACTCAATAGAGTATTAATTGGAGTTCTGATTTCGTGAGACATTTGGGCAAGGAATTCAGATTTTAATTTATCGGAAGCTTCTGCTTTTTCACGTGCAATTACAAGTTCTTTCTCTGCTTTTTTTCTCTCGGAAATATCACGTACAATCGCAAGAATTAAAATCTCACCGGATATTTTAATTCTTGAAAGATTTATATCGGTAATAATAGAAGTGCCATCGAATGCTTCAAACTGCCATTCAAAATCAAAATTTTCTCCTTTATATAATCTGCTGAATATTTCATCGGCTAAATCAGCAGAAGTTTTACCATTAGCTTGATAAGTAGGCGAAAACCGTACAAGATTTTTGCCTATAATATAATCACGAGAACATTTAAACATGGATAATGTTTTGGGGTTACAATCCACCAATTTATTATTCTGCAGTAATAAAATAGCATCTCCAAAAAATTCAAACAAAGAACGGTATCTTACTTCGCTTGTTTTAACTATTTCATCTTTTCTTTTCTGTTCAGTAATATCGCGAGCAAATGCAATAACTACTTCCTTACCAAAATAACTCCCCTTCCGCAGCCTTACTTCTTTCGGAAAAATCTCTCCGTTTTTTCGTAATCCCCAAAATTCAAAACTTTGCGGTTCACCTTCCCATGCCTTTGAAATCATTTCTTGAACGGCTTGTAAATCATTTTTGCCAGGAGCTGATAAAAACTCCGGAGTTTTCCCGATAAAATGCTTGTGCGGATATCCGTACATATCAACAGCGCCTTTGTTTACAGAAACAAATTTTCCGTCCTTATCTTGCATATAAATTGCATCTGCACTGTTGTCAAACAATTCACGATAGCTTTTTTCTGAGTTCTTAATTTCCTTCATTGCTTGTTTTCTTGCAGTAATATCACGGATTATTCCCTGTGTTGCTTTTCCGTCTTTATAATCCAATGTTGTAACACTCGTTTCGCATTCAATTTCTTTTCCGCCTTTTGTTAACGCAGTAAACTCGTAAACAGGGCTAAGCTTCTTGCCGGCAAGCGATAATCTAATTCTCTCCTCTATAATTTTTATACTTTTTGGGGAAACAAGTTTAATGAAATCAAACTTATCTGCATTAATCTCTTTGATAGTGTATCCAAAAAGTTCAGTAAACTTCTTATTTATTATTTCAAATCTATTGTTGTAAAGCAGATAAATAGCATCATTGGATTGTTGATATAAATTTTGATATCTAATTTCACTTTGCCGTTTTTCCTTTTCCGTTAATTTGTGTTTTCTTTCAGAGTCTATTTTCTCAATCGCAAATGAAATGTCAAATCCAATTTCTTTTAGAAGACTCTCTTCCTCCTCACCGAAATAATTTACTTCTGCTGAACTGACTGAAAGGGAACCAATAACTTTGTTATACATTGTAAATGGAACTACTGCACCGGAACCAAAACCTGATTCAATTGAACTTTCACGCCAAATTGTTTCATCTTGTTTGTTGCGTAGATTATTGAGTATTACAATATTGTTTGCCATAACATCGTTTGCAATTTTAAGGCTGTTACCTGTTAATTCGTCTAAAACAAAATTTAATTTATTAAAATATTTTTCGGCATTGCCATAAAATGATACCGGCTCAAATTTATTATCAGGATAGTTAAACAAACCAATCCAAGCAATTTTAAACTTCCCCAATTCAACAAATATTTTACAAATATTATCATAAAGCTCTTGCGTATTATTTATTCTAACAATTGCCTTATTTATTTCGCTTAAAATTGAGTATAACAGATTTGCTTTTGCTAATTTAACTTGATTTGTTCTTCTCTCAGTAATATTCTGAGTAACACCCATTACTTTGCTTATTGTTCCGTTTTCTTCAATTAATGGAATGAACGAAGCCATTATTATTTGAGTTTCCTCTTTCCCATTTTTTAGCTTGTATTCAAATTCGCTTGATTTACCATTAATCGCATCGTAGAATAAACTTTTAACTCTTTCTTTATCCCCCTTGTTTACAAAATCAAAATAACTGCTACTAATCATTTCATCGGTATTTGAAAAATTTCTTGCTCTTATACATGCATCATTTAGTGAGATAAAATTTCCTTCGCTATCAAGTTCATGAATTCCAATCGGAGCTTTGTTAACTAATGTCCTGTACTGAGTTTCACTTCCCCTTACTTGTTGTTCGGCAATTTTAAGATTAACATTTATTTCCTGCAATTTTTTGTAACCTTCATTAATAAGCACATAATCTTCTTTTCTGTGCTTATTGTATATATAAACCGACAGTAACAAAAGTATTTGAAAAATAATAAAAAGAATAATTATTACATTCCTTGTTATTTCAAATTTATTTAATTCGTTCCGTGTTTTAGTTCTAACAAGTGCGGTTAAATTATCAACTGATTTTGAAACTTTGTTTATCAATGAAGTAATTTCCGGCGGCATTCCTTCTGCTTTTCCTGCCTTTTGTTTTTCCCTAAAATACTTTTCTCCTATTTTTTTAATATTTTTAAGTTGAATAGAAAGATTATTAATATTTGAAATTAAACTTTTTTCGGAAAAAGGATAAAACACAACTCCATTAATTGTGTCCTGCTTTGTTAATGTGCCTACATAGATCAAAGCTTTGTTTATGTGTTTCTCCGCACGCTTTATTTGGCTGCTATTTACATCCGAAAATATTGCACTGTACCAAATATGAGCATCATTAACTTCGCTTTCAATATTGCTAAGAGCATTAAAAACCGTAGAATGTTCTTTTATTAAATGAACTGCTTTGTTTGATCCCAACAACATTAACAAAACAAATACTAAACCTGCAAAAGAAATAGCCATATAAAGTTTCCATGGCTTTCTCACTGAACGCATTTTATTAGATTTATTCATGTTTACCATGCTGCCCTAACTCTTCTTCAATGTAAAAATAAATTTACTGCCCTTTCCAACTTTACTTTCCACCCAAATTTTACCGCCGTTTTTTTCAACTAATTCTTTACATAAAATAAGTCCTACTCCTGTTCCAACTTCATGCTTTGTTCCCAATGTTGTGTGATGTTCTTCTATTTTAAATAATCTATCCATATCGGATTTTTCCATGCCAATTCCATTATCAGCAACAGTAATCTGCATCAAACCTTTAACTGTTTTGCCCGATATTTCAATTTTACCGTTTTCTTTTGTAAACTTAACAGCATTTGATAACAGATTACGAAATATAGTTCTCAGCATATTTCTATCGGCAACGGCAAATGAACGATGATTTAATTTATTCACAAATTTTATTTTTTTAGCCGATGCGTTCATTTCGAGAATTGAAATTGTTTCCTCAGCTATTTTATACAATTCCAATTTTCCCGGATCAAACTCCATTCTGCCGGTTTGAGTTCGCGACCATTCCAACAAACCTGTTAAAAGTTCAAAAATATTTCTTGCCGTTCTGTGCAAAGAACTTATAGATAGTATTTTCTCTTCCTCCGTTAAATCACCGTAAGCTTCTTCTAAAAGCTGAGAATACCCTAATAAAGCTGTAAAAGGGGAACGCAAGTCGTGAGAGAGTATAGAAAAGAATTTGTCTTTATTAGCATTAGTTTCTTTTAATTTTTCCTCCGAAAGTCTTAACTCGTCATTTACTTCCTCAAGCCGTTTTGCAGCATACTCAATTTCATTTTTGGCAGCTTCCAATTCCTCCATATACTTTCTATTTTTTTCCTCAGTACGAATTTTTACAATTGCTTGTGCAATTTGTTCGGATACAAATGTTAGAATTTGTTTCTCATTTTCACCATATACATTTTCGTTGTGATAGTCCTGAAGTGCAAGCACTCCAATAATTTCATTCTTATATTTTAATATTATTCCAATCCAAATTTTGGAATCGGCACCAACAATTTTTATTCTGCCGGCTTTTAAAAGTTTATTTTCCATTTTCTTATCTATAATCAAACTCTTGCCGGTTTTTAAAACGTAAGCAGTAAAACCATGACCTACAGCAGTACCTTCCGGTACCTTTTCGTCGTACTCATCAACAAAATAAGGAAAAGTGAGAGTCTCACTTTTTTTGTTGTAAAGAGCAATGTAGAAATTTTCCGCCGGCATTAAACCTTTTATTATAGTATGAATCTCTTTAAAAAAATGATCTAAGTTTACTGCTTTTACTGCAGCTTGGGAAATTTTGAATAATGAATTTTGAATTTTTTCATTATGTTTCCGCTCGGTAATATCTCGAATAACCAATTGAGTAGCCGGTTTTCCTTTAAAAAGTAATTTAGATCCGCTAACCTCAACAGCAATAGAAGTTCCGTCAGCTTTTATAAATTTTTCTTCAGCAACCGGCAATACATTTCCTGAATTCAGCATACGCTTCATAGCAAATTCGTGATAGTCAGGATGAACAAATTGAAGGACATTTTTGCCTATCAAATCTTCATATTTTTTAACCCCGACTAATTTAACTGCGGCATCATTTACATAAGCAAACTTACCTGCAGCGTGCACAATAACCGGATCGCTCAAAGTTTCTATCAAACTACGATACCGAGCCTCACTGTTTTTAAGTTTTTCCT
>CAZXDS010000013.1:0-34259 GCA_964639525.1 uncultured Melioribacteraceae bacterium | reverse complement strand
ATATTTGGTTCGGCTGAAGATATGTCAATGATACCTGACAATTCTTTGCATTTAATGATTACATCACCACCATACAATGTTTCAAAAGAATATGATGAAGACTTGTCATTATCTGAATATTTAAAAATGCTGAAAAATGTTTTTAAAGAAACTTATAGAGTTTTAGTTAATGGCGGCCGAGCTTGCATCAACGTGGCAAATCTTGGACGAAAACCATACATTCCCCTTTCAGATTATATTTCTCAAATGATGATTGAAATCGGTTTTAATATGCGCGGTGAAATTATTTGGAATAAGGCAGCCAGTGCAAGTCCTTCCACTGCTTGGGGTAGTTGGATGTCGGCTTCAAATCCTATATTAAGAGATATTCATGAATATATTTTAGTGTTTTCAAAAGGAGATTATAAGAGGGAAAGAAGTAAAGAAGAAAGAGAAATAAAACAAGATTCTATCACTAAAGAAGAATTTATGGAATGGACAAAATCTATTTGGACTTTTAATGCTGAATCTGCTAAAAGAATTGGGCATCCTGCCCCTTTCCCAATTGATTTACCGTATAGACTAATCCAACTATACTCATTTAAATCCGATATTATTTTAGATCCCTTTATGGGTAATGGAACAACGGCTGTTGCAGCATTAAAAACTAACAGAAAGTATGCAGGTTTTGAAACAAACCTATCATATATTGAATTAACTAAAAAAAGGACTGAACCTTTTGAAAATATGTTAATGTTTGAGTAATAATCTCTCTCTCAATAAAATTGTATATGTGATGCAATAACTTTTAAGTAAACTATTCACAAAGTGGTTTTCGGATTTTCATTTTCAAACTTTCCAAATACAAATAGTTTTAATCTCTAAGGGTTAATTCCCCTTCCGCTTGCCGTGAGAAGATTCATCAAACGGAACATTTTTTAATTTATTCCTTCTAAAGAATACATACAAAATATTTGTGCAATTATTATTTCAAATGAAATGGAGATAACATGATTAACGAATTTAAAGTAAAGGGAAAAGAACTATTACATAAAATTGAAGAGCTGATAAAAGAAGGAAACATCCGAAGAATAATTATTAAAGATTCCGAAGGTAAAGTCTTCATCGAAATTCCGTTGACAATTGGTGTTATCGGTACAATTGCCGCGCCTGTTATGGCTGCAATAGGAGCACTTGCCGGTTTAGTTGCAAATTTTACAATTGAAGTTGTAAGAAAGGATAAAAATATAAAAGAAGATAAGGCAGGAGTGCAAAATGCTAATGTTGAAGACGCTGAATTTACCGAAACCGGAGAATAAAATTATTCTTTGAAGCTTATTATAGTAATCAACTCTTTGATAATTAATTAGTGCTGAAAAATTAGTTTTGTGTTTTCACTTTTGAATGAATATAAATTCTCCGTCAAAATTTATTATATTTGAAAATTACATTTCAAAAATCATAAATTTGTATGGATCCGATAAATATTCTTGTAGGAATAAATTTAATTGTTTCAATGTTCGCCAATGCTTCCGGAGCGAAAAAGGGATTTAAAAAGAAAATTTCGGGTATTCTTGAAAAGCCGAAGACATATCTTCAAAAAATTCCGCCGAATGTTTCCGCACTTATTTTAGTATTAATAATTGCAGGTATTTTCGGAGTTGGCACACAAAAGTTTACCAATGATAATTCAATAATGATTTGGCGTATTTCAGGACTTTTAATATTTGTAATATTTTCTAATCTCGAAGTTCGAGCATTCAAAACCCTTGGTAATTTTTACACACAGGATATTGCTGTACTAAAAGGACAAAGTTTAGTTACAAAAGGTTACTACAAAATTATAAGGCATCCGCAATATTTGTTTCAAGTTATAAGTGATATCGGGGCAGGCATAGCTTTGCAAAGTTATTTAGTTGTACCGATTGTTATTTTAATTGAACTTCCACTGTTTATTATGCGTGCAAAAAAGGAAGAAGAACTTTTTACAAAACATTTCGGCGAAGAATTTTCAAGTTATAAAAAGCGCAGTGGTTTCTTTTTGCCGTTTATCTGAAATTTAATTCAAAGTGAAAAAATTAAATATTTTAATATTTTGTCTGTTATTATCTTCTGCATTTATTAATGCACAAAGATTACTGAAGATTACTGCACAGGCAAACGGGCAGCATAAAGAAGTTTCTTTTATTTCGAGAAAAGGCAATGTTTATGTCTCCGCAAAAGATATGGCAAAACTTTTAACAGGCAAGTATTTTTACAACGGCAAAACTTCAAAAGTAGAAATAAAATTTTCCGACTACTACATAAAGTACACAGGTCGTAATCAATTCGTTACGGTTTTATCAAAAATCACAAACAGACAAAGTATTTACCAAATGCCCGTTTCCACAATGCTTGTTAAGGGAGATGTTTTTATTCCTTTAAAATACAGTCTTAAGTATTTGGAATTGGCATACGGCAAAAAAATTGTTTTTGATAACCGAACTAAAAATATAATTGTAACTTCTGAAAATTTTAATAAAAGCATTGCCGGAACAACTGCAAATAAAACAAAACGAAAAGCTCATCATAAAAATGAGAATATTAATTCAAGATATGATATTTACGGAATTGACATTGAAGAAAAATCCAACGGTACTTTAATAAGAATAAAATCGCAAAAAAAAATCGTACAGCAGCCTCGCAGTGCTCTAATCAACGGGAAACTCACTCTATTTCTTGCCGGTGTTTCAGTTGATCCTGACTCAATCCGCAATGCAAAACCTATCGGTTTGGTGCGTAAAATAAGATATAAAAATGTTTCGGGCAACCCTCAATTTGAATTTACTTTAAAAAAAGGTTACGAAAATCACGAAACCTTTTACGATGTTGACAACAATGATATTTTAATCGCAATACATACAAATATTTATGACAAACAAACTGTCGCCGTTGATAAGGGAAAGTCAGAATCTTTAAGAAAAAAATGGAAATTTGATGTTGTTATTATCGATGCCGGGCACGGGGGAAAAGACCCCGGTGCAATTGGTGTTAACGGTAAAAAGGAAAAAGACATAAACCTCGGAATAGCTCTGAAATTAGGAAAACTTATCGATAAAAAATTGCAGGGTGTTAAAGTTATTTATACGCGTAAAACCGATAAGTTTATTGAACTTTACAAACGCGGTAAAATTGCAAATGAAAACGAAGGCAAATTATTTATTTCCATTCATGCAAATTCAATGGGAAGAAGCCGAAAAAATGTTCGCGGTTTTGATGTATATCTACTTCGTCCCGGTAAAACGAAACGGGCAATAGAAATAGCTGAAGTAGAAAACAGTGTTATAAAATATGAAAATAATCCAAAACAGTACCGTGAATTAACAGACGAAAATTTTATTCTCGTAAGTATGGCACACTCGCAATATATGAGATATTCAGAAAAATTTTCAGAATTGCTGTTACATGATTGGGAGCAGAGTGTAAATATTCCTGCAAGGGGAATTAAGCAGGCAGGTTTTTTTGTTCTTGTTGGGGCTTCGATGCCGAGTGTTTTAATTGAAACCGGATTTATCACAAACCCAGCCGATGAAAAATATCTTGCCGGTAAAAAAGGTCAACAAAAAATTGCAGAAACAATATTAAAAGCTATTCAACAATACCGAAACTATTACAATAAATCATTTGAAGACCAAAATTAAAAATCCTTTTTATTTTTTTTAACTATTTTGCACCCGTTATTTTTAATTAAAAACTTTAGTTCCATATCTAACTTAAATAAATGGTTAAATGAAATTAATAATAAAAACAATTCTACTGTTATTTTTAATATTTCAATCCAATATTTTTTCTCAAAATAAAAGCAAAATTGACAGTCTTAAAAAAGAAAGTCTCTCAACAACCGGAGAAAAAAAGCTCAATATATATATTCAATTAGCTACTTTAGCCAAGGATTCCTCATTGGATTTAAGTTTTGAATATAGCAAAAAAGCGTTGGACTTAGCAAGCAAATTGAATAGTAGTTCTTTTCAAGCAAAAGCATTATTGTCTTTAAGTTTTTACGAATTTTTAAGATATAAAATGTCTGAGTCCTCAAAATATTTATCACGGGCATTTAAAATATACAGAACTATTGGCGATTCTGTTGGAGTTGCTAAAAGTTATATTCAGAAAGGACTAATATATTGGAGACGTGGAAAATTTAATATTGCTCTACAAAATTATTTGCAGGCTCTGACGCTTAGCAAAACTGAAAAACATTTTGAAACTGTTGCGAAATCACTGAATTATATTGGACTTGTTTATTGGAAAAAAGGAGATTATCCACAGTCCTTAAAGAATCTAATTGCTTCTTTAAAGATTGAAAACGAAATGGGAAATAAATATGAAATTGGTGTTACTCTAAACAATATAGGAAAATTGTATAACGAACTTAAAGACTATAAAAAAACTATTGAATATTCAGAACGGGCTTTAACCATCTCCGATTCATTAGCCAATAAATATATAAGAGGTCGCGCACTAAATAGTTTAGGTTTGAGTTTTGCCGGCTTGGGAAAATACGAAAAAGCATTAAAGTATTTAATTGATGCAAAAAATGTAAAGCAATCATTGAATGATAAAATCGGAATGGGTTTTTCATTTCAGGATATTGGAAATATTTACAAAGAAATGAATAACTCGCAAAAAGCATTAGTGTATTATCAAAAATCGTTATCATTAAGAAAAGAAACAAACGACCAATATGGGATTGCCTCTTTGCTTATTCCAATTGCTGTTGTTCAACTGGAAAGTAATAATTTTAAATCAGCCTTTCTTTCAATAAAGCAAGGGAAAATTATTGCAAATAAACTTGGGGCAAAAGATCTTATTAAAGAGTACTATAAACTTTTATCAGAGTATTATGCAAAACAAACTTCATTTAAAAGGGCATACGAGTATTTTCACAAATATTCAAATTTGAAAGACTCTCTTTTTAATAATAATAACAGCAAGAAAATTGCCGAAATGGATTCTAAATATAGAGTAGATGAGTTTCAAAGGGTAATTGAGAAACTAAAACACAAAACGAAAATTCATGAGTTAGAAATTCAAAAAGAAAAATCTTATAGAATTAGTTTAATCTTTTTGTCTTTGTTCTTACTAATTTTTGTAATAATGATTTATAGCCGAGCGCACCTAAAAAAGAGAACTTATGATTTAATACAAACAAAAAATGATGAATTAAATGTCGCAAATAAGATGCTTTTAGATTCTGAAAAATCATTAAAACAATTGAATGAAACAAAGGATAAGTTTTTCTCAATAATTGCACATGATTTAAAAAATCCATTCAATTCAATTTTAGGATTTTATGATTTAATAATAAAAGAATACGATGATTTAACAGAAGATGAAAAACTTAAATACATTACGGCTATGGGGAATTCCATTCATAATTCGTATTCACTTTTAGAAAATCTATTGCAGTGGTCCCGTTCTCAAATGGGGGCAATTGGTATTGATAAGAGGAGATTAGACTTAAACACACTGTGCACATCTGTTATAAACGAAGTTTTACCACAGGCAAAAAGTAAAAAAATTAGGTTGCATAAAAATTGTTCCGCTGATTTTTATGCTTATGCTGATAGCTTTATGATAGAGACTGTAATTCGTAATTTGTTAACAAATGCAATTAAGTTTACAAATGAAAATGGTGAAGTTAAACTATTTGCTCAAAAAATAGATAATTTATATAACGCTATTATAGTTAAAGATAACGGCATCGGTATTTCAAATGAGATTAGGAAAAATTTATTCAATCTTGCAGAAAACCGCAGTAATTTAGGTACTGCCAATGAAACAGGAACCGGACTCGGATTGTTAATTTGTAAAGAATTTGTAGAGAAAAACGGAGGTAAACTTTCAGTCGAAAGCGAAGTAGGTAAAGGCAGTAAATTTATTTTTACATTGCCATCATCTTTTAAGAGACTGTAAAATATTTTGTATAAATGGCAGAATGCTTATTTGAGAAACGGCTTTAGCCATTGTTCAAATATAATTGAAAATTGAGAAAAAATGAACACCCAATCTCTAATAGGCATAGTCTCTGTCTGGCCGGACAGGCTATTTTTTAGCAATATCCCGATAAGCAAGATAAATCATTTTTGTTAAAGCATCGTTCCCGATAAATCAGGGAGGGAAAGGGCTCTGTTTTTTATGATCTTTCTAAATTGCGGTGCAAGTTTTCCACAGTCCGGCAGCTGTCGGATAGTGTAAAGCACTTTTCTAATTTGCTCAGGATACTTGAAAAATACAGCAAGGTTATTCCAATTATTTCGCCATGAGTTGTTAGGATAAGGATATTTTTCACCCCGTTTTTCTTCTAATTTATCAAGAGATAAAGGACGTTACGCGATAACCGAAGTAACCAAAAGTTAAAAGTTACTCTCTTTTATTTCTGCGAATGCATCATCATTGTTGAATGAGGTTTTAGCATTTTATTCGGCGGACTCAGATACGGAATACCAAGATTTAAACCGCGTAGGATGAAAACAATTGCAAGTACTATTGCAAAAACAGGAATTAGTTTGTTCATTCTTTGTTTCAAATTGATATTTAAGAATTTGCCTACAAGAGATGTTGCAAGCATAATCGGGGTTGTTCCAAGACCAAACAAAGCCATGAACAAAGCTCCTGAAATGAAACTTCCTGTTGTAATTGCACCTGCAAGTGCAACGTAAACAAATCCGCAGGGAAGAAGTCCGTTTATAATTCCAAATAAAAATAAAGCCTGCGGAGAGCCGGTTTTTGTAAGTTTTGCAAATCCTTTTTTTACAATTCCGCTAAATAATTTATAAGGTGAGGTTAATGAAAATTTGTATTTATATTTAGCCGGCATTAAATAATATATTAGAATAAACAAACCAACTGCAATGGAAGCATAACTTTGAATTCCTGCAATTTGGATTCCTTTTCCAAATAGTCCGAATATTGCGCCCAAAACAGAATATGTTACTATGCGTCCGAAATTATAAAAAATACGACTAAGAATTAGCTCAAAATTAGAAGATTTTCCAACAGGTAAAGCCAATGCAATGGGACCGCACATTCCTACACAATGAAAACTACCGAAAAATCCGATTATAAATCCTGTCCAAATTTCCATATTACCTTACCATCAGTCGCTTTTCCGTATAAAACAACGTATCTCCAACGTTCCAGTTTACTTCGGCTTTCCAATATCCTTTTTTCATGTTATCGGTCGGCAGCAACAATTGATATCCATTAACCAAATGAATTTTATATTTCTCGTCCATTTTTTCGTCAGCAGGATTGTAAAGATAAATTTCTCCTGAAATATTACGATAATCAAATATTTTGGGAAAATTAAATTCAATTACTTGATTTGAAGATAGTATTTTTAATTTTTCAGCCAATTTTTCGGTTCTTTTCATTCTGTCTATTCGCTTTTGAAAAACTAATTCCTGTTCATAGTAATTATCTGTTACAAGCTGAACATCAACTGTAGTTGTGTAATAAACTACACCAAGAGTCGATAGTAGAAAAAAAACAATAAAAATTGTTAAGCTTACTCCCCATGATATTTTCATCGTTTATGCCTATGCTTTCTTCTTATACCTTTTTTTATTTTTCCAAGGAAGGATGTTTTCATTACATCAATTGGTTTTCCATTTGCAGTTACTTCTATTTCAATTGGTGTATTTAATTGTTTAATTTCCTTTTCCGGTACAATAACCATAATTTTTGCAACAATTGTCTGCTGCGGTTTTAACTTCAAGTCGCTACCAATAATTTTAATTTCACCATCAATTCCCTTCAAATTTATTTTCGCCGGAATTGATTTAAAAGTTTTATTTGTAAGTGTGAAATCATACAAATTACTAATTGTGCTATTTGCCTGCTGCTGATATAACATTCCGGGAGTTCTTAAAATAGAAAGTTCAAAATCACTTCTGTTTAACAACAGAAACGCAAGTAAACCATATAAAACAAATAAAACAACAGTATATCCAATCGCTCGCGGAGAAAAATATTTATGCCCTTTTCTTTGAATATCATTTAGCGAAGCATATCTGATAAGCCCTTTCGGTTTTTTTACTTTTGTCATTACTTCATCACAAGCATCGATACAATTAGTGCAATTAACACACTCTAACTGTGTTCCATTACGAATATCAATTCCGGTAGGACAAACTTCAACACACTGATTACAATCAACGCAATCACCATGAGAATCTTCTGTTGAAGTCTTTTTTGCAATTCCTCTCGGTTCACCGCGCAAATAATCGTATGCAATAACAACAGAATTTGGATCAAGCATTACTCCTTGAAGCCTGCCATAAGGACAAACCATCGTACAAGCCTGCTCGCGAAAACGGGCAAATACAAAATAAAAAATGCCGGAAAAAACTAAGATTGCTGTTAATCCTGCAAAATGTTCCGAAGGCGGATCTGTAACAATTTGCATTAATTTATCAGAACCTACAATGTAAGCAAGGAATATATTGGCAATCAGAAATGAAAGTCCATAAAAAATTAAATGTTTTAATGATTTTTTAAATATTTTTTCAGAAGTCCATGGGGCTTTATCCAATTTTTGTTGTTTTTTGTAATTGCCTTCAATTAAATATTCAATTTTGCGAAAAACCATTTCCATAAAAACAGTTTGCGGACAAATCCATCCGCAAAATATTCTTCCATAAACAACTGTAAATAAAAATATAGAAATTATAATTGCAATCATTGCAATTACAAACAAGTGGAAATCATGCGGACCAAAGGGAATACCGAAAAGAATAAATTTACGTTCAAGAATATTTAACAGAATAAATTGATGTCCGCCTACTTTTATAAAAGGAGTTATAAATAAAAAAGCAATCAAAAAATAACTTACTATTGAGCGAGCCTTATAAAATTTCCCGTTGGGCTTTTTAGGGTATATCCAAATTCTTTTCCCATCTTCAGCAATGTTGGACATCCTATCCCTGTACGCTTCATCCTTGTATTCTTTTTCCGTGCTCATTCAAATTTTTCCGATTAAAATTATTTTAGAGTATAAACTTAATTATTATTACACAAAAAAAGAGTGCCTTTTATTAAAGACACTCATTAATAGAAATAAAGCATTTACTTTGAATTACTGTTTTGCTGAGATGCTTCGTCGGGCTTCCAAAGAGTTCCTTCAACTGCTTTCGGATTTGCCGGTTTGGTACCTCGCAATGATAAAATGTAACTGCCTACTTCCTGCATTTTTGTGGGACTTAGCTGTGCTTCCCAACTTATCATTCCTTTTGCCGGTACTCCATACTTAATAGTATGAAATACGTTTTTAATACCGCCGCCATGAATCCAGTAATCGTCCGTTAAATTCGGACCAACAATTCCTTCAGCATTTTGCCCGTGGCACGCAACACAATCTTTTACAAATATTGCTTTGCCGTTTGCCAATGAAGTAGCATCTTTTAATTGTGTTACCGTTTCTTCATCAATCATTGCACCGCTTTTAGAAAGTAACTGTTGTTCAATTTTTGCTTGCTTTACTTCAGCAGCATATTCATCTTCCATTACTTTTCCATCACCAATTATATGATAGTTAACCATATAAATTACAGCAAAAATTATTGTCCCGTAAAAAAGAGCGATAAACCACGGTGGTAATTTATTGTCTAATTCACGAATGCCGTCATACTCATGATCAATCAAAATCTTACTTTCTTCCGTAATAGGAGTTGACTTTGTGAGCATATGAATAAAATGTTTAACAGGTTCAAGAAATCCGGAACCTTTAGTATCGTTTTTTTCTGCGTAAACTAATACCAGCCATAATACAAAAGCGATTAAGAACGCTGTGAGAGCAATCATTATTTTAATTACCGATTCAAGGGAACCTGAGTCTGAACCATTTTCTGCAAATATCTGAGATGAAAAACTTAGCAGAAAAAGACCGGACAGTAACCATTTCAAAATTTTATTATTCTTCATTTTTATTCTCTGAATTTGTTTTTGATTTTCCAGTATCATCATTTAAAGGAATGTTTTCCATTTCTTTTATTACTTTTTTATCCATTACAAATAGTTTCACAATAATTATTATAAAGAGAATAAAAAAAAGTAATAGAGCAATAATCGGATAAATGGAAACATCTTTTATTGAACTTAAATTATTTGAAAACATTCTATCTTATTCCTTTTCTGTTTTATTAACTTTTATATCAGTGCCTAATCTTTGCAGATAAGCAATTAAGGCAATTATTTCCGTATCTGATTCCGCCAAAATGCCGCTATCCATTAAGTTATCTGATATTGAATCCGCCTGTGCGTAATAGTTATCTACACAAACATCTTCAAACCCTTCCGGATATGGAACTCCGAGTGTACGCATTGCATGGATTTTAGCAGGGGTTGTTCCTTCTACATCAATCGTATTTGTTAACAACCACGGATAAACAGGCATAATAGAACCTGGAGACATTTGCCTTGGATTTTGCATATGTAAATAATGCCACATATTTGAATACTTGCCGCCAATACGATGTAAATCAGGACCTGTACGTTTTGAACCCCAAAGGAAAGGATGATCGTAAACAAATTCTCCGGCTTTGGAGTATTCTCCATATCGTTCAACTTCCGACCTAAAAGGTCTGATCATTTGGGAATGACAATTGTTGCAGCCTTCTTTAATATAAATGTCTCTACCTTGCAATTCTAACGGAGTATATGGATGAACACTTGCAATAGTAGGAATATTCGATTTTATCAAATAAGTTGGCACAATTTCTACAAGTCCGCCAATGGAAATAACCACTAACGATAATACGGTAAATACAATCGGTTTGCTTTCCAGCCATCTGTGAATCATTCCTTTTTGGAACTTTTCTTTCTGCAAAACAAATGCGGGAGCTTCAACAGTTTCTTCTTTTTTAAATGTACCCATTTTCATTGTTCTAACAAGATTGTAAACAGCCATTAAAAGTCCGGTAAAATAAAGTGCTCCGCCGATTGAGCGAATAATATACATCGGAATAATTTGTGTTACTGTTTCCAAAAAGTTCGGATATTTTAATAAGCCGAGCGGAGTAAATTCTTTCCACATTAATGATTGGGTTAATCCTGCCCAGTACATTGGAATTACCCACATTACAATACCGAGAGTTGCAATCCAAAAATGTGAAGTAGCCATCTTTTTAGAAAATAATTTTGTATTCCACAGTTTTGGTACCATCCAGTACAGCATACCAAAAATCATAAATCCGTTCCAACCGAGAGTACCAATGTGTACATGTGCGGGAATCCAATCAGTATAATGAGCTAAAGCATTTACGTTTTTCAGAGCAAGCATCGGTCCTTCAAAAGTTGCCATTCCGTAAGCGGTTATGGCTACAACAAAAAATTTGAGAACCGGATCGTCTCTAACTCTATCCCAAGCACCGCGCAAAGTTAAAAGTCCATTTAACATACCACCCCAGGAAGGTGCAATTAGCATTATTGAAAAGGCGGTTCCAAGTGATTGAGCCCAATTTGGCAGTGCTGTATATAGTAAATGATGCGGTCCAGCCCAAATATAGAGAAATATTAACGACCAAAAGTGAAGTATGGAGAGTTTATAAGAATAAACCGGACGATTAGCCGCTTTCGGTAAATAATAATACATCAATCCTAAAAACGGTGTTGTTAAGAAAAAAGCAACCGCATTATGTCCGTACCACCACTGTACCAAAGCATCTTGCACACCGGCATATACAGGATAACTTTTAAGAAAACTAACAGGTAATTCAATGGAATTGCCAATATGAAGAACTGCTACCGTAACAAAAGTGGCAATGTAAAACCAAGCGGCAACATAAATATGCTGTTCTCTTCTTTTAATTAGAGTTCCAATCATATTTATTCCAAAAATTACCCAAACAACGGCAATGGCAATATCAATGGGCCATTCCAATTCGGCATATTCCTTCGAGGTTGTAATTCCGCTTAAAAGAGTAACCGCTGCTGCAACAATAATTAGCTGCCAACCCCAAAAATGAATTTTACTCAGTACATCATTATACATTCGCGCCTTACTTATACGCTGCAACGAATAATATATTCCGGCAAATATTGCATTTCCTACAAAAGCAAAAACTGCAGCATTTGTATGGAGAGGTCTTAGCCTACCGAATGTTAAATACGGCAAACCAAAACTAAGTGACGGAACATAGAATTGAATTGCAACAATAAGCCCCACAAGCAATCCGACAACACCCCAAAACATTGTTGCTATAGCAAACAATTTCGGTGTCTGATTGTCATACTTGAATGTTTCAATATTCATATAAGAACTCCTGCTTATAATTAATTATTATTTGTGTTTATCTTTAGAACCAATATCATTCTTATTCTTAATATTTGCATTTTTTTCAGTAACGTCTTTATCATCAAATAATATTCTGACAGACGGAGTATATTTGTCATCGTATTGCCCGTTTTGCACAGCCCATAAATATGCGACTAAAAATATCAGTGCAACAAATAAACTAAAACCAATTAATACTAAAATGGCTGACATTACAATAATTTCCGTTTTTTTGCCAGCAAATTTGTACTTAGTGTAGTAAAAATCACAACTGAAATTGAGCTAAGTGGCATTAATATTGCTGCTATTACCGGAGAAAGTGTTCCACGAACTGCAAATGAAAGTCCAACTATATTATATAAAAATGAAATAATAAAACTCAAAATAATTATATTTTTACTTGTTTTTGCAAACTTTATGAAAGCTGGTAATTTCCCAAACATCGAAGATTCCAAAATACCATCGCAAGCCGGGGAAAAATTATTTGCATCTTCCGATATAGCAATTCCAATATCACTTTGCTTAAGTGCCCCTGCATCATTTAATCCGTCTCCAATCATTAAAACCGTAGAACTCTTTTGCTGAAGAGTTTTAACAAAATCCAATTTGTTTTGTGGAGATTGTTTAAATAACATTTTGGTTTTATCAGAAAATATTTTTTGTAATTCTTTCTTTTCCCCGTCATTATCACCTGATAATAATGATAACTTAAATTCGTTATCAAGACTATTTATTACTTTATTAACATTACTGCGATATTTATTTTTTATCGAAAAGAAACCGCTAATTTTGCCATTGATTGAAAGATAAACTTTGGTGCTTAAATTTACCTCGTCCGATTCTTCATTTTTGCCGACAAACATTTTTGAGCCGATTTGAATTTCTTGCCCGTCAATAGTTGCCTTTAATCCTTTAGCAGGAATTTCTTCAAAATTTATTATACTATTGTTTGGTTGAACGTCGAAAATTTGACATATACCAATACTTAAAGGATGTGATGAATTTTGTGCCAATCCTTTAACAAGGCTTTTTTTATAATCCGAAAGTAATTCGCCTTCAAATTTAATTTCCGAATTATCAGTTTCCGTTAAGGTACCTGTTTTATCAAAAACTATATTTGTTATTGCAGAAAGGTTTTCTACAACACTTGTGTTTTTCAAATAGAATTTATTACGCCCAAAAATTCTTAATGTATTTCCAAGTGTAAACGGAGTTGATAAAGCTAAGGCGCAAGGACAAGCGATAATCAAAACAGCAGTAAAAGCATTAAATGCGAGCGAAGCATTCGGATACCAATAAAGAGCAGATAGGCTTGCAATGAAAAGCACTATGAATGTAAAATATTTACTAATTAAATTTATAAGTGTGTCAAGTTTGCTCCGGTAATTATTAGTAAATGCTTGATTGTTCCAAAGCTGTGTTAAGTAACTTTGCGAAACTTCTTTTATGGTTTCAACTTCTATCGCACTGCCAACCTGTTTTCCGCCGGCATAAATTAAATCTCCGTTTATCCGTTCTACCGGATTAGCTTCACCCGTTACAAAACTGTAATCAATAAAACCTTTGCCTGTGATTAGTACCGAATCTGCCGGAATAAGCTCATTGTTTTTAATTATTATTCTATCACCAACTTCTAATTTTTCAACCGGCTTGGTTGTTTCCTTACCGTTTTTTCTGATAGTAATTGCAATTGGAAAATACGACTTATAATTTCTTTCAAAATTAAGAACATCATAAGTCTTGTTTTGAAATACACGTCCAACAAGTAATAGAAAGACTAACGCAGTCATCGAATCTAAATAACCGGGTCCTGTTTGTGTGGAAATTTCCAATATACTTCTTGTAAATAATGTAATTATACCAAGAGAAACAGGTACGTCAATATTAAATATTTTCTTTCGCAAACCCTTGTATGCAGATATAAAATATTCATTTGCACTATAAAAAAACACAGGTAACGATAGTAATATATTTAAATAACTAAACGTATTTCTTAACGTGCCGTGAACAAAACTATTAAGTGCAAAATATTCGGGGAAACTTAATAGCATAATATTTCCGAAAGCAAATCCGGCAATACCTATTTTATAATAAAGTTTTTTATTATAGTCATTCGATTTTTGATTATGCTTACCTTCTAAATTCAAGTCAGGCCGGTAACCAATTGCATCCAAAAGTTCAACAACTTCTTTTAGCGATATTTCATTTTCAGCAAATTGAACCGTAACAATTTTTTTAAGAAAATCCGCTTTGGAATATTTAATTCCTGTGTTTAATTTGAAAAGATTTTCCAAAACCCAAATACAAGAGCTGCAGTGCATTTGCGGAATACTAAAAGTGATTTTGCTTATTTCCCCATCGGAAAAATCCAGTAATTCTTCCTTTAACTTCGCGTCATTTAAAAAATCATAATTGCGTTTTAAGTCCGCTCTTTTTGTAATGCCGGGATTTTCATCCAAACCGTAGTAATTGCAAAGATCATTTTGTTTTAGAATTTCAAAAACAGTCTTGCAGCCATTGCAGCAAAACAGTTTATCTCCAATACTAATTGAGTCGTCTTTGCAATCCAATCCGCAATGATAGCATTTTAAAGCGGTTCCGGTAGGCGAATATTTTTTAGTTTCAATCACTTATATATTTTTTAATTAGAATCACATTTGGGGATATACAGAATAAAAATTCTTATTAGAAAAATACTGAAATTAATCACAAATATGAAGTTTCCTGGACTGGTTGTCTCATTTATCGTTTGCCATTTCTAAAGTATTTCTTTGAAAAAAAACTTTTGTATATCAAATAAAATTTTATCTTTCATACTACTAATTATTAATTTTTATTACTTTAATGGATTCATTCGTGACAGCTATAAAAAGCTTTATTAGTCAACACCCAAATTTGTTTGCTTCCTTAAAATTAATATTCTTTCTCTATATATTTTTTTTTAGTCTTGATTTGATGGGGGCATCTGTAAAACTATTTGGCAAAGAATTTGCACAAACTCTCATTGCAAGTACAAGCCACCCGTTAGTTGGGTTGTTTATTGGTATTCTCGCCACTTCCATTATTCAAAGTTCATCATCCACAACATCAATAGTCGTTGGAATGGTTGCCGGAGGTGCTCTTACCATCAATGGAGCAATACCTATTATAATGGGAGCTAACATCGGCACATCAATTACAAACACAATTGCATCACTGCCACAGATTAATAGAAGTAACGAATTTAAACGTGCCTTTGCCGCAGCAACGGTTCACGACTTTTTTAACTTTCTTTCTGTTTTGGTACTCTACCCGCTTCAAGTAACAACCAACTTCCTCGGAATTATTTCGCAGGATTTAGAAACAGTTTTTGCAGGTGTAGGAGGACTAAAATTTTTGAGTCCCGTAAAAGCTATTACAAAGCCGGTTGTTCATCTCTTTACTCATAACTTAGGTGATTATCCCTGGTTGCTTCTTGTTTTAGCGTTAGTCTTTTTGTTTATTGCATTAAAATATATGGTTGATTCTTTGAAAACAATGGTGGTTGCCAAAGCACAAAATTGGTTTGATAAATATCTTTTTAAAACTGCAATTCGTGCATTTATTGTTGGAGTTTTTTTAACAGTTCTTGTTCAAAGCAGTTCAATAACTACTTCTCTAATGGTTCCCCTTGCAGGAGCCGGGATTTTAACGTTGAAAAAAATCTTTCCATATACTCTTGGTGCAAATGTTGGAACTACAGTAACGGCAATACTTGCAGCACTTATTACAGGCAGCCAAGCTGCAGTTACAGTAGCCTTTTCGCATTTGCTGTTTAATATCAGCGGCATTGTTATTTGGGCTCCGCTGAGTAAAGTCCCGATTTTTTTAGCGACAAAATTTGCCGAGTTATCCACAAAAAACAAGATTATTCCTGTTGCCTATATTGTAATAATGTTTTTTGTTATTCCTATTTCCGTAATATTTATATTTAATTGAGGTTAATATGTTTAAAGAATTACTTTCCGTATTTAAAAGCGATTCACTGATGCAGCGTGCTTATGAACGCTCTTATAAAATGCTTGATTTAACACACGAAATGTTTCTGCAATCAAGAGAAGCGCTCAGAGAAAAGGACCAAAAACTGGCAGATATTTCTATTAATGATGATGACCACGAAATCAATAAATACCAAAAAGAAGTTAGAAAAGATGTTTTTGAGCATTTGCTTCTTGCCGGAACAGATGAACTTGCTTCAGGTTTAGTATTAGTAAGTATTGTTATTGATTTGGAACGGATAGGCGATTACACCAAAAATATTGTGGAAATTGCCACAGAGCATACCGCAATGCTTAAATTAGGAATGTATGATAAGGACTTGGTTACGCTTGAAAATGATGTGGTTGAGTATTTTGAACAGGCAGCCATTTGTTTTAAAAATAGTGATGAAGAACTTGGCAGAAAACTTCTTGCCGAATATCGCTCGGTTAGTAGAAAGTGCGACGAACTTTTAATGTCGCTTTTACGAGGAGAAGATGGGACGATAAGTGTTTCCAGTGCCGTGGCGCTAACACTTTATATTAGATCACTTAAAAGAATATATTCACATTTGCGCAATATAGTAACCAGTGTGGTTAATCCTTTCCATTTGATAGGATTTAAACCTAAAAAGAAGAAGAAATAAAATATTTCATTTACAACTAAATTAAATTGAAGCCCCGGAATCAAAAACATAATTTTATTGAAAATTTTACTGCTATTTTAATTGGAATAATATCTGCTTTATTGAGTATATTATTTTTAACAGGAATTTTTCAAGCGCTCATTGCTTTAATTTTCGGAATAACTGATTTTCACTTTGGATTTAATTACTTTATATTTAAACCAATTTTTCACTTGCAAAATAATGGCTCTGCTATTGCGTTTGGAATAATTTATTTTGCACCGTTTGTGTTTAATATTTTGATGTTGGAAATTGGAACTGCTCTATTAAAAAAATCAATTCTTGGACAAAAACGATTTTCCCTTATATTCTTCAATTTAGTGATTGCCCTATATTTAATTATTTCCGTTTTTTATGGTGCTGTAATCTCATTACTTGTTATAAATTCAATAAATGATTGGAATCAATTAATGATTCATTTGAAAATTGTTAATAGTGGGAAAATTATGTTCATGTTTGTTATTATAATTATGTTGACTACTTATTTAAAAAGAAAAGCTACACGAATTTTAGAATACATAAATTAATTAGGATACACTATGGAACATTTAAACAACAAAACGGTGTTCATTACAGGAGCATCATCCGGCATTGGTAAAGCATGTGCTTATGCGTTTGCTAAGGAAAAAGCAAGATTGATAATTTCTTCGAGAACCAAAGACACAATTGATGCTATAGCTGAGGATATTCGTAAAAAATTTAATGTTGAAGTTTTTGGACTTCAACTTGATGTGCGCAATAATGACTTGATTAAAAAAAACATTTCAACATTACCTTCAAAATGGGGAGATATTGACATTCTTATAAACAACGCCGGTCTTGGACGCGGAACAAATAAGTTATATGAAGATGATATTGATGGCTGGGAAGAAATGATTGACACAAACATTAAGGGTTTACTTTATGTTACTCGCGCAATTGTTCCTAAGATGGTTGAACGGAAAAGCGGACATGTTATAAACATCGGGTCAATTGCCGGACATGAAACTTATCCGGGCGGATCCGTTTACTGCGCAACTAAACATGCAGTTACGGCAATAACACGTTCATTAAGAATGGATGTTCTCGACAAAGGAATTAGAGTTTCAACAGTTGACCCGGGAATGGTAGAAACAAATTTCAGCGTTGTTCGTTTTTATGGTGATAAAGAAAAAGCAAAAAATGCTTACAAAGGATTAATTCCGCTTAATGGTGATGATATTGCAGAAGCAGTGATTTTTTGTGCTACACGTCCGCCTCACGCCAATATT
Source organism: uncultured Melioribacteraceae bacterium (assembly GCA_964639525.1). GTDB lineage: Bacteria > Bacteroidota > Ignavibacteria > Ignavibacteriales > Melioribacteraceae > CAZXDS01. The sequence goes on along the minus strand of CAZXDS010000013.1, from coordinate 16,036 downwards.
AATGAAATAATTATTATGCCAAGTGTTCAGGCAAATGCTATAATAAATTACAGAAAATCTTAAAATTATTTATTGCAAATGAATTGTCGCTTCACCTAAAATGGGGCGGCAATATTATTTTTTAGGAGACTAAAAAAATAATATTAAAAACCCCAGCCTAATCCGATTGATAACTGATTATTTTTAATGAGATTATTATTTGTTTCAGTTATATATTTCCCATAATTGACTGAATAGAATATCCTAATTTGGAAATTGTTTTTCATAATTAGAACTGAACCTACGCTATAATATAGTCCACCTTTCAAATCCGCATTACTTCCCAAATAATTTTTATCGCCTGATAAAACATTATATCCTAATTTTAATTGAATTGTCGGAGTAATAAACTCGGTTTGTATAATATTTAAACGCACAAAAGAATAAAACGGAAAAACCGAATAATTACCTTCTTGGCCAATAACACTTGTAGGAAATTGATATAGAAATCCCAAACCAAATTTAATATTACTTTTATGCTGCAATATTAATATATCAACACCGACATTCAAATTGGTGTTAGTTTTATAGGTGGCATCATTATCTAAATAAATAAGATGGTGACTGTTTTCTAAAGATGATTCGATAAAAACATTGATCCTCGGTGTAGAAGAAACTTGAGCAAGTAAATTAAAACTTACTAAAAGAAATAAAAATAAAATTAAATATCTTTTCTGCATTAATGAATTCATTTGATTAAGTGCCAAACAAGTTTATTCCGATTTATAAAAACCAACTTAAATCCCCTGAGCCTTCCCGTATTATTTCCGGTTCATCACCGCTTAAATCAACTATACTTGAAGGCTTCCCCGAAAGTGTGCCAATTGAAAGCATCAAATCAACCGAGGCATCAAAAATTATTCTAATTTCTGCCGCATCAAAATAATTTTCACCAAGTCTGTTGGTAACACTTGTGCTGATAATCGGATGTCCAAGTTCTAAAGCTAAGGTTCGGGCAATTTCATTTTGGGGAATACGGATACCTACGGTTTTCCTTTTTGTCCAAAGTTTCTTCGGAACTTCCTTTGCCGCAGGTAAAACAAATGTGTACGGACCCGGCAATAGTTTTTTCATTGTTTTGTAAGCATAGTCAGAAACTTTTGCATATTTTGAAATATCTTTCAAATCCGCACACAAAAAACTGAATAATTTTGTTTCCAAGTCATTTTTTATATCATAAACACGCTGCAAAGCTTCGCGGTTAAAAATATCACAGCCAAGTCCATAGAGTGTATCGGTAGGATAAATAATTACTCCGCCGTCTCTTAAAACTTCAACTGCTTTATTAATATATCGTTGTTGCGGCGTAACGGGATGCAATTCATAATATTCCATAATAAGCTCCTAAATGGTACAAATTTCAAAATCTTTTAATATAAAATTAGTATTGAAAAATAAGCCATGTATCAAATCCAATGGCTTGTAATCATTAAATAATTTTTAAAACGTAAGAAACAAAAAACTTAATTGTAAAGATAAAAGTTGTGCGTAAAATGTCAATAAATTTCATTTTTTTTTGTAAAAAATAAATCACCGATTAAGAATAAATTGGCTAAATAATCTATTACCATTCGGCTATTCTCAGTCATTGAGCATATCATATAGATGTATTGCTATTGTTAAGTCTATTACATAAAAAACCACGGAGAAGCACAAAATTTCACAAAGAGTAATGCAGCATGAAATATATAATACTGCAAGATTAATAATAAATAAATTGTATTTAGAATAAACATCTTAGTGTAACTCTGTGCCTCCTTTGAGTAACTTTGTGGAATAATTAACTTTTAGTTTCTTGGCAGAATATTAATATTTGCATCGGTAGAGGTTTGTGCATCTTGAATCTTGTATCTGCTTTCCAATTTATTCGGGTTATCCGCCCGCAGCAATTTAGAATAATTTTTTAGTAGCACATCAAAATATTATTTAGCCAAATAATTTTAATAACCGGTAAATTCATACTTTTTTTGTATGTTTAACTTTCAAACTAAGAGAGATTTTATTGTTTCGTTTTAAAAATATTTCACGTCAAGTTTATGTTTTAGGGCTTATTAGTTTTTTTACTGATTTTGCAAGTGAAATGCTTTATCCTATTGTCCCGTTATTCCTTACTGTAACACTTGGAGCATCAATGGCTGTTGTTGGGATAATCGAAGGAATTGCGGCAATAACTGCAGGTGTGCTCAAAGGATATTTTGGTTTGTTATCAGATAAAATCGGCAAACGGTCTATATTTGTAAAATGGGGTTACGGGCTATCTGCCATTGTAAAGTCTTTACCGGGAATTTTCCCGTTTATTTCCTCTGTAATATTTTATAGAACAGTTGATAGAATAGGGAAAGGCATTAGAACTGCACCGCGAGATGCACTTCTATCAGCAGAAGCAAAAGAAAATTCAGGAGCTGTTTTTGGTTTTCATCGCGGAATGGATACGCTTGGTGCTGTTATTGGTCCACTAGTTGCTTTGTTAATTCTGTACTTTATTCCGGGCGATTATCGAATTATTTTTCTTGTCGCTATAATTCCCTCAATATCTGCAATTTATTTAACATTTAAAGTTAAAGATCCAAATAGTATAAAAAAATCCGTTCACAAAAAACATTATAAAGCCTTTTGGGAACAAGCTCCTGCCGGTTACAAAAAGTTATTGCTTTTAATTACTTTGTTTTCCCTTGCAAACAGTAGTGACGTTTTTTTAATTTTAAAATCTAAAGCCGTTTCCGGTTCTGATACAACAGCAATACTTGGATATGTATTCTACAATTTTATATATGCGGTTCTTTCCTACCCAATTGGAATTTTATCTGACAAATTTGGGAAAAAGAATATTTTTACATTTGGAATATTGGTTTTCTCAATTGTCTATTTCGGTTTCGCATCCAGCCCCGGTTTCTTAATAATTTGGGCATTGTTTGCTTTGTATGGTTTGTATTCAGCTTCAACCGAGGGAGTTTCAAAAGCATGGATTTCAGATTTAATTAAACCTGAATTTCAAGGAACCGCAATGGGACTTTTTACCCTTGTAACAAGTCTTGCTTTAATGTTTGGATCGCTAATTGCCGGTATTTTATGGGATTTATATGGTGTCCAATTCCCATTCTTTTTGTCTGCCATTTTGAGTTTAATAATAGCAGTAATTTTTATTTTTAATAAGAATAAATTTTGACAAAAAAGAATATCTGCAATTACTTATTATGCATAACTTTTCTAATTCTTTCGGAAATGATACGTGAAATATCTTCGAGTGGAACAATGATATCAGCAATTCTTAATTCAATTACCGATCTCGGCATAGCCGGAGCAACTGCTGTTCCAGGTTCCTGAGCAATCACATATCCACCGGCAGCGGCAATATAACCTGAGCCGATGCTTCCGTCATTTCCCATTCCGGTCAAAACAACTGCAATACAGTTTTCTCCAAATACAGCCGAAAGACTTTTAAACAAGGGATCTGCCGAAGGACGCACAAAATTTTCAGGCGGTGAATCAACAATTTTAATTTTTATATACACAGGGTCAATTACCATATGCCTGTCTTCCGGAGCAACATAAATCTCTCCTGCCCTAATCGACTGACCATCGAAAGCAAGATGAACTTTCATTTCCGTATGCTTTCGCATTTTAGAAATAAAAGATTCCAACATCCAAGAGGGTCCGTTAAAGGCGATAAAAATAGCAGACTGTAAGGACATTCTAAATTTGGCAATAACCTCTGTAATTGCCGGAGGGGCACCTGTTCCTGCGGCAAAACCAACCGCAAAAAATGGCGGAGTGCCATTTGCAGAAGGCAAATTTTCATCAAGCGGACGAGCGGATTCAATATTCTGTCTTTTGATACAATTATCTAATCTTTTAAGTACGTTCTTTGTATCAATCGGTTTGGAAATATAATCGTCGGCACCGGCTTCCATTGCTTTTTCTTTTGCTTCACGAGAAGCGAGCGCGGTTATCATTAAAATTACAGTATCCAAATGACTAACTTGCCTGATTTTATGAATCAACTCCAGTCCATCCATATGCGGCATCATCCAATCGGTAAGAACAGCTTGAAATCGATTTCCTTCCATAAGTTTAAATGCCTCTAATCCGTCAGAAGCAATTTCAATTTCGTACCCTTCTCTTTGTAGCAATCTAACCAAGAGATTTCGACTGGAAATGTCGTCTTCAACTATTAATATTTTCTCTTTCATGGGTTTTGAATTATATCCTTTAAATTATTTGTGACATAAAGCATTGCAACTTGCAAGATAATTTATTAAAATATTATGATTAAAAAAAATTTATGGACTTTTTACCTTTAAATAGCGCCTCATTAAATACACTTTTACGAAGTGCAGGACTGAGAAGTGATTATCAAGCTCAACAAAGTATTGAGAACAAAAATTTCTCTGCTGTCTATTCAGATAAATTATCACAGGTTACAACTGACAATTATAACCCCGGAACAACAAATTATAAACAGCCTGAAGCATCTTATTTTTCTTTAATACAGCCGCAGTTCCAATCTAATTCCCCTATTTCAAAAGGAAATAACATAAAAAATTCTCACTTCGAAAATTCCACAACTATCAGTAGGCATAGTAAAATAAACGATACCAAACTTACCGGTAAAAATTTAATTACCGCCCAAATTTATTCTTCTCAAACAGAAATGATTGGAACAGGATATTTTGTAACCGCGCCTTCCGATAATCCGAATGTTTTAGATTTAGTGCCTGAACGAAAACAAATGGATTCAAAATTTAAAATATATTTTGACCAAACAAAAATTAAAGGAACATTAGTAAACGTAATGTTTTAAGTGATTATTTCGTCATGTTTTCTTTTATTGGTTCTACTGTTAATTTAATGGGTAAAGATTTAAGCTGCCGTAGAAAAAGAGAATAGCGATTCTAAAATAAGACTGTAAAGTTTTTTGTGTAAACGGTATTTTCAGATTTTAGCAAAGACAAAAAATCTTTTCTTAAAAAAAATGAAAAATTACAAGAGCCTGGTTTTTAATCGCCATAGCCTCCTCCAAGGCGGACAAGCTATTTTTTAGATAAATCTCTGTAAGCTAAGAACAGCATTTTCTTAAGGGCATCATCGTTAGGAAAAAAAGATTTAGATTTAGTAACTTTTCTAAATTGACGATGCACTGCTTCAACAGTCTGGCCGCCGCCGGATAGTGTAAATAACAGTTTTTGTTTCTTGTGGATACTTAAAATAAGTTGCAAGATTATCCCGATTATTCATCCAAGAGTTTATTGGTAGAGGATATTTTTCACTCCACTTTTCTTGAAGTTTATCAAGGTTTAATAAAGCTTCGTCTTCAGTAGATGCCTCATAAACCGGCTTCTCCCAAAGGGATTCTGCGAAAAGTCTTTCATAAATTCTTCATGGTCTTTAGAAGCAATATATCCGGATTTCAGTTTTAGGGAACACTGAATTTATAGCTATTACTTCCAATCCAAAACAGACCACTTTCCCAACTGAAAACTGACCGGTTAAAATTTATAAATTAACCTCAAGTAAAAATAACTTGAGGAGAAAATGTGGCTAAAGCCATATACTTTTTATAAATTAATCCATGAGCTAAAGGCCGTGGCAATTAACTTTTGTTTTGTATAACGTGAGTGCGTAACATGAATGAGTCCACTCTAAAAAGCCCCAAACGGACTAAAGTCCGTTTGGGGAAGTTCGTTTTTAGTCTGTTTTCCCACGACTGAAGTCGTGGGTTAGTCAAAATATTACTTTTTAGAATGGACTCATGAATTATTAATTCACAAAGATTCTATCTTAACTTAATATGAAGTTCCCGCAATTGCATTTCGTCAACACCTGAAGGTGAACCATCCATTAAAGATGCACCGCTCGAAGTTTTTGGAAAAGCAATTACATCACGGATAGAGGATTCGCCGGCAAAAAGCATTGCAAGTCTGTCGAAACCAAAAGCAATTCCTCCGTGAGGAGGTGCTCCGAACTTAAATGCATTCATCAAAAAACCAAATTTTTCTTCCGCTTCTTCTTCCTCAATTCCAAGAGCTTTAAACATCAGAGCTTGAACTTTGGAATCGTGTATTCTTATACTTCCACCGGCAATTTCGTTTCCATTTAAAACCAAATCATAAGCACGGGCATAAACTTTTTCCGGTGCGGTTTCCATTAATTCCAGATCTTCAACTCGCGGCGAAGTAAAAGGATGATGCATTGCATAATAACGTTGGGTTTCATCATCCCACTCAAATAGCGGAAAATCGGTTACCCATAAAAGTGATGGTTCAGCATCGCTTTTAATTAGTCCCATTCTGCGAGCCATTTCCAAACGCAAATGTCCCATTAGTGTAAGTGTTTTTATTCGCGGTCCGGCAAGAATAAAAAGAAGGTCGCCGGGTTTTGCATCAAGCGAATTAATAATACCGTTTTTTTCATCATCGGATAAAAACTTTGCAATCGGTGCTTCTAATCCTTCTTCTTTTACACGCATCCAAATTAAACCTCCGGCACCGAGTTTTTTAACAAAGTCCGTTAAAACGTCCAACTGGTTACGTGTGTAATTGCCGCAGTCTTTCGCCAACAAACCTGTAATAATACCGTTTTTACTAATTGCATCTTTAAAAAGGCGAAACTCTGATTTCGGAAATACATCATTCAAAGTTACCATTTCCAAACCGAATCGTAAATCCGGTTTATCACTTCCGTATTTTTCCATTGCTTCTTCAAAAGTTAATCGAGGTAAAGGTAATGGAATGTCGTAGTTTTTGATTTGCTTAAATAATTTCTTCATCAAACCTTCAACGACTTCAAAAATGTTTTCAACATCTACGAATGACATTTCTACATCAATTTGAGTAAATTCAGGTTGACGGTCGGCACGTAAATCTTCATCTCTAAAACATTTAGTTATTTGAAAATATTTATCAAATCCCGAAACCATTAACAATTGTTTGTAAGTTTGCGGAGATTGGGGTAAAGCATAAAAGTGTCCTTTGTGCATTCTACTTGGAACGAGAAAATCTCTTGCCCCTTCCGGAGTACTTTTCATTAAAATAGGAGTTTCAATTTCAACAAAGTTTTCGCTGTCAAAATAATTACGAACTAACTGATACATTTTATGACGTAATAAAATGTTATTCTGCATACGAGTTCTACGCAAATCCAAATATCTATATTTCAAACGCAGGTCTTCATTTACTTCAATTTCGTCTTTTATTTGAAACGGCGGGGTTTCCGCTTTATTAAGAACAATGATTTTTTCAATCATAACATCAACCATTCCTGTTGGAAGTGAGGGATTTAGTGTTCCTTCAGGACGCGTGCGGACTTTCCCTTCAACAGATAGCACATATTCGCTTCGTAAATCTTTTCCGATATTATAAGCATTCTCATTAATACTCGGTTCAAATACAATTTGAGTAATTCCGTATCTATCTCGCAAATCAATGAATATTACACCACCGAGGTCGCGTCTGTTATCAACCCAGCCATTTAATACTATATTTTCGCCTATGTGTTTTTCCCGCAATTCTCCGCAGGTATGTGTTCGTGTATTGAATTTCATTTTGGTCTTTTTTGTTTTATTAAAATTGAAGTTGCAAAAATACTGATTTCTATTGATAAATGTTTGGTGTTAATAGTCCATTTAAAATCCAAATCGCAATTTTTTATTTGTTTTCCATTTTTCACAGTTTTATGGCTTATCGGGCAGAACTATTCAATTTGTTCAACATATTCCGACTCTATAATTGATGAAGTGAAATTCATTTATTACTTTATACGTTACAAATGAAAATTATAGTTGATGAAAATATTGCATACGGGGAAGAGGCTTTTTCCGAATTTGGTAAAGTTCAACTTTTTCACGGAAGGAAAATAAACAACGAAATTCTTAAAGATGTTGATGTTCTAATTATTCGTTCGGTAACAAAAGTTACTGAGGAATTGCTTGCGCACACAAATGTTAAATTCGTCGGAACGACAACAATCGGCACCGATCATATTGACAAAAATTATTTAGATAAAAGCGGAATTGTATATGCAAACGCTCCGGGCTGTAATTCCTTTGCAGTTGCCGAGTATGTTGCAACTTCATTAATTAATGCTGCCGTATCAAAAAATATTTCATTAAAAAATAAATCACTCGGTATAATAGGTTATGGAAATATCGGGACTAAAGTTGCCCGTTTTGCCGAATTATTCGGAATGAAAACACTGCTTAACGACCCGCCGTTGGAAAAAACATCAGGCAAGAATCAGTTTACTTCTTTTGAAAATGCTTTATCTTGCGATGCCGTTACTTTTCACGTTCCGCTGAATAAGGCGGGAAACTACAAAACTGTTCATTTATTAAATAAAAATAATATTGGTTTAATTAAACAGGACTCCATTTTAATCAATACTTCGCGTGGTAAAGTAACGGACAACAAGGCGGTATTAGAAAAACTGAAAGAAAATGAAAATATCTTTTCTGTGTTTGATGTTTGGGAAAACGAACCGGAAATAAACATTGATTTGTTAAATGCCGTAAACATTGCCACATCGCATATTGCCGGATACTCGCTTGAAGGAAAAGTAAATGGAACCGCTGCAATTCATTATGCGTTGGCAAAATTCTTAAATATTTCCGCAAAATGGAAACCAAATTTGCCGAAGGTGAAAAATCCATTGATTAATGTTGATGTTCAAGAACCGTTTGAGCAAATACTGAATAAAATCTTACAAATTGTTTATCCGCAATATGAGGATGATTTGCTGCTGCGGAAATCCATTGATATGAACACTGCGGAGCGAAAAAAATATTTTGACGGTTTACGAAAAAATTACAGATTGCGCCGAGAGTTTACTAATTACACAATAAAGTTGAACAAACCGGATGCCGAAATAAAAAGGAAGTTGGAAGGGCTGCGGTTTGTGGTTGTGTAGAGGTATTTGCAGCAATGTTTAAGGCTTCAACTAAATTAAAAATCGGAGTTCCTTATTCGATGTTTAAATTGATTGCAGAACAACGATTAACGATTTTTGAATAACGAAGTGTATTAAATTGCCAACTGTAGCAAGATTTTAGATTATTCAAAGACAGGCTATTGTAAAACACATCGGGAACATATACAAGACAAACGAATTATCGCAAGGCTCAACTTGTTCCGTTTTGGAACAAGTTGCCAAAGACGGTAAAAAATGGTTTGCTTTTTCTAAAATGAATAATAGTTCGGTTACTGTTCTTAATCTAATTTTGGAGATGTTATGAATGAAGTAATTAACAGAGATTACTTAGATACTCTCAGGCAATTGAAAGAGCGAATTTTACAGGCTCAATACAAAAGTTACAGCGCCGTAAATTCAGAAATGATTTTTGCATATTTGGACATTGGGAAAACAATTTCTCAAAAAACTAAAAGCGGTTGGGGAAGCTCCGTTATTAAGCAACTTTCAAAAGATTTGCGAGCGGAGTTCCCGGGCGTTAAAGGATTTTCCGAAAGAAATCTTTACAGAATGAAAATTGTTTATGAAGATTTGCAAGAAAATCAAATTTCGCCACAGCTTGTGGCGAAATTGCATTGGGGACACACCGTGATGATTTTCAGCAAAATAAAAAATAAAGAGCAACGAGAGTTTTATCTGCAAAAAACCAAAGAGGAGGCTTGGAGCAGAAGTATTCTCGAAGAAAAAATTAAAATCGATTTATTTTCGCAACATAAAAACTTTCAGCACAATTTTGATAAAACGCTTACTTCGACGGAAATTGCAAAATATACAATGCAATTTAAAGATGAATATGACTTATCGTTTTTGAACTTGTCCGATCACCACACCGAAAGGCAGCTTGAAAAAGCCATCGTCCAAAATATTACGAAAATGATAGGGCAATTCGGAAGCGATTTTGCTTTTATGGGACAGCAATTCAGATTGGAACTTGACGATAAAGAGTATTTTATCGACTTGCTTTTTTATCATCGCAAACTTAAGTCTATGATTGCCATTGAATTGAAAATTGATGAATTTAAACCGGAATACAGTCAACAGCTTAATTGGTATCTGCATCTTTTGGATAGAACCGTAAAATATCCCGAAGATAACCCAAGCATCGGAATATTGCTTTGCAAAAGCAAAAGCGAAATAACAGTAAAATACGCGCTCGAGATTGTAAACAAACCGATAGGAGTTGCAACTTACAGCTACTCGCAATTGCCGAAAGAAATAGCGGAAAATCTACCCGGGGAAAACGAACTTAAAAGAATTTTTGACGGCGGCGAATGGGAAGTTGACAATGAAAAATGGAAATAAATATCTCCAAATACAAAATATATTTTGATAGTTTGCGAAAAAATTACTGACTGCGCCGAGAGTTTACAAATTATACAATAAAGTTGAACAAACCGGATGCCGAAATAAAAAGGAAGTTGGAAGGGCTGCGGTTTGTGGTTGTGTAGAGGTATTTGCAGCAATGTTTAAGGCTTCAACTAAATTAAAAATCGGAGTTCCTTATTCGATGTTTAAATTGATTGCAGAACAACGATTAACGATTTTTGAATAACGAAGTGTATTGGATTGCCAATTGTTTTATTAAATTATCGATAACATTTTTTTTTTTTTTTGAAGCAAAGAAAAATGATTTTTTAGTATTCATAGACGAAGCAAAATAGATGATAAAAAGCCCATTAAGATATCCAGGCGGAAAAAGTCGTGCCGTTAAAATTATAGCACCGTTAGTTCCCAATTTTGATGAATTTAGAGAACCCTTTTTGGGCGGCGGGTCTGTATTTGTTTACTTCAAACAAAAATATCCGAATAGAAAATTTTGGGTAAACGATATTTATCCGAACCTTTTCCATTTTTGGAAACAAACACAGCAAAACACAAAAAAACTAATTGTGCAAATTCAGCAATGGAAAAATGAATATTCGATCAACGACCGAGAATTAATATCCGATAAATTTATTGGGAAAAAATTGCATCATTATTTAATTGAGAACATTGATAAATTTGATGACGTAAAAAAAGCAGCTGCATTTTTTGTATTTAATCGTATTACGTTTTCCGGAACAAGTGAAAGCGGCGGATTTTCAAAAGCAGCATTTGAAAAACGTTTTACGCAATCAAGTATTGAAAGGGTGAAGTCACTTTCCACAATATTAAATAATACAACAATTACCAATTTAGATTATCAAAAAGTTTTGGAAGCCGATGGGAAAAATGTTTTTGTTTTTCTTGACCCGCCTTATTTTTCGGCGACGAAATCAGCTCTTTACGGAAAAAACGGAAATCTTCATAAATCATTTGACCACGAAAGGTTTGCTAAAGTTTTGAAGAATGTGAATCATAAATGGTTAATTACTTATGATGATAGCGAGTATATTAGAGAATTATTTTCTTTCGCTCACATAAACGAATGGAATTTAACTTACGGAATGAGAAATGTTGGAAAAAACGGCAATCAAAATGGTAAAGAATTGTTTATTAGTAATTACCCGATAATTGAAAAAGAGAATAACATTCAAAATAATTTATTTGATGGCCAGGAATTCACGAATAAAGTTCTGCTAACTGTTAAGGAAGAGAAAATAAAACAACGTAAAGTTTTGTGTATTGGAAAAGGATAGTAAAGTTAAATTTTTAATAATATGAAACACTCATGATTATGCAAAGCACACATGTCCTCGCTTGTCCCGATGTTTTTTTTATGGGATGTTTTTTGCAGGAAGAGGAAGATTATAAAGTAAAGAGATATTTTAGTCACAAATTCGGTATGACAGAATAAACGTATTAACATAAACAATGAAAATAAATCAATTAAAATACATAGTCTTGATATTTCTACTTGCAGCGGTATCGGATAACTTTGCACAGGTTAAAACCGGTTTTCAAATTGCGCGATTAAAATACGGCGGAGGCGGAGATTGGTATAACGATCCGTCTTCGGAAGTAAATTTGCTTAACTTTGTTGCCGAGCATACAACAGTAAAAGTAATTTCGGAATATACTTTTGCCGATGTTTCCACAGATGATATTTTTGCATATCCGTTTTTGTTTTTGACCGGTCACGGAAATATTGTTTTCTCGGAAGGTGAAATTCAGCGGTTGCGAAAGTATGTTGAACGCGGCGGTTTCATTTATGTAGATGACGATTACGGCTTAGACAAAGCTTTCCGCCGCGAAGTAAAAAAGATTTTCCCAAACAATAATTTAGTCGAACTTCCTTTTGATTACGGTTTATATCACATTGTTTACAATTTTAATTCCGGTCCGCCCAAAATTCACAGGCACAATGGAAAACTTCCGCAGGGTTTCGGAATTTTTATCGGGAAAAGACTTGTGCTTTATTACACTTACGAAAGCAATCCGGCAGACGGCTGGGCTGACGAAGAAGCACATCACGATCCGCAGAGCAAACGATTGGAAGCATTAAAATTTGGAACAAATCTTGTTGTTTGGGCGTTAATGCAAATGTGAAGCGGACTTCACATCAGTGAAATAAATACTAACTATTAATCTTAACATTTATGAACCAAAATTATCTAAAAGAAATAAAAAACAGATTAAGAAGGGCGGGAAATAAGAAGCAGCGTTTTAATGCAATTGCAGGCTTATTATATTCAATTATTACCATAAGTGTTATTGCTCTTTGTTTCACATTACTTGAAAGTATATTTCATTTCAACTCAATTATTCGTACTAGTTTTGTAATTATTTTTGCTTTGTCGGGAATTGTTCTGCTGTTCATTCGGGTTTGTATTCCACTCTTGAAAAGCGTAAATATTATTGGGAAAGTCAATGTTTATGATATCGCGCGAAAAGTAGGGGGATACTATCCGCAAATTAAGGATGAGTTAGAGGATGTGCTTCGGCTTGCTGCTGATAACTCTAAGAACCATTCCAAAGAGCTTGCTGATGCAGCTTTTCAAAATGTTTATGAAAAAACAAAAAATTTTGATTTCGAAATAATTGCTAAAAACGAGGAGATTAAAAGCTTTTCAAAAATGATGATTTCTACTATTACAGCCGTTTTGTTTTTAATTTCTTTCCTGCCGTTTTTGAACTCTGCTTCATTAAGACTTATTAATTTTAATAAAAATTTTATTACTCCGCCGAAATTTGTTCTAACTGTTCAACCCGGAAATCGCTCAATACTAAAAGGGGAAAGCCAAAAAATAACGGTAATTGTAAAAGGCGAAAAACCAAATAGCGCAGTACTGTTTACAAAATCTTCAATTGAAAGCGAATTTAAAAAGAGAGTAATGAAAAAAGATTCGCTAAATAATTTTACGACCCAATTTTTTAGTATTCGTGAGTCATTTGAGTATTTTGCAAAATCCGGCTCAATCGAAAGCAAACACTTTGAAATTAAAGTGCTGAATCCACCGGTAATTAAAGATTTAACAGTAAAAATAATACCTCCAAAATATACAAATCTCCCTACGATTGTTCAGAACGATGATGGTAATATTTCCACTCTATTCGGAAGCAGAGTTAGTTTGAAGTTTAGCTCCACAAAAATATTAAAGGAAGGGAAACTTGTTTTTTCATTTAATAAAAAAACTAATATTAAAATTAATGGAGGCAGAGGAGAGGTGAAATTTTTCCCCAAAAAGGAGGGAAATTATTTTATTCAAATAGAAGATACTTCAAGTAATAAGAATAGCAACCCAATTGCTTATTCAATAAAATTACTGTCCGATCAATATCCGGCGCTAAATGTAATATCTCCCAAGAAAAGTGTTAATGTAGTCGGCAATGAGCAATTGCCGGTTGAATTACAAGTAAGTGATGACTTCGGATTTTCAAAACTTTTACTGCACTATAAATTATCAACCACAAAGTTTGGTGAGCCGGAAACTAAATTCCATTCTATTAATATTGAAGTACCACGTAATTCCGTGGAGAAAGATATTTATTATAATTGGAATTTACTTCAGCTTTATCTTGCTGTGGATGATCAAATTTCGTACTATTTTGAACTATTTGATAATGATAATGTTAGCGGTCCAAAGTCAGTAAAATCAGCTATGATGAAACTAAGAGTTCCGTCTATGGATGAGACTTTTAAAGATGTGGATAAAACTCAAAATCAAGCCGGTAAAGATTTAAAAAGTACTTTGGAAGAAACAAAAAAACTGAATAGAGAAATTAATAAGTTAAACAATAGTTTAAAGCGGGACGAGAAAAAGATTAGTTGGGAAGAAAAGAAAAAAATTGAAAATACAACGAAAAAGTTTAATGAATTGGAAAAGAAAGTTGAAAAAATTAAGGAGCAAATTAACGAAGCAAAAAAGAAATTAGATAAAAATAATTTATTATCGAAGGAAACACTTCAAAAATATAATGAATTACAAAAGCTGATGGAAGAACTTTCGAGTCCGGAAATGAAAGCCGCACTAAAAAAACTTCAGCAAATGATGCAGCAAATGAATCGAGACAAAGTGCAGAATTCATTTCAAAATTTTAAGATGAACGAAGAAGCATTTAAAAAAAGTTTGGAGCGAACTGTAAATTTGTTGAAAAAAATTCAGATTGAACAGAAGTTGGATGAATTAACTAAACGTACCGGAGAGCTTAAAAAAAGACAGAATGAGTTGAGTAAAGAAACTAACAACAAATCATTAGACAAAAATAAAAAGAACAATAAAGATCTGCAACGAAAACAGGATGAAATTACTAAAGACATGAAGAAACTTTCTGAGAAGATGAAAGATTTGCAGAAAATGATGAGTGAATTTCCTAAAATGCCGAATGAAGAAATGCAGAAAATAATGAAGGAAATGCAGCAGCAGAAAAATCAACAATTATCCAAAGATGCTTCACAAATGTTGCAACAGCAGCAGATGATGCAGTCAATGAAGAATCAGCAGCAGATTTCAAAAAATATGAATCAATTAAACCAGCAAATGTCAGCAATGAAAAGTCAGATGCAAATGCAGGACCGGATGCAGACTATGACTGAGATGATGAAAATTATTAGTCAAATATTAAATCTTTCCAAAGAAGAAGAGCAACTGAAAAATGAAAGTAAAAATATTTCACCAACATCGCAGCGGTCGGATAATAACGCACGAAAGCAGGAGGAAATAAAAGACAATCTTGAAAATCTGATGCAGCAAATGTCCGCATTATCTCAAAAAACATTTGCTATTTCGCCGGAAATGGGGAATGCTCTTGGGAAGGCAATGCGAAATATGGGCGAATCGCAAATGGCAATGCAAAACCGGAATGGGAATCTCGCATCTATGAAACAAGGCGATGCAATGGGGCAATTGAATGAAGCGGCTAAAATGATGAACAATGCGTTGCAATCAATGATGCAGCCCGGTGGACAAGGCGGGGGAATGATGTCCTTGATGCAGCAGCTTAAAAAACTTTCAGGCCAGCAGATGAGTCTTAACCGATTAACACAGCAACTTGGTAAAAACGGAATGACGCAACAGCAAATGGCACAATTACAGCGACTTGCACAACAGCAAAGTATCATTAAAAAATCAATGCAGGAGTTGAACAAGGAAGCGAAGGAAGCCGGACTGACGAAAAAACTTCCTGTTGATTTTGACAGGGTAATTCAGGATATGAAGGAAGTTATTTCTGGAATGAAAACTCAGAAATTAGATGACAATTTAATTAAAACTCAAAAACGAATACTTTCAAAATTGCTTGATGCTCAGCGATCAATTAATGAAAAAGATTACGAAAAAAGAAGAGAATCAAATACAGGAACCGACATTGCTCGAAAATCTCAGGGGCAGCTTAATTATGAAAAAAATGAGAAGAGCGAACAAATCCGGCGGGAATTGCTAAACTCCATAAAAGAAGGTTACTCGCAAGATTATCAGGAATTGATTCGTAAATATTTTGAAGCTTTGGAAAAAGAGAGAAATTAAGGCGATATTGTTTTTACTTTCTCACTTGCCGGTTGAATTTGCGTATTGAATGAATAATTTCATTATTTGTTCAGCGATTCAGAGTCAAATAATACAGTTTTCAATATTAAATTGTTGTTGTAGAACAAACTTTCCAGTTTGTTCCTGGCTAA
>CAZXDS010000012.1:3875-34436 GCA_964639525.1 uncultured Melioribacteraceae bacterium | reverse complement strand
TATTTATCCGTCAAAAGCCGGAGAGCATTTTCTTACTGTTTTCTGAGTTTTCTCTGCATTTAACCGGGAACAAACTGTCCACCGGACTCTGCGAGGAAGGTTTGTTCTACAACAACAATTTAATATTGAAAACTGTATTATTTGACTCTGAAGAACTATCATTGTTGAACATGCAAAACAAATATTCGAAAAAGTAACACAGGGTTTCACAAAGTGTAATTGAACAAAATAATTTTAGAAGTCATTAACCAAACCAAAATGTATTTTACCTTGATTGAATGAATCATCTTTGCCGAGAGCATAACCAACTCTTAAAACACCGAGCGATGTTTCGAGATTAATGCCGAGTCCGTAACCATATTTCCAGGCTGATGTTTCCAAAACTTTTATTGCCGGATCGGCGGCTCTGAAAAAATATCCTGTGTCAAAAAATAGAAATGCGTAAGTTCTTTTTGCCATCAATACTCGATATTCTAAATTTGACCAAAATATTCGATTGCCGAGGAATTGGTCTTCAGTGTAACCGCGTAAAGTATTGGCTCCGCCGAGTCTGAAAAGATCGCTTATTTCAAAAGAGTCGCCTCGTAATTCTTTTGCAAATAAAGAAATCGCCACAATATTTCGGCGAAACAATTCATAAAACAAACTGAAATCAGCTTCAAGTCTCTGTAATGTAACTTTTGTATTTGTAGCAGTAGTAACAAATTCTTTTGTACCATTAATTGTTTTTCTACTTAAAGAATACCTGGTTTGAAATACTACACCCGAAGTTGGCGCATAAAAATCATCGCGGGAATCAAATTTTAAGTTTATGCCGGTTGTAATTGTAGAAGAATTAAAAACAGTAAATTTGCTGTTCTCATTTACAGTAGGAATTGTAGATTCGGTAGCAAAAACAATTGCTGCGGATAAATTTTGTGTAGCAAGATAATCTAAAGCCGCATTAAATTTTCGCTGAATATATGTACTGTCCTGCTTCCGCTGAAAAAGTCCGAGTTGAATATTAAACGGGTAACCGAACAGCCAAGGTTCAAGATATTTTATATCAAGCAGTTGAGAATTACGGTCGAGTTTTTGCCACTTAAACGCTGCTCCGCGTCCCGTGCCGAAAATATTTCGCAAACTGATATTTACAAAACCTGTAAAATATCCGTTTTCACCGTTGCTGTTTGACGGAACATAACCGATAATTCCATCAAAATTATTGGTCTGTTTTTCTTTTACCTTTATTTGAAGAATGCCTTTGTTGCTGTTATCAAAATAAAAAGTCGGCTGTTCCACCGGTTCAAAAAACCGCAGATGATTCAAGTTTTTGGGGATTTCCTCTATTCGTTTTTGCGAATAAACTTCACCGGTATCCACTCTTGCGCTTCTTATTATTACATCGGCTTTAGTGTTTGTGTTTCCTACAATTTTAATTTCATCAATTCTGCTCGGGCGGCCTTTTTCAATTGAAAAATAAATATCGGCAAAGTGAGTGCCTTCGGTAGAATCATTATAAAAATATACGGACTTGATTTTAAAAATTGAAAACGGAAAAGAATGGTTTTCGTAATCGGTTAATATTTCGCTAATTACCGCTTCTATTTGAAACTTATTAAAAATAGAACCGGAAATAAAATCAAATTTATCATGCAGTTTTTTCTCTTCGGCTGAATCTATGTTTGTTATAAAAATACTTTTTACGAATGTGGGCTTGCCTTCATTTAAGTTAATATTCAAATTCACTTTCTGCGAATCTGCCGTTTGCTGAATTATAATCGAGTCAATTTTAGAATGAAAATATCCTTCGTCGGCAAGGTTTCGTTCAATTTTAATTTTAACGGAATCTTTTATTCCTTTGAATATTTTTGTCCCGTTTCCTATGCCAATCCAATTAAGGTAATCGGTTTCAGTAAAGTTTTTATTTCCATAAACAGAAACATTATTTATTGTTTGAGATAAAACAGGGGATGCTGAAATAGAGAGAAAAATTAAACATCCGGAGAATAGGCGTAAAGTAAATAATATTCTAATAATCCGGCGAATCATCTATGATTTTCATTTTTTTACCGATTGGATTTATTTTAATTAAATCAACTAATTTTTCCGCTTCTTCATTTTTTACAGTACATGCATCAAGTTTTTCAGCATTTGCCGCACCAAGTGCAGAAGCATAAATCACAAAATCGTTAAATACATTGGCTTTTTCAAGTCCAAATGCAATGCCCGCTACAAAAGCATCTCCGCTTCCGGTTGAATCAAGCAATTCGATTTTCGGCGGTATTACTTTATGAATAAATCCGTATTTACAAATGTAAGCCGCTTTTCCGCCGTCTGTAAGAAAGCTTAGTTTTATCCCTTTGTTGTAAAGCGATTTCAGATATTCAATTTTAGATTTTTCTGAAGACAATTTAATCTGCAATGATTTTTCAACTTCTTCAACATTGTTGTGAACAGTCAAAGGAATTTTTTCAATACAATTATTTAAATGCTGTCCGTAAGTATCTAATATGGAAATTTTATCGAGCTTGTTGGCAGTTTCAATTCCGAACGGGAAAATTTCATCAGCAAGTCTGCATGGTGAACTACCTGAAAAAACAACAATGGAACAATTTGCAATTGCTCGCTCCAACCTACCTTTGAACTCATCAACTTCCTTTTTCGTAATTTCAAAATCAGGAGAAAAATATGAAGTAATGCGTTTCTCATTTTCCTCATAAACATCTGTCGAATAACGAATATCCGATTTTATTGAAGCGGCTGAAAAGTTAATTTCTTCTTCAGTAAGAACATGCCTCAACAGTTTTCCGTTGGCACCGCCAAGCACCGTAATCGCCTGATTTTTTACATTTAAATTATTCAATTGGCGACTAACATTTATTCCCTTGCCGCCGGCAAATAAACTTTGGAATTTACTGCGATTTACTTTTCCCGCTACAACGGAATCGAACTGCAGCCTTTTAATTAAAATTGGGTTTATTGTAACTGTTAATATCATAAGAACTACAAAATTGTTTAAATATTAGATAATTAAAGTTGATTTATTTGAATTAATGGAAAATAATAAAGTTCAATTTTTAGAGAACAATTTCTATTCCACTTCCCTTAACCAAATCAATTAGTGGGGAATTATTGCTTCCATTAAATCGATCAAATCCAATTAAAAAAGGTTCAATTTTAGTACTTATTTTTCTTGTTAAATTCCAAACTTTTCCAACAATTAGATCGTTGTTTGCATCTTCATTATTTGTAACAATCATTAAATCAATATCACTATTGTCGGTTTCTGTTTCAGTAGAATAGCTTCCGTACAAGAAAGCTTTTTCCACAGAAATACCTTCCGCTTTTAAAAGAGCAATATATTTTTTTAATAATTCTATAATATCTCTGTTAGCCATTGCAATAACTCTTTTGTTTTAATTAAATAATTTTTAACTTTCTCAATCCCAGGTATTTCAGGATTGTAATCCGGATATCTTCCTTGTAGTTGATACTTCATTAACACACCGAGAAAAATATCCTTTTCATTGTCAAGATTCAATTCCGCTTTTTCGGATAAAAAAATTAAGTTGTGGCTTCTTGGTGCTATTTCCTTAGTTACCTTTACCACACGTGCCTTTATCGCTTTTTCAATAACCAAATGGCAAAAAAATAATCCATGAAGCAAACGATTCTTTTTTATTAATATTTCTGCCGTTTTAATATCATCCTTAGCACCATTTATCCAGTAATCAATTTGTTTCTGAATATCCGTCATTAGTCATTTCCTCTAACTTTTAATAAAAGATATGCTGTGTATATTGAAAAATTATGAAAATTAATTGTCATTACAAATTATCCCGATTAGTTTACGATGCTCAATAACGGCTGAATAAAATGTTTTGCACCTATTGCCTGTATCTATTCCACTCTCCATATTGCGGATTTAGTAAACGGTAATCACCAAAACCGGTTTCATCCTGAAAAACAAATTGTTTGTTTACGTTGTAGTATTGCCAAATTTCATAAGGCTTTGTATCAATTGCCATCGGATTTCTTTCAACTTGATCCGGCGGACCGAGCGTAACATAAACCATTCCCATATCCGTATTCCAGCCGCTATTGTAACTTTTAAAATTTTTACTTGCGTACTCAATGCGTCTGTAGTATTCATTCATTACCTCATTTTCAACCGTTGCCGCATCGGGATCTTGTTTTTTCCAAAATGATAAAAACATTTTTAATTTCGCATCGTATGTCGGAGCATCTTCCATTGAATCAATTGCAGAAGGTTCGGCAATGTATTTCATTTGTTCAATAGCAGTATCAATTTTCTTTAATGAAATAGGAAGATTAGGAATTGAAACGGTAAATTTGCTTTTGATTCCCGTTAAAGTGCTATCATTTTCATTCTTAACTTTGATCACTAATTCAAAATCTCCAAGACTGAGTTCAGCATCATTTAAAAAACTGTTAATAATATTTTTGCCTGTTTTCAAATTTATTGTCTGAACTTGCCTCAATGATTTATTTCGGTCAATGTCGTTAACAACATTTTGAATATTTATCGTGCGGACTTTGTCGGAATAAATTTCGTAATAAAGTTCTATAGTTTTATTGTTCGGTGAAAATATGTGAGAAACATTCGGAACAATGGATTCTTTCCCATTCCTTTTTATTCTATTTTTTACAAAAATAACATCACTCACTTTCACTTTAGAAATAGCATCTGAAAAACCACGAACTTTTATTTTGGACTGAAATGAAATTGGGTTGCTTGAGTTTCTATCTTCAATTACACAAACAACAGTATATTCGCCGGGTTTTAATTTTAAACTACGAAAACTGATATTCGAATTGCTTTTTGAAAACGTTTGCTTAAAATTTGGAGTAAAAATATTTTCTGTCCACAATTTTTCTAGAATAACATTTTTTTTATCAGCATCAAAAAATGTTAATGTAACAGAATATTTGGAGAAATAACCTTTCGAATTTTTCTTAAATTGTACACTTGCGTATGGAACTTGAAGCAATAAACTTACTTTCGTTTTTCCTTCAATATTAGATTTATAATTGATAAAATCGATATAAAATTTCGGATTGAATTGTTTATCAACTTGTCCGGCAGAATATTCAACCTGCGCTAAGCTAACTGCAAACGGCAAAAGCAGAAACAAAAAAAGTATCTTCTTCATTCAAAATCCTCCGTCTAATTTATTTTCCCGAACAAATCATAATCATTATAATTTATAATTTCAACATTATAAAATTTTCCAATAATCATTTCATTTTCACTTGCGTTTATAAGTACTTCACCGTCAACTTCCGGAGCATCCCGTTTTGTTCGTGCTGTAAAATAATCGCCTTCTTTACTATCAACAATTACCTGCATTGTTTTGCCCACAAAACTTTTATTTTTCTTATTCGATATTTCCCGCTGTACTTCCATCAGTGTATTTTTCCGCTCTTCTTTTATTTCTTCCGAAACAGTATCGCCCAAGTTAAACGCCGTAGTATCATCTTCAACGGAATAATTAAATACACCGATTCGGTCAAACTTAACTTCTTTTACAAAATCAACTAATTCATTAAAATCCGTTTCCGTTTCATTTGGGTAACCGATAATAAAAGTTGTCCTCAAAGTTAAGTTCGGAATTCGTTTTTTCAAATTCTTCACAAGCTCAATAGTTTTTCTTTTTGAAACTCCGCGTCTCATAGATTTTAACACATTGTCAGAAATATGCTGAAGCGGCAAATCAAGATAAGCACATAATTTTGGATTGTTGGCAATTTCATTAATTACATCTTCCGGAAAATGTGAAGGATAAGCATACAGTAATCGTATCCATTCAATACCTTTGATTTTGCTCAGCAAATTGAGAAGTTCGGCAAGTTTCCTTTCGCCGTAAATATCTTTTCCGTAATCCGTTGTGTCCTGCCCGATTATAATCAACTCTTTAACACCTTCGCGAGCAAGAAACGTTGCTTCGGAAATCAATCTTTCTTTCGGAACCGACCGGTGTTTTCCCCTCATAATGGGAATAGCGCAAAAAGAGCATGGATTATCACATCCTTCGGATATTTTAAGATAGGAATAATGTTTGGGTGTTGTAAGTATTCTTTCGCCGAGAAGATTCTTTTTCAAATCGCCGCCGAGTTCTTTCAATACTTCGTCGTATTTTTCAGCACCGATGTATGCATCCACTTCAGGCATCTCATTTTGCAGATCTGTTTTGTATCTTTCTGACAAACAGCCCGCCACAATTACCTTGTTTATTTTACCTTGTTTTTTTAATTCAATTGCCTGTAAAATTGTGTTTATCGATTCTTCTTTTGCATCACTAATAAATCCGCACGTATTTATCACAACTGAATTGGCTTCTGTGGAATTTTCGACCAATTCAAAATCATTTATTTTTAACTGATTCATCAATCGCTCGGAATCAACCGTATTTTTTGAACAGCCAAGTGAAATCACTTCTATTTTTTCTTTTGAGGGCATACAATCAAAACCTTTCAATCATTTTTATCTTCAATATATTCATTTTTAAATTTACTATTATTTGAATTAAAGTTCAGAAATGATTTGAGCATTGAGAATAGAATGGCTAATTGTGGATTGTCCATTTATATCGAAACAGCATTTTTATTAAGAATCCTTTTCCTCCCTAAAACATCTTACCGTTAAAATTTTTACGAAATAATCAATTGGAGTTATAGAATGCTTTTTACAAAACTTGAACACATTTCATCCGAAGAACAACACAATACAATAATTAATAGTAACGAAAATGTTATGGTCTGCTGCGGAAGAATGGGACCAATGTGTGTGCCTGTTTATGGTATAATGGAAGAATTAAGAGACAGCGGTGATTACAACAATGTAAAATTTTATGATATGGAATTCGATATTCCCGACGCACGCATTATACGTGATTTAGAAGAATGCAGAAGTTTTGCCGGGCTACCTTTTACAGTATATTATAAAAACGGAAAAGTTGTTAAAGCAACAACAAGTATTCAAGATATGGATCAGGTAACATCAATTTTAGATGAGAATTTTAAAAATGATAGTGTACAAGCAAAAGACTAATTATTGAACTATAATTTTAATAGAGCGATGGAAAATCATTACGATGTAATAGTTCTCGGAGGAGGCGCAGCAGGTTTAACCGCAGGGATTTATCTTTCACGCGCAAAGATGAAAACGTTGATTATAAACAAAGGAACTGCCGGCGGTCAAATGATTTTAACTCATGAAATTGCAAATTATCCCGGAGTTGAAAACATAAGCGGTTATATGCTCGCCAATAACATGAAAAAACAGGCGCAATCATTCGGCTGCAAAATTATTTCTAACGCAAAAATTGAAAGGTTTGATTTAGAAAGTGATATTAAAAAAGTAGAAGTTAAAAGAAAAGGTGTTTTTACTTCCGATGCAATTATTATTGCAACCGGTGGCAGATCACGTAAATTGAATGTTCCCGGAGAAGAGACTTTTAAAGGTCTCGGAATTTCTTATTGTGCTACCTGTGACGGTGATTTTTTTCAAGATAAAAATATTGTTGTTACCGGCGGTGGAAATTCAGCTCTTGAAGAAGCGGTTTCTTTAACAAAATACGCTTCTTCGGTTACAATTATTCATCAATTCAATGAATTTCAAGCTCTGGAACTATACGTTGAAGCGGCAAGAAATAATCCCAAAATAAATTTTATAATGGAATCGGAAATTATTGAGTTTAGCGGCGATGAAAAATTACAAAGCATTACAATTGAAAATCAAAGGACAAAAGAAATTTCGGAAATGGATATTGAAGGCGTTTTCGTTTTAATCGGCTATATTCCAAATACAGAATTTTTTGAAGACATATTAAAGTTAACGCCAAGAAATGAAATAATGGTTTCTAAAAATATGGAAACAAATATTTCCGGTGTTTTCGCGGCGGGTGATAATGTTGAAAAGAAATTTAGGCAAGTTACAACCGCCGTTGCCGATGGAACTATTGCCGCATTGAGTGCAATTGAATATGTGGCAAAGTTAAAATCAGTTGCACAGATATAAGTTATAATCAAATAAAGTTTAGATTCTAACGATAGCTATTTTATCGTTATTTTCTTTCCCCGCTAAGAGCAAGAGTAAAATCTTGCTCTTTTTATTTTACAACAAACAAAATTAAATGCATTTGAAATGTTCAAAAGGTTGACTACAATCGTTACAATAATGCAGTGATTTACAAGCAGTGGAACCAAATTCGCTTGTTAGTTTTGTATTTTCCGAACTGCAATACGGACAGTGAACTTTTTGTAAAGAAAAGGATTGCAGATTGTTAATATTTGTAGTTTTGCCGGGTGCTGAAATACCGTAATCCACTAATTTCTTTTTTGTTGTTTCGCTAAGCCAATCAGTTGTCCACGAAGGTGAATAGATAGTTTTGATACGAAAATTTGTAATAGCATTTTCAATCAATATTTCATTGATTTGATCTTCAATAGTGTTCATTGCCGGGCAGCCGGAATATGTCGGCGTAATTGAAATAACAACTTCATCCGTTGTTAAATCAACATTCCTTACAATTCCCATTTCAACAATATTTAAAACAGGAATTTCCGGATCGTTTATTTCCGATAAAACAGATAATATATTCTTAGCGGTTAAATCCAATTTTACCGCTGCCTTTCAACCAATGTAAAAATCGTATATAAAGCCACCACTTCATCTTCCTGGTTAAAAATTTCCACATACCACTCAACAACGCCTTGTAGTTTTTCATCTTCGCGTTTTTCTTTTTCAGTTTTTCGCTTACAAGTTATTTTAGCATAAATAGTATCACCAATAAAAACAGGCTGAGTAAACCGGAGACCTTCCAATCCGTAATTAGCCAAAACGGGACCCGGAGCCGGATCGACAAACAAGCCTGCCGCCGCCGATAAAACAAAATAACCGTGCGCAACACGTTTTTCAAAAATGGAATCGGCTGCGGCAATTGCATCTGTGTGAGCGTAAAAGTAATCTCCGCTTATTCCGGCAAAGTTTACAATATCTGTTTCAGTTACAGTACGGCGATGTGTAATATATGTTTCTCCAATTTGGAGTTCGTCAAAATATTTTTTGAATGGATGAATTTTATCAAATTTTTGTTCGGCACCATTTATCCATTCGTTGCAAATATAAGTTAATGTTGATGGATCGCCCTGCAATGCTACACGCTGCATATACTTCAACAGTCCGCGAATTCCGCCCATTTCTTCTCCGCCGCCCGCTCTGCCGGGACCGCCGTGTGTTAAGTGCGGCAATGGTGAGCCGTGCCCTGTTGAGCCTTTAGCCGAGTTTCTATTTATAATCATAATTCTTCCATGATATGCTCCTGCTTCAAGCACAACTTTCTTTGCAACTTCGTTATCGGCTGTAAACAGAGACACAACTAAACTTCCCTGTCCGAGTTCTGCAATTTTAATTGCTTCATCTAAATTTTTGTAAGGCATTACTGTATTTACAGGACCGAATGCCTCTATTTCATGAGGTTCACTTGTTTCAAATGGTGTGTCGCATCTGAATAAAACCGGATTTACAAATGAACCTGATTCAAATTTTGTACTGCCTTCATAAGCAACTGACATTGTGTTTTTCAGCTCAGCAATTTTTGTTTTTACCAATTCAACATATCTGCTATCGGCAAGAGGACCCATTCTTACGCCTTCATTTCCGGGTACTCCAATTTTAATTTTCTGTAATCTTCCCTTAATTGCATCTATAACATTTTCTTCCAATTCAATAGGAACTATTGTCCGTCGAATTGCCGTACATTTTTGTCCGGCTTTTATGGTCATTTCATTTACAACTTCTTTTACAAAAAGATTAAACTCAGGCATTTCCGGTGTAACATCCGGACCAAGAATGGAGCAGTTTAGAGAATCCGCTTCAAGATTAAATCGAACGGAGTTTTTTATAACAACGGGATGTGATTTCAATTTTTGTCCGGTCGCAGCGGAGCCTGTAAAAGTAACAACATCCTGACTTGTTAAATGGTCTAACAAATCTCCGGGTTCGCCGCAAATTAATTGTAAAGTACCTTCGGGTAAAATTTTGGATTCAACAATTTGATGAACCATTTTTTCGGCAAGATAAGCTGAAATTGGAGAAGGCTTAACAACAGCGGGCATTCCGGCAATCAATGTAGGTGCAATTTTTTCAAGCATTCCCCAAATAGGAAAATTGTAAGCATTGATGTGCACAGCAACTCCCTGTAAAGGCACAAGCACGTGCTGCCCGACAAAGCTTCCGTCTTTTGAAAGTATTTCCGAATTCCCTTCAGCCCAAATTTTTTCATCTGGTAATTCTCTTCTACTCTTACTTGCAAAAACAAATAGCGTAGAAATACCGCCTTCAATGTCAATCCACGAATCGATTTTAGTAGCACCGGTTTTAAAAGAAAAAGGATACAATTCATCTTTACGATTCATTAAATATTGAGCAAGTTTTTTCAGCATTCTACCGCGCTGATGGAAGGTCATTTCGCGTAAAGCATTTCCGCCTGCTTCACGCCCGTATTCCAATATCTTTTTGAAGTCCAAACCTTCGGAGGATATTTCATATATTTTTTCGCCCGTTGCCGCATTGTAAAGATTTTGAAGATTTCCCGTTCCCTCAATCCAACCGCCAAGCACATAACTTTTTAATTTCATTGCTGCCCTTTCTTCATATAATGTATTGTAATAAAATTTAAATTAAAATGTCTGCCTGCTAAAATCAAGTCCGCAATTTACAAGTTTTAATTGTATTGGAATAATTTTTAGCTTTAATTTTTTCATATTTAGCAGTAAATTTGAAATAAAAGTGGGGCAACACTTGTTTGATTTATTCCTACCAAATAAATTCAGATATTTTATTGTTTCATAATTTAATTATTAAAATTATAAATATGGGAATTTAAATGAAAAAAAGTATCTTTGTTTTATTATTCATGTTTTCAGCTATTATCGCACAACAGACAAAAACATCGTCTATTTTAAAAGTAAAATTAAACCGGATAACAAAAAATGAAAAAGTAAAGGTTTGGATTTATTTTACCGACAAGGGAAATAATGTAAATAATTTTCTAAAACATCCTGAACTTGTTGTAAGTAAAAAATCTCTACTGCGAAGAGCAAAAACTATGGACAAGAATTCTCTGATTGATTTCAGGGATGTTCCGGTTAGTAAAAATTATATTAAAACGTTATCTTCTTACAATATAACAATTCATCATCGGTCGAGATGGTTTAACGCTGTTAGTGCATATGCCGATAAAAATGGAATCTCGCAAATAGAACATTTATCGTTTATAAAAAAAATAGATTTGGTTCGTTCCTTTTCAGCAAGGAAAAAAGACATTAAAACAACGGCACCTAAAAAGTTTAAACAATCACTAAAAAAAATTAATTCGTTTGATTACGGTTCATCATACACACAGCTGCAGCAAATTGATGTTCCTGCAGTTCATGATTTAGGATTCTACGGTCAAGGCGTTACAATCTGCATAATGGATGCCGGCTTCAACAATCTTGAACACCCTGTTTTTGCAAATATGAATATAATTGCTGCTTACGATTTTGTAAATAATGATTCAAATGTTGATGATGAAGGAGACATGGGCGAAGGGAGTCACGGAACTGAAACTTTATCTACTATCGGCGGATTTAGTGAAGGACATTTAATAGGACCTGCTTTCGGAGCTTCTTTTATTCTTGCAAAAACGGAAAATACCGATTCGGAAACTCCGGCAGAAGAGGACAATTGGATTGCAGCGGCAGAATGGGCAGATTCTATCGGAGTAGATGTTACTTCTACTTCTCTCGGCTATATAGAAATGGATGCCGGTTTTACAGGCTACACTTGGCAGGATATGGACGGGAACACGGCAACAATAACAAACGGAGCAGATTTGGCTGCTGCTCGAGGAATTGTTGTTGTAAATTCTGCCGGCAACGAAGGCTCTAATTCATCGCATAATACACTCGGTGCTCCTGCTGATGGAGATAGCGTAATTGCAGTCGGTGCAGTCGGCTCTTCAGGTGATAGAGTTAGCTTCAGTAGTGTTGGTCCAACTGTTGACGGCAGAATAAAACCTGACATTATGGCAATGGGAAGCGGTGTTGTAGTTGCAAGCCCCGGTTCAGGCAGTGGATACACGAGTTCGAGCGGTACATCATTCAGTTGTCCGCTTTCTGCAGGAGTTGCAGCTCTTGTAGTTTGTGCAAACCCGAATTTAACGCCAATGCAGGTTCGTGATGCTCTTCGTGAAACGGCTTCGCAGCATTCTAATCCTGATAGCGAATACGGCTGGGGAATAATTGATGCACTCGCTGCTGTAAATTATTTCAGAGTTCAGATATCACATCAACCTTTGACCGATACTGAAAATCAGCATCGCCTTAATGTTGTTAATGCTGAGTTTAGTTCCACTTTACCTTTGGATGAAAACAGCCTTTATGTTTACTATTCTACTGATAATTTTGTAACTGCTGATTCCGTCCAATTTACTTTCACAGGAAGTGGAACAACTTATTCTGCAACAATTCCGCAGTCTCAAAATTCAACTGTTGAATATTATATAAAAGCGGGCAACTCTTCAGGAGCAGCTTCTTTTCTTCCTATAGATGCACCGAGTAATTTTTTCAAGTTTACAGTTGGACCTGACCATATTGCACCAATTGTTTTTCACATTCCTATTTCAATAGTTTCATTGCTGAATTTTCCAATTAATATTGAAATAACTGCTTTTGATAATATTACTATTGATAGTACGATTGTTAGTTATAAAATAAATAATAATAACTTAAACAGTTTTAATTTAAGCAATATTGGTGATAGTACATTTAGTGCTGAATTTCCAATTGCAGCTAGCGAAGTTTCAGTCGGCGATTCCATTAGTTACAGAATTATTGTAACCGATGCTGCCAACACTCCGAATTTAACTATTCTTCCTACCGACAGTACTTTTTACACTTTTACAATCGGAGAATTTCAATCAATAAATGAAAATTTTGACATAACCGATGGGAATTTACAACCAACATCAGACTGGGAATGGGGCGAAGTAACAATAAATCCGCCTGGGACACACAGCGCCCCGAATGTTTGGGGAACTGTTCTCAATAATGATTATAATTCAACAACGCAATTATCCTCGTTAGAAACACCGGAATATACAGTATTTGGTGAAACTCCTACTTTAACATTTTGGCATTGGTACGATAGCGAATCAACTTTTGATGGCGGGAATGTAAAAATTTCAATTAACAATAATCCATTTCAATTAATTATACCACAAAGCGGTTACGACTCACAACTTTCTTCAAGTTTCCAAAATCCGATTGGCGGAGAGGAAGCATTTAGTGGAACATCGGGCGGTTGGAAAGAAGTAACTTTTAACTTAGTCGGTTTAGTGCAAGGCAATGATGTTGTAAAATTCAGATTTGATTTTGGCGCCGATGAATCAATAGTTTCTACCGGCTGGTACATTGATGATTTGTCTCTAACTGATATTGGATCTCCGGTAACTGATCTTAATAACACAAATAATTCTTTGCCTACAAAATTTGAGTTAAAACAAAACTATCCGAATCCGTTTAATCCGAGTACAATTATTAAATATTCAATTCCAAACGTAGAGACGGGATATATCCCGTCTGTACAATTAAAAGTTTATGATATTCTCGGGAGAGAAATTGCGATTC
Source organism: uncultured Melioribacteraceae bacterium (assembly GCA_964639525.1). GTDB lineage: Bacteria > Bacteroidota > Ignavibacteria > Ignavibacteriales > Melioribacteraceae > CAZXDS01. The sequence continues at coordinate 20,759 of CAZXDS010000012.1, read as the reverse complement.
TTGTAAATAAAAAACAAACAGCAGGGAATTATGAGATTAATTTTGATGCTTCTTCTTCCAAAGGTGAATTTGCAAACGGAGTTTACATTTATAGGTTATCCGCAGTAGGTAAAAATGTAAATTTCATGCAGGCAAAAAAAATGGTGCTGCTTAGATAAATAATTTGGATTTGAATAATTGACTAATGTATTGTGATTATATACATTAGATTAATTATAAATATTGCTATTAATATTTTAAGAAAAATACTGAGTCCCCTCTAAAAAGTCACAAACGGACTAAAGTCTTTTTGGGGAAGTTCGTTTTTAGTCTGTTTCCCCACGACTGAAGTCGTGGGTTTATCAAAAAATTACTTTTTAGAATAGACTCATACTTATTTCAAACTTTGAGGTAAAGTTATGAAAATGCGTGTGTTAGTAATTATTTTGTTTCTAACAAGTTCCTTCTTAACAGTTCAAGCACAGCGAACTACATTTTTGAAATCATTCGGTAGGAATGTCTATTCCGAATATTATACCGCAGAAAATACGGCTGATGGTGGATATATCGTTGCCGGAGACACATTTATTTTAAAATTAGATGCGGAAGGCTTCACAACTTGGAAATCTTCTTTTTATCCTAAAGTTTTATTCCGCAAAAATCATCAGGCAATACAATTGAATAACGGGAATTATCTTTGGGGATATTCAAACACGGATTTGAATATAAGCTTAACTTTTATTGATGCAGCCGGAGATTCAATAAATAATTTAAGTCTCGGAACAAATGGAGTTGATAATACTTTTTTGCGAATAACACCAACCTTCGATTCAAAATTGTTAATTCTTCAAAGAGAAAATGACACTTTATATATAGCAAAAATTGACTTAAACGGGACACAGTTCTGGAATAAATCTTTACATCAAGAAGATACTTATAATCTACCATTATACTATCTTATACAGTTAAGTGATTCATCCTATATTATAAGTGCCGGTACTAATTTTATTAAAACAAATATAAATGGGGACACACTCCGGGTTGAACATAGAAACTTTATTGCATCTGTTGCAGCTTTTAATAATGGATATCTTCTTTCGGAAAGAGACAGCTCGCTATTTCGTTATGATTTTAACGGAAACTTAATTTGGGAAAACACTGAACTCACAAATCAATCTGTAAGCTCTACTTCGGATGGAAATATCATTGCCTATGGCAATTCGAAATTAACAAAACTTGATTCACTCGGTAATATTATTTGGCAGAAACCTATTCTTCAACAGCTGCAATATAATTATCCTTCTCGCATCAAGGAAACAACCGATAACGGCTTCATTATGTTTACTGCAGGGAGAAAACTTTTAAAAACAGATAAGAATGGTGATTATCAAATACTTAGAACTTACTTAACTACTTACCCCGCATACTATAATCCTAATCCTTATTTAATTGAGGCATTTAATACTACATATTTAAACTGGGAAACATACAATTTGGAAGGAGGAACGGTTGACATAACGTACTCAACAGATATTGGTAACAATTGGAACAATATTGTGCAATATTTCCCTGTAGATTCCGGCAAATATGCTTGGGAAGTTCCGGAAATTAATTCTGAAAATACTTTAATTAAAATAACAAGCTCAAATAATCCTGATGTTTACGACAAATTAGAGCCTTCTGTAACAATATTAGTACGCCAAGATTATGATACAATAGCTGTAAACAATGTTATGATGTGGTTTGGCAATAACGGAGGCGGTTCCAATGACCCGAGAACCGGCAACGGTGGCTTTTATTGGCCAGGCGGAATAAATGCAAGGCAATCTGCTGTTTTTGCAGACGGATTACTTTTCGGCGGTAAACTTAATGGTGAAATCAGAGTAAACGGATCGGTTTACCGTCAAGGGTTCAGCCCGGGAATTATTTTAGAAAACGGACAGCCGGACGACCCGAATAAGAGTGAATATAAAATATTTAAGAGTAAGCGAAACTGGCAATCGCTTCCTCCAAGTGTTGAACGGAACAGATTAAAATACGATTACGAAAATTGGCCGGCTGATCTTGGTGCTCCGGTTATTGATGTGGATAATGATGGCATTTATACTCCCGGTGTTGATGATAATATTCTCGGGGACGAAACATTCTTTTTTGTCAACAACGGAGCAGATTCATCATTATCCGTATTTACTTATGGTTCACTTCCGCTACCTTTAGAATTTCAGACAACAATCTGGGGTTATAATAAAGAAGGATTAGAGGATGTAGTTTTCAAGAAATATAAAATAATAAACAAAGGCGATACACCGATTACAGATATGTATTTATCATATTGGTCTGACGATGATTTGGGATTTGCGGGAGATGATTGTGTTGGAGTAGATACAGCAATAAATATGGGTTATACTTACAACGGAGATGAAGATGATGAAGGATTTTATGGTACACCACCTCCGGCAGTAGGGCATATGATGGTACAAGGTCCAAAAGTTGTCGCAAGCATAAATGATTCAGCCTGGTTTGATAATAGTTGGCATAAAGGATATAAAAATAAACCCTTAGTTTCATTTATAGGTATTATAAATTCAGACCCTTCTTTCTTTTATTTTGATAATGCGTATGCAGGTAAGTATGAGGGGACAAAGCAGATGTACAACTATATGCAAGGTTATCGATTAGACGGATTACCGATAATTGATCCGAATACAGGAGATACAACAAGGTTTGCTGTTTCCGGTGATCCGGTAACAGGAACCGGTTGGTATGATTTCTACGGATGGACAAATGGTCCACCTTCGGGACAAAGAAGTTATATAGAATCTACAGGCCCTTTTAACCTTGCTGCCGGTGATACTCAGGAAGTTGCTTACGCAATTTTAATTGCAAGAGGAACTGACAGATTAAACAGCATAACCAAGTTACGAAAACAAGCAGCGTTTATTCAAAATTTTTATAACGGTATTATCATTAAATCCGTTAATTCACGCGGTGAAATTAACCCGACTAAATTTGTATTAAATCAAAATTATCCTAATCCGTTTAACCCGAGTACAACAATAAAGTATTTTGTTCCTCTTTTTAATGATGGGAATATTCCGATAATTAAACTAATTATTTACGATATATTGGGGCGAAAAATTGCAACTCTCGTAAATGGAAAACAAACATCAGGAAGCCATAAAGTAATATTCAATGCCGATAAATTGGCAAGTGGTGTTTACATTTACAGGTTATCTGCTGTAGGAAATGGATTTAATTTTATGCAGGCAAAAAAAATGGTGCTACTGAGATAGTATACCGGAACGATAGTGGTTTTTCACAGAATCTGCGATCAGAAATTATCCGGCATCTGCCGAACTGAATGAATGTATAACACAATCTTATAATTTATATGGAAAGGGAAATATTTCTCGTCTCTCAATATTATAGCCCTTTAATTTTCAAAACCAAAGCAGGGTCAATTCTAACCTTTTTCCATCTAACTTCCCAATGAAGATGCGGACCGGTGGCGCGTCCGGTAGAACCGATTTCCCCAATCTTTTCGCCGCGTTTAACAAAATCCCCGGTTTTAACATTCATCTTGCTTAAATGCAGATAGTAACTGCTTAAACCCTGTCCGTGATCAATTAAAATAAAATTACCGTTGTAGTAAAAACTCTTACCGGATAGCCTTACAATTCCTGAAGCTGCGGCACGCACAGTGCTTCCCTCTGCCTTTGCTATATCAAGCCCGAAATGCGGACTCTTTTTTACTCCGTTCAATATTCTTCGGCTGCCGTAAACTCCCGTAATTCTTCCTCCTTTTACCGGACGAACAAATCCCGTTGAAAAGTAAGCTGAATTATCTTTCCCAATTTTTAATTTCGCTTTTTTAACAATTTGTTTTTCTTTTGCAATTCGGGACAGTTCTTCTTTCGGCGGCTCAAAAAATTGCGATTTTTTATCATTAATTACCTGAATATTATACTTTCTTTTTTTCGGAATGATTTTGAATAGTTTGTTTTTTCCATTTAAAAAATTTGCTTTAAGCCAATGAGTTTTGAGGTCATCTCTGCCAAAACCAAAAATGAAATAGCCATTATCATCAAAAGACAATCTCGTTCTATCCAAATAAATCGATTTTATATTTGTTCCTTTTCCAACTATTAACCCGCCTTCAATTTTTTCACCGAATAATTTTATATTTTGTGAAAATACAAGTGAAGAAAAAAACAATAACCATAAAAATAAAATTCTTACTGTCTGCATAAAAATCTAACCTTTCGGATGCCAGTCATCCGGTACTTGAACAACCACAACTTCGCCGGTTGCAGTAACTTTTCCTTTTGCAATTAATTCAACAGAAACAACAACTTTTCGTCCTTTCAATTCTTTTACGGTTCCGATTAATGTTAGAACACACGCGATGGGCGTGGGACTTAAATAATCAACTTTTAACTGAGCAGTTACACATCGCGGATAATTTTCACTTTTATCGCTATCGGGTAGAGCTTTGTACAAAGCAGCAGAACCTGTTCCTGTTGAATGGCAATCGATTAATGAAGCGAGTAATCCGCCGTACACAAAACCGGGAAGTGCCGTGTGATAAGGCTTTGGTGTAAATTTGCTTATTGTTTTGTTACCTTCCCAATAAGTTTTTAATTGATGTCCATCTTTATTGTTTGTGCCGCATCCGTAGCAATGGCTAAATTCTGCTGTATAATATTCCTGAAAAGATAATTTCTGCATTTGTCAACTCCAATCTTCAGTCTGTTTTAATTTTTCATCTTGTCCGAACAAGACAAGTGTGTCATCGGCATTAAGAATGTAATTCGGGTCGGGCATAATTATATTATCCGAACTTTCCTCATCATCAAAAGGAGATAGTTTCTTTTTAATCATTAAAACTTCTAAGTCGTATTTGTTACGCAACTTAATTTCCGATAGAGTTTTTCCTGCAAATTTGCCGCTTACTTTTTTCTCAATAATTGCGTAACCCTTTGCCACACGCGAAATATTGCTTTTATCAACTTTTTTAATTTCGTGCGCTAATCCGTCGGCAAGATTGTATTTTAAGCTTTCGCGGTTATATGCCGAAATCAAGTCTTGTCTCCAAATAGTTCCAATTACCTTTTGAGAATTTTCGGCTGAAACAACTGGGAATTCTTCAACATTTCTATTTCCAAAAAGTTTTAATATTGCATCCAAATTATCATTTTCATTAACCATAATAATATTTTTCCTTGCAATATCTCCGGCAATTAACATACTTTTTAACTGCTCATATTCTGTAATAATAGGACGAATTTCATTTTCTGTTATAGCTCCGGTAATTTTTCCATCAGTATTTACCGTGTAAAATGAACCGTGATGACTATCGAGCATTTGATTCATCAGCAACGGGAGTTTTGTGTTTTCAGGAATTAGCACTACATCTTGCCGAATTATTTCCTTTACTTTAATAGATTGAAGAATATCAGCACGCTTTCCTTCGATAATATTATAACCGAGTGATTCCAGGTGTCTTACGTGTATCGAAGACCCTTTCATAACCAATTGAACAATTGTTGAACTTAACACAACGGCGAGCATAAGAGGCAGCATAAAAGAATAATCTTTTGTCATTTCAAAAATTAAAAGAATTGCAGTTATCGGAATCGAATTTATTCCCCCAAGAACAGCACCCATTCCAACAAGTGAAAATGTGATTGGATCAACGTCTATTCCGGCAAAATGTTTGAATGCAATCGCAAATAAGTAACCAAAACACCCTCCGATAAAAAGCGTTGGAGCAAAAACACCGCCGAAACCTCCGGAACTTAAAATAAGCGGAACCAACAAGAATTTAAGAACCATTAAAATTAAAATTATTTTCCAGGTAATTGCATTGGCAAGCATACTGTTCATTGCCGCATAACCAATTCCAAATATATCGTGATAAAAATAACCGGAAATACCAACAATAGCTCCAACAACCGCCATTGAAACCCAGCGAGGAAATTTTTTATGAAAATAATTTTTGAAAAGTCCGGCGACACTTTCAGAATAACTAATATAAACTAAGGAAAATATTCCTGCCGCAATTCCGAGAATTGCAAAAAGATAGAGCTGCCCATAATCACTGAAAGAATGATGAACAAATTGAAATGCAGGCTGATTACCGAGAAATATTCTTGAAATTGCACTTGCTGTAACAGAAGCAAGTATCATTGCCGAAAAAGTTACCGATTGAAAATCATTAAGCAGAACAATTTCAAGAGCAAAAAATATTCCCGCCAAAGGTGAATTAAAAACAGCAGCAATTGCAGCACCGGAACCTGCTGCGGTAACCATCCGCCGTTTTGAATCGGAAATGCCGACAAGCTCACCGAATTTGCTTGCTAAACCGGCACCAAGCTGTGCTGCAGGACCTTCAGGTCCAACAGTTCCGCCTGAACCGATGTTAATTACGGGAGCTATAAAATGAAAAATTGTAGTCCGCATTCTTATAAATCCACCGCGTGTTGCAACTGCTTTTATTACCTCTGAAACTCCTCGCTTCTGTGCAGTTACCGGCGAATAAGAGGTCATTATGCTTTGGATAATCATACCGATTATTGGGAACAAAATTACCGCTCCGGCTCCAAGGAAATACAGCTTCTCAGTGCCATAATTAAAAAATAGCTCGGTTACAAAGTCGATTGACTTATGAAAGAAAACAGCCCCAAGCCCAACCAAAGCTCCAACAATAATTGCATAAATGCTGAACAGAGTGTACTGCGGTAATCCGACTCGAGCTATTTTATTTTGCAGATAGCTCTTCGTTTTTTTTGCGGTCCTAAATCTTTTTTCTCTTATTATTTTATTCATAAGAACAAATATAATATTCTCAAATATATTTTACATCAGATTTTAATGATTTGCATGAAGAGAAGCTTTTTTTAATTATTATTTTTTGTGGAATATCTGATTTGTTATTGAAAATATTTAAAACATAACGGCTACTTATCAAAGTAACCTTTAAATAAAAAAATTATTTTGTTAGTACTATTTAAGTATTATCATCTTTCGAGAATCAAAAAAATCATTTACTCTAATAGCATAAATATATATTCCGCTTGAAAGTTTTTCATCAGCGTAAAAATCAATAAAGTGTTTTCCTGCTGTTTCGTCTTCAGAAGTTAAAACTGATATTTCATTTCCAAGAATATCAAATATTTTAATTTCAACAAATCCCGGCTCAGCAATTGAATAAGGAATTGTTGTAGATATATTTCCATTTACTCCTTTGTAAAAAGGATTTGGAAAATTTTGCTTTAATGAATAAAAAACAGGCATGGGAATAAAAACAGTATCTAAAATAGTATCAGTAACTGTACTTTGATAAATATCAGCCCAGTAAGAAACAAACAATTTGCCGTTTGGATGGAAAGCCAAGTACCTTGAACTTCCAGGATACGGGAATCCTGAATTTGCACTTGTCCAAACAGTGTCTTCATTTTCATTTGAATAAATAAGACCGCTTGCATACTGATTTCTGGTACTTGCAAAAATTTGTCCTTCATTACTAATTTCAATATCGAAAGTTTCAAAATTAAAATCTACTCCGGTAATAAGCTGCCATGTTAATCCCGAATCTTTGCTTTTATATATGCCGCCGAATCTATCTGCTCCGCCCATATAAATGTTTCCATTCCCGCTCTCGGCAAATGCTGTTATGTCACCGCAGTTGAAGGACTCTATAAAAGTCCAACTTTCACCACTATCCGCAGTACGAAATAACCCGCATTCGGAACCTGCTAAAATAACTCCATTTTGTTCAATAAAAAGTTTCCAAATTCCATATTTTGAATTAGAAGTAGCATCGAAAATTAATTCCCAATCATTTCCGTTGTTAGTCGCTCTAAAAATACCATCTTCAAGATTTCCAACAAATACATTTCCATTTGAATTTATCGCAATGGATTCAATACCGCGACCTTGAAAATTTGTTTTAATAAAATTTCTATCAACTATATTTGCCCTAAATAAACTGCCTTTGTCTGTTCCGATAAATATTTCATCTTCATTATTAAATCCTATTGCTGTTATATCTAATTCATCAGGTGCGAGGTCTATTTGCTGCCATGTCTTTCCAGTGTCTTCAGAAAAAAAGCCCCCATTGTAGTATGTTCCAGCCCAAATAGTCCCGTTGGTATCAATCTCTAAAACATTTATTCCAGATGGTAGCGAACTAATATACTCAAATGTAGGCTGTCCATAATTAGGACTGAAACCAAAACCAATAACAAGCAATATGAAATATATTTTTCTCATTTTAATATTCTATAAATCAACTTCTTTATTTTAAGAGCATCATCTTTTTTGTTGCAATAAAATTATCCGATTGAATTCTGTACAAATAAATTCCCGTAGCAACTTTATTGCCGAATTCGTCATCACCATTCCAGCTTATTTGATAATGCCCTGAGCTTTGGTTTTGCGATACAAGAGTTTTAACGGTTTTTCCGAGTACGTTATAAATATTAATTGTTACAAATGAAGCTTGCGGAAGCTGATAAGAAATTACAGTTGCCGGATTAAACGGATTCGGATAATTTTGGAACAACTTATAATTTGTTATCAATTGATTCCTGTTTTCGTTAACATCAGCGAGAATATCATCTCCGGGATGCGGAGTATCGGCAGACGTGTAAATATGAAATTCTCCTGGTTCTAAATTCATCTGCATTTGAGTATCAGTTACATTAACAGTATTTCCGGAAAAATAATCGTACCAAGTTCCGGTATTTTGAAATGAAGGAGTTATTGAAAACGAAGTTGTACCAAAATTTCCGATTATTGCAACATTCATATCACTGCCGGTCAGCCAAATTCTTTTCCCCGCACCTCCAACGTCGAGCGAAAAATCCGAAGTTCTGAACACGTCGTAGCTTTCTCTTAAGCTAATAATTGCCTTCATTGTTTTGTAAAGATTTTTGCGAACAGTATTGTCAAAATAATCCCAACGAATTGGCTTTGGTGTAATTCTATCATCTTCAGTTCCGGATGGATAATTAATAGAGAAATCGTAACCGAGTTCACCAAACTGCCAAATCATTTTCGGACCTGGAATTGTAAAGAAAAAAGCAGATGCCAGTTTCATTCTGTTCAATGCAATATTCAAATTTGTAATATCGTAATCGCCTGACGAGCTGCCGTATTGAAGATTCTTATACATCAACCGTTCTTCATCGTGGCTTTCCATATAGCCTACAACGTGCGGGTCGTTCCATCCTCTGTTTTTATAAGAAATCCAACTGAAATCGGAATGCCCGGGCTGATTGTATCCCATAGTTGCTTCGTTGTAGTTATAATTATGATTTCCCCAAAGCATCATACCGTAATTTGATAAAACCGTTTCTTCACTGTTATCGGCAAAGTGTTCCAGTATTACATACGCAGTAGGATTCCAACCCCAAAACTGGGAAACCATTCTTTCTAAAATGTTTATCCTTGATTGGTCATAATTTCCCCATAATCCAACATTATCGCCTGAAAATTTTTGTGTAAATCCCTTTGAAAGATCATATCTGAAACCATCAACTTTATACTCACTCAGCCAATAGGCGTTTATCCTATCCACAAGTTGTTGTGTCTGCGGACTTTCGTGATTAAAATCATAACCGACGCTGAATGGATGCGGTGAAGTTATATTGTACCAAGGATTTTCAGCAGTTGGCGGTCCATAATTTCCGGAAGCATAAAGCCTTACAAATGGGGATTGACCAAAACTGTGATTCAAAACCATGTCCATAATTACTGCAATCCCTTTCCCGTGCGCAGCGTCAATAAATTGTTTCAAAGCATTTTTTGTCCCGTAATATTTATCGGGTGCAAAATAAAACGATGGGTTATATCCCCAGCTTGAATTTCCTTCAAACTCATTCACCGGCATTAACTCAACAGCATTTACGCCGAGATTTTTAAGATAATCTAAAGAATCAATTAAAGATTGATAATTGTGGCTTTGAACAAAGTCACGAATTAATAATTCATACACAATTAAATCGGCTTTAGCAGGTCGCGTAAAATTTGTGTTTTGCCAAACATACGGTGTTTGTGCTGTTTGTAATACCGAAACCGCATCTGTGGTTTTTCCTTCGGGATAAGGTTTTAAATTCGGATAAGTTGCAGCATCAATAAATTTATCATTCCACGGGTCCAATATTTTATCAGTATACGGATCTGCAATTCTTAAATTTCCATCAACAAGATATTGAAATGCGTATTCCTGCTGAGAAGTTAATCCTGATATGGTTGTCCACCAGGTAGTACTGTCGGGAGAAAGTTTCATATAAAAATTGGGGTCAACACCCCAATCATTAAAATCACCGATTACATATACAAATTGTTTATGCGGCGCATATAGTTCCAAAGTAACGGTAGAATTATCTACATAATTTATTCCCGTTTTGAATCCGGCGGGCAAAGGTGATATTTCAACATCTCCGCGAACAACATAGTAAACGGAGTCATAAACTGCATCGCTTCCACTTGTTGCTTTCGCAATCAGCCAATGTTTACCCACATTATCAACATTTACATTTGCCGATATATTACTCTGGTTGGTTGCACTAATTTGTTCATTATCACGATAAAGAAAAAGCGAATCGGATTGTATAGATGCTGCTTTGAAATTAATAACATCTCCAATCTGTGCAAAAGTGAACTCATCAGCCGGTTTGGTTATACTAACATTTAAACCTTCTTCAAATAATGGAACAAATATATCTGCACCTCCAACATCTCTTCCGGTTGGTCCAGTTTCTCCTTCGCTGCGAAATACAAAATTTAAACTTGTAATATGTTCATTTGGATCGGTTACACCGTAAAAATCTCGCGGATGTCCGATTGTTAAAACATAAAAATTCGTACCGATGCGAGTAAGCTTAGGCTGAGTAGCATCGTTCCCCCAAGCTCCAATAACATGCTGCCAATCACCGAGATTTGTGTTTACTCCGGTATGTGCATATACGTCTCCGGTGTAGCCTTCTAATCCTGCGTCTCCTTGATCAGCGTGAAAAAAAACAACAATCGAATCATTTTCGGTTGGCACGGCTGGGATTGTAGTTACAACCTGTGAAAATAATACTATTGGGAAAATTATTATTAATAAAAACATTGCTTTCTTTATCATTGATAACCCTCTATTTTAAGTTTTAATAAGCTAATAAATTTTTTAGATGAATGAAATACCAAAATCCCGCCTTTAATTTTCAAATTCCCAAGATATGCCAAACCTAATACCACGCGATTGCTTGGGGTAATACGGAGCGATGTAGTATTGAGCACCTAATACATTTTCAAATACAAAATAAACAATTGCAGCATCTTTTATTTCTCCGGCAAGAAAATAATCTAATTGAACGGAGGCTTCCGTGCCTGCTCCTGATATTAATTGTGTTGTAGCTGAACCGAATGGTTTTAAATATTGAACTGAAGAACTTTGTTCAAAATCATACTGAAAATAATTTTGCTTGCCCTGATAATAAATTGTAATTCCTGTTTTGAGCTTTAAGTTCGACTTAAATAATGTATCCACATAATACACTCCGCCTGTTAATGAAAAATCCGGAACATTTTTATAATTGTTGTTACCAAAATAATAAGACGTATTTGTAAATATTAAAATATTAAAAAATGTTGTATTTAAATTTAAATTTATTCCTTGACGAATAATTTTTTCCGTTTTGTAAAAACCAATTTCCGCAACATTTAATGAATCGGTATATTCATCAATCACAGGCAAAGGGGAAGCATCGTTGTTATAATAAAAATATCCAATCGAACCATTGAAAAGAGAGTTCTCGAATTTTAAGTTTATTTGCGAAGCGGTAATATTTTGTTTGTTATTATCAGTTGATAAATATTGCTCTTCTAAGATAGAGTATGGCTTTGAAAAACGGGAAGCACTAAAATCAAGGTTCAGATTACTCCAAAGTGTAAAACCCACACCGGCACCTATTCCTTCATAACTATTGCCGGAGTAGTTCAAATACTTTGCAAAAAACGAAGGAACTATTGCATTATTCACAAGTAAAAATTTAAGTGAGCCTGCCACCGAAGCAGTATGCTTTGTATCATTATATTTTAATAATGGGGAGTCGTATTTGGTTTGGTCATATGTTCCGATTAAATCTGAACTAAACCACTTAGTATTTAGCATCTGCCTAAAAATTCCTCCGGCGGAATAAAAAGTATTGTTGTGAAAAATGAAAGGGATATCAGAATTTTTTTTCTTTTCATTTTGTCTAAATTCAACTTGATTAAACTGATAGTACAGATTAATATTTGTCGGCATTGATTTAACTAAGTGTGCCAAAATATTAAGCTGCAAATTATGACCTGTTGTTTTTTGATATCGCGGTGAATCTTGTAACTGCTCTCCGTATTTAACCGGCGATTGAAATGGATCGTATAAAATATTATTTACTTCGCTCGGGATATTTTCTGTCGTAATTTTTTGAAAGTCCGCGCCGCCATTTAATCCGGCAACAAATTTCACATAATGATATTCCCCGATTACATTAATTTTATTTGACGGCATATATTTTAAAACCGAAGAAACTTTCCATCCGGAATATTCACTGTTTGCATAGTTTGAATTTATACTGCTGTTAGTAAAGTTTACCGCCAAATTTATTTTAGGGAAAATATGCAGATTAAATATCCCGTCAATGTATCCTTCTTTATTAGCACCCTGATAATATCTAATTCTTGAATATGGAATATCACTAACTTTATCCAAAGTAATAAAATTAACAGCTACGCTGTTATTATTCAATGAATACAAAAAGCCTTTTGTAATTGGCAGGATTTCAATTGTGTCAATAGATTCAGAACGAAACAGATTCAAATCGAATGAGTTTAATAATCTATTATTAAGCGGAGCTCCGTTGCTCAGAAAAGAAATATTACCAAATCCAAGTCCATATATTGTTACTTCACTTGGCTGCCCCAACGAGCCCAAATCCTGCAAAAAACCAAAAGGTAAATTGCTGAAAATATTTCCGGCGTATCGGTAGTCGCTTTTATCAATTTGATTTTTATTTGTTCCGATTTTAATATCATTTTTCATATAAAAACCGTTTACTCTTATGGGAACAAGAGAATCCGGTTTAACGGAAACTTTTGTGCTATCAACAGACAATAGAGAGTCGGCAACAGTTAAAGTATCTAAGTTCCCCACATTAGATTTCATATTGTCAAACAAATTAGCATTTGTCCGAGTACTATCAGTATTCTGAGCAACCGTAAACCTTGGCAACAGAACAAGAGCAAATAATATAATTGAAACGAGTAAATTCATGTTATTAAATTATAAAATATTAATATTCTAAAAATAGTTAAAAGGAATTTTGGAACAAAGAAATATTGTTATGGTTATTGAATCATAGAGACTCATGAAATAATTAATGGCTAATCCCCTTTGTTTATCTATATTTTAGAAAAGAAAAAATAATTATTTTTCAAAAAAACATTTTTTTTATGATAATTTTTATTTATTTTGATACAACGACTAAACAACAACTTATTATTAACTAATCAAAGGAGCCGAAATGGCAGCAAAACCGTTAACTAAAGGTGAAATAGTTGAACACCTATCTAAACATTTAAACACCACTAAAAAACAAGCAAATGATTTTTTAGTAGAACTCAATACTTTAGCAGCTAAGAATGCTAAAAAGGGTTTCTCTCTTCCAGGTTTCGGAAAACTTACTGTTACAAGAAGGAAAAAAAGAATTGGTCGTAATCCTCAGACCGGCGAAAAGCTTATAATCCCCGCAAAAAGCGTTGTTAAATTTAAAGTTTCCAAAACTTTACAGGATAATGTTTATCCGCCAAAAAAATAATTTAATTATTTTAATTTAAAAAGGCTGCTATTTTTGGCAGCCTTTTTTATTTTAAATCTATTTTTGTTTTTTCTCTTTTCTTAATGCAGCACTTTTTAACTCTGCAAATTCCTTCATGGTTTTCAATAATTCTTCATATAATTCTTGATTAATATTTTGCAAAATTTTTGTAAGAACTTCATTATAATTTTTTAAATGATGGTTGATTTTTATCGTAATATTTTCAGTTTCGTTTATTAAATAAATAGAACTCGTTTGCGAACCCGCAAATATTCCGCCTTTTATTTCAGTTATTTCCAACAAAGATAATTCGACAATTTTTTCTGACAAATAAAAGTTACTGCAAACAATTTTATCATTAGAAATTTCAATTTTAAATGGTGTTACTTTATATGAACGAAAATAATACCTATTCAAATAAAAAATAATTATAATATTTAGAATTAAAGGTATAACAAAATAAGTTTTCTGAAAACTTTCAGCCGCAGAAATTATCACATAAAAAAACAAAAATAATGTAATCGGGAAATTTGCGTACTTATAAATCAGCTTTGCTACTAACGGGTATGTATATGTTTTCATGAATTATGTTTCTCTTAATTACATTTAATAAGTAAATTTAAATAGTTTTGTGTAAATATCTGAAAATAATTTCATTTGTTTGAATAAATTTCTTTAATACGTGTATTACAATTAAGATGCAGAGAAAAAAATATATATCGGTTGCATTAACTTCGGAGGATAGAATATTATTCGAGCAATATGTAAAAGGAAATATGCAGCGTGCTTATTATTCGGCACTTGCAATACTTGGTAATCATGACGATGCAATGGAAATTTCACAGGAGGCGTTTCTTAGGGCATACAGGTATTTCCCCGGATTTGATAAATCAAAAAAATTCTTCACCTGGTATTATAAAATTTTGAAAAATCTATGTTTAAATTATATCAGAGATGCAAAAAACAGAAGGGAAGTTGATCTGCTTGAAACAATTCCGGCAAAGAATTCGGTTGGTAATAATATTGAAAAGTTAGAACTTAAAACCACTGTTGAAAAAGCAATGATGAAATTGAATGCCGAAGAAAGGGAAATAATTATTCTTAAAGAATTTGAAAATAACAGTTATAAGGAAATAGCTGAGTTACTAAATATTCCAATCGGAACGGTGATGTCAAAATTATTCTATTCCCGGAAAAAGCTTGCCGCTCTTTTGGAAGGAGTTGAATTATGAATGAACGATTTATTTATTTAATGGAAAATTATTTTGATAAAAATTTAAATAAAAGTGAGGAAAGTGAATTCTTGGATTTAGTAAACAACAATACTGAATTGAATAAAGAGTTTGAGGAACAAAAACGCGTAAAGGAGGTGTTATCAAAAATGATGTTAAAGAATCCCTCCCAAGAAATATGGGACAGTTACTGGCTGGGAATATATAATCGAATTGAGCGAGGGTTTGCCTGGATAATAATTTCAATCGGAGCAATTTTGGTTCTCGGTTTTAGTATCATTAAATTTATTGAAACGTTATACATTGATGTAGCAGTTCCGATAGTTATGAAAATTGGCGTTTACACCCTTACATTTGGATTTGTTATTTTAATTGTTTCATTGCTGCGGGAAAGAATATTTACATACAAACACGATAAATATAAGGAGATTCAAAGATGATTATTGTTACCTCTTCAACTATTGTTGGAAAAAACATCGCTAAGAATTTCGGCATAGTACGCGGAAATACAATACGAGCCAGATTTATCGGGAAAGATATTATTGCCGTATTGAAAAATATTCTCGGTGGTGAAATATCCGAATACACCAAATTGATGGCTGAATCCCGCGAACAAGCTCTTGACAGAATGACTGCCGAAGCTCAAGCGTTGGGAGCAAACGCCATTGTGGATGTGCGGTTTTCAACCAGCTATATTATGCAGAGTGCGGCTGAAATATTAGTTTACGGAACCGCTGTTTTTGTTGAATAAAAGATAACGGTGGCTGTAGATAAAGAGGTTGCTAATTTGACAGCTTCAATAATTTGGCAGAAATAAAATTCCCTTTAGAAATAAATGCCCCAAAAACATTTAATCTTTTGAAACGCTCTTTATTCAAACATTAATGAATATGGTCTTTTCAATTCGTGTGCTAATTCAGCTAAATTAACATTCCGTGATTTGCGAATAAACTCTTTGCCATCAAGACTGAATGAAATTGTCGGGACTGCAAACACACCGTTTTGTGCGGCAATTTCTTTTGCCTCTTCGCAATTTACATAAGCAAAGTTCATTTCAGGAAAATCTGATTTTAGCAATTCTTTTAATTTTGGTTTTAATACTTTGCAAACATTACATTGCGGAGTACTGAAATAAACTACTGCTCCGGGGTTTTGAGCAACGAAGTTTTCAAATTCACTTATTGTATATAAATCGGTCTGCACAAAGTTTCCTAATTATAATTTTTAAAAATTGTTTGATGCACTCATTCTTTCTTCGATTCAGTGCAAACATCGCAATTGCCGCAAACTTTCCGGTCGTAAAAACCAAAGTAATTTGAAATATATTCCCTTCTGCATTTTTGTGCTTTGGTATATTCTACAACAGAGAGAAGTTTTTTATTATCACGTAAAAGTTTTTCTTCAAGCAATAATTGGTTTTCAAACTGTTCGGGAAGTTCACTAACGAGTTTCAGATTTTTATCTTCAATAATTCCTTCGGTAACCGAATAACGGTCAAAAATTGAAAGTGCGGTTTCAAGCCGAAAATCATTTCTGTTTCTATCACTTAAGCGTTCACGAAGATATTCAATACCGTAAGCATTTACTTTTTCAATATCGGAAGTTAAAATATCGTAAAGTCTGCAAAAAAAATCTGAACTAGGATTAGACCATTTAATAAATTCCATCTGCGTCAGCAAATCATTTTGAGAATAGAGCAGTAGGCAAATTGAATCTTTCCCATCTCTTCCGGCACGCCCTATTTCCTGATAATAAGACTCAACCGATGAAGGAATTTCGGCATGAATGATAAAACGAATATCAGGCTTATCAATACCCAT
>CAZXDS010000012.1:0-3775 GCA_964639525.1 uncultured Melioribacteraceae bacterium | reverse complement strand
TCCTTTTCATCATATACATCAAAAACCTCAAGACGCAAATTTGGTCTTTCGATTCCCTGATGAAAAAGTTTAATTTCAGCCGTATCAAGATTCAATTTTGCTGCAATATCTTTCTGCACTTCCTTTGTTGCGGTTGCAGTAAGAGCAATTGTAAGCGGATTTCCAATCCGTTTACGAAACTCACCAAGCCTCGAATAATCAGGACGAAAATCATGTCCCCATTCTGAAATACAATGAGCTTCATCAACGGCAAGTAGCGAAATTTCTGCATTCCTAATTTTTTCAACAAATTCAGGTTTTCTAAATCTTTCCGGAGTAACATAAAGCAGCTTTATTTTTCCATTTATAAATTCGCCTAATCTTTGTTCTTTCTTCTTTTTTGAAATTGTTGAATTTATGAAAGAAGCCGGAATGTTTTTTTTTCGTAAAGCATTTACCTGGTCCTGCATAAGTGCAATCAACGGACTAATTACAAGTGTTCCGCCATCAAACATCAAAGCAGGAATTTGATAACAAAGTGATTTACCGCTACCGGTAGGCATAATTACAAGGCTGTGTTTTTGTTCAACTGTTAATCGCTCAATAATCTGATTCTGCATTCCGCGAAAGCTTTCGAATCCAAAGTACTTCAGTAATATTTCATTTTGCATTTTCATTAAAATTTTATGATAACCTTTCACCAAGTTTTACAATTTCATCAAACTCCTTTTTTTCAACCGGCATAACCGAAAGTCTGTTACCGCGTTGAACAAGTTTCATATTTTGAAGTTTTTTATTTTCCTTTATTTCTGCTAATGTTACAATATTTTTGAATTTCTTTTTCAGTTTAATATCAACCATAATCCAAGTTGGTTTTTCCTGATTACTTTTCGGATCGTAATGTTTATCATCAGGGTCAAAAGCAGAAAAATCCGGATAACCTTCCTTCACTACTTCGCAAATTCCGGCAACACCGGCAGGCTTGGCATTACTATGATAAAATAAAACTTTGTCGCCGATTTTCATTTCGTCCCGCATAAAATTGCGTGCTTGATAGTTTCTTACTCCGTCCCAATAAGTTGTTTTCTTTTTTGATTTTTCCAAATCATCAATCGAAAAAGCAGACGGTTCCGATTTCATTAACCAATATTTCATTTATTTCTCCTAATTAACTTAAAATACAATAGTTTAATATCTAGTAAAAATATCTTCCAAACATACGAACCAAGCATCCTGCATCATGTACTTATTTCAGATATTTTTCAAACCACTCTTTCCTTTGCCTGTCAACCTCTTTTCTGTGGTTCTTCAAAAAATGGTCTCCATTATCCAGAAGCAGCAATCTGATGTTATTTCCATTTTCAATTAACTTAGCCGCCATTTCAAGAGAGTCATGAGGCAGCACCCTGTTATCGGCGGCACCATGAATAACAAACATATTTGTAGTTTTACAAATTTTTTCAGCAAAATTAATAACCGAACGATTGTAACATTTATTATTAAAACTTTCCGATCCTAAATTTCCAAAAATTCTTGAATAAAAATTATTCATAAAATTGCTTTCATCGGCATTGCATCTCAAATTGGCAACCGCTCCTGTAACAACAGCGGCTTTGAATAATTTTGTTTTTGTCAGTGCAAGATATGTCATCATCCCGCCTCTGCTCCAGCCTTCAATTCCCCAAATATTTTTATCGGCAATATTGATTTCTTCGGCAAGGGGAATCAGGTTCAAAACATCATTAATGTCATTTCCACCAAACTCATCTTTTCCTTCGCTGCCTGCGTTTCCGCGGTATTGACTTGCAAAAACAACGTAACCCCAACCGGCTAATTGCCCAAATATTCCTTGTGCATTAAAGGAATCAATTACTCCGGCTTCTCCAAATCCGCCTCTGCACCAAATTATTGAAGGATATATTTTACTCTTATCCGAAGGAAATGCGAGATAGCCATTAATTTTAAGTCCATCGGAAAGATATGTGATATGCTCAACTGTGGCTTTTTCAACAGCATCATTTCCCCAGCCGCTCTTTACCATTCGCAATTGTGTATCGGTAAGTTTTATTTTTTCTCGTTTTATTATTTGAGCAGTGTTCAATTCTTTAACTAATTTTTTTTTAATTTAATCTACAGAATATTTTAATCTTTATTTAATTGCAAATTCATTACTAAATTTGGATAAATAAGTACTATGGCAAAAAAGAAATTACTTCAAAAAAAATCAACATTTAATATTAAAAACGTGGGTGCTGTTCTTGGATTAGCGGCAATTGCATTGTTTATTTTGTTGCAATTTAACGGAAACAGCAAAACAAAGAAAAAGGTGAAAGCTATTCAGGGATATACAGCATTTGATTTTACAAAACACGGTGAATTAACTTTTAACACAAGTGATAATAAGTTTTTAGCAAAAATTGATATTGAAATTGCTGACGATGCTCAGGAACGTGAAACCGGTTTAATGTATCGCGACAAAATGAAAATGAATCAAGGAATGCTTTTTATTTTTCCGGCACAAGAATATCAATCTTTTTGGATGCACAATACTCAATTACCGTTAGACATGATATTTGTAAATAAAAACTTAGAAATTGTCACTATCCATAAAGATACAACTCCGTTTTCCGACCAAACATATCCTTCAACCAAACCTGCTTTATACGTTGTAGAGGTTAATGCCGGATATTGCGATATGAACAATATCAGCGTTGGCAATAAGATTGTTTGGCGCAGAAACTAGAGTAAAACATTTTTGCGTTTGCACAGAAATCTTACTTTATCATTGTCAGCAGCATTTTTGTGTTTTCTTTTGCAACAAGCCCGTGAGAAACATCTGCAGGTAAAAGCAATCTTTCGCCTCCGGTAACAATATGCGGTTCTCCACCGAGTGTTATTTCCATACTTCCTTCCAAAATTTGTACAAGTGCTTCATAAGGTGAAGTGTGTTCCGCTAAAGATTCATCTTTTGCAAACGCGAAAAGTGTAACATTACCATTCGGCTTTTTGATTATCTGTTTGCTCACAATTGAAGCTGATTGATATTCTATTTCAGAAATTATATTGTGCGCTGTTTCATTTGCTGATGTGTTGTCCATTTTATTTTTTCCTTTTAAATTGTTGAATATAATTTTTTGTAAATTCAGAAAGAACAAGTCTTCCACTTAACTCAGCCCTTTGTTCTAAAAGCAAATCCCAATTTTCAGTTCCTTTCCAAAATACTTTTTTTAATTCTCGCATCGCTTCGGGGTTTGAAGATGCAAGTTTTTCTGAAAGTATTTTAACTGCCATATCAAGTTCTGAAACTGAACTGAACAACTCGGCATACAATCCTTTTTCTATTGCCCAACTGCTCGAACGCCAGTCAAAATCAATTGACATTTCAGCAAAAGCAGCAGCACCTATTTTACGTTCTACTGCCGGACCAACAACAAAAGGACCAATTCCTAAGGCAAGTTCGCTAAGTTTAATTGATGCAGAATCCACCGCAAGTGCGTAATCCGAAGCGGCAATTAATCCCACGCCGCCGCCAACAGCCTTACCATGTACTCGCGATATAATAAATTTATTACAGGTTCTCATTGCATTAATAACTTTGGCAAATCCTGAGAAAAACTTTTTACCGTTTTCAAAATCTTCAATAGCTAGCAGTTCATCAAACGAAGCTCCTGCACAAAAAGCTTTGTCTCCTTCACTTTTAAGAATTAGTACTTTAATCTTGTTGTTTTGATTTGCTTCACCAATTTTGTTTGCTAATTCTCTCAATAATTTTCCGGGCAGAGAGTTACTTTTGGGA
>CAZXDS010000011.1:0-34631 GCA_964639525.1 uncultured Melioribacteraceae bacterium | reverse complement strand
ACAGTTTGTACAATACCAGAAAAAGTTTCTCGCGTACCTAAATTTTTACCAGTTATGTTTTTCCTGAAAAACAATAACGGGATATATTCACGTGTGTGGTCAGTGCTTGTCCCGGTCGGATCATTTCCGTGATCGGCAGTGATAACAAGAGCATCCCTATTATCTAACTTATTGAGAATTTCAGGAAGATAATTATCGAAATCCTGCAATGCTTTATAAAAACCCTCAGTATCCAAACGATGTCCGTAATAAACATCAAAATCAACGAGATTAGCAAAAATAAAACTGTTATTAACTTTTGATGAATATTCAATTATTTTATTAATTCCTTCAATATTTGACTTTGTTTTTTCCTTTACTTTAATTCCGCGATAGTTAAATAAGTCGTTTACTTTTCCAATAGCAACAGTCTGAATATTATTTTGTGAAAGCACATCAAGTATTGTGTCGCCGGTCGGATCAATTGAAAAATCACGGCGGTTAGTTGTGCGTGTATAGTTTCCGCTAGTCCCAATAAACGGGCGGGCAATAATTCTTCCGCAAGAATTTTTTCCAACCATGATTTCTTTTCGTGTGATTTCACAAATTTCATACAACTTTTCTAGGGGAATAATATTTTCGTGGGCAGCAATTTGAAAAACAGAATCGGCAGAAGTGTATATAATTGGGAATCCGGTTTTGACGTGTTCGTCTCCAAGTTCTTTTATAATTTCAGTTCCTGATGCAGCTTTATTGCCCAAGATTCCATTAGTTCCTGTAAGTTCAATAAATTTATCAGTTATTTCTATGGGAAATCCATTTGGATAATAAGGGAAATCAAAATCAACTTGCAAACCACCAATCTCCCAATGCCCGGAAGTTGAATCCTTGCCTTTTGAAACTTCTGCTAACTTACCAAAAGAAGCGAGAGGATGTTCAACATTGGCAACACCTTGGATGGGAATAATATTTCCCAAGCCTAATTTTTGGAAATTTGGAAGTGTAATTCCATTCATAACCTTACCAATATTACCGAATGTATTACTTCCGGCATCTCCATATTCCGCAGCATCCGGTAATTCACCCACACCGCAGCCATCTATTACAATTACATAAAAATTATTCATTTATTATTTCTTTTTTTGAAAATTTAATTTGTTATGCCGAAAATATTGATGCAACATTTTCCGCACAATTAGTGTTTATTTAATTTATACTTTTAACCGTGTTTCCACCTTTCTCCATAGCCTTTTTCAAAGCAAGTTCTGCGTTGTAAAGTAATTCTTTTGAATCTGATTTGCCGGATGCAGCTGCAACCCCCATGGAAACAGTAAATGTTGTTTGTTTTGACACAACTGCAATGGGTTTGCGAGCTATTTTAATGCGTAGTTTTTCAGCCCAAAGAAATATATTTTTTGAAGATTGATTAAAAAAGAAAACTCCGAATACCCTTTTATCCAACCTACCGATAATACTTAATGGAGTACTTTCTTCAACAATCATTTTATGAACAGTTTTTAACACTTTATCAAACGGATTGCTTTCGAACAAAGTATCTTCTTCCAAAAAATCATCAATACGAATTAATGCCAGCACACCGGATACCTCTACTTCTTTTGCTTTCACCAACTCAGTTTGAACTTGATTCATGAAAGTAACATAATTTAACGCCTTTGTCTCAATATCTACGGAAAGTAAAGAACGCATCACCGAACTACTAGTAAACGAATACAAAATAAATCCGAATATTTTAGTAGCATCCTGCAAAAATTTTATGTCTGCATTTGAATAGAAGTTATTTTTCAAACTTTCAAAACATAAAACACCAAATACTTGATTATCATAGCTTAATGGTATGGCAAGAAACGAACCGTCGAAGCCAATATCTTCCGAAGCTGAATAACGTAAGAAACCATGTTCGGAAGTATTCCCTACTTTAACAGACATCAAGCTTTGAATAGCTTTTCCTACTAGTGTTTCCTTAATATCCACTTCAAGATTTTCACCAATGTATTTAAGAGAACGTTTATTTATAATTTTAGAAGTTTTAAATTTATTCTCTTCGGGAAAATACTGCACAAAACAAAACACATCCCAATCAATAAGCTCTTTTACCGTTACTTCAATTGCCTCCACCAACTCTTCGGGTGATAAGAACTTGCGTTCCTTATTCAAAATATTAAGTAAAACATTGAGCCTTTTTTTAGATAATGATTCAATATGTTTTTCTTCATACAAATTGATTAGGATAGCAATTACCCGAACAAATTTACCGAGAGAATAAATTGTCTCAATACCAAAAGTATCATTTGACTTGGAGTCCAGTCCCAAAACTCCAATGAGATGCTTATTGTAAAATAATGGAACACCCACAAAACTTTTTATATTCTGCGGACTATTATAATACCTTAGTACATCCGTTTCTGCCATTGGAGTAATATCAGTCAAAAGTTCCGGTTCCTCATTAATAATGATTGTGCTTAAAATATCATTATCAAGATCAAATTTCTGTTCTGTAATTTCTTTTGATTGTGATACAAATTTTTCGAGTGTAATTTTTTTTGTTTTTTGTTTGTACCAAAAAAATACAGCCGAGTGAGCAAGAAATGCATCTTTGATAACGGTTAAAATTTTTTCAAGGACAAAAATAAATTGTTCATTATTTGTTAGGTTTGCCGGCAATTCTTCACCTGCAATTTTTTCAAAATTTTCTTTTAAATCCGGCGGTTTAAAAAATATTTTTTTCATCCCGCCAACGGTTGGAGAAAAACTATCGGCTCTTTGTATTTCAATTTTTTTTGTGTTGGAAACGATTTTAAAATCTTCACCGAAATCGGTTTCGTGGGCATTTTTTTCAGGTTCGTCGGAGGATGGGACCGGAGTATCATTTATATTATCAACATCAAACTCTTCATTTCTCACAGAATCTCTTAAAAACACAATAAAGCCAACATAAATCACCAAAATTCCGCCGGCAATTGCTCGTAAAACCAAATCTTCAGTTAGAACTTGTATTGCGGAAAGAATAGGGATAAGAGAAAATATCAAAATTCTTTTTCTATTTCGTTGACTAATACCCATAAAATATCATCTATTATGTAACTTCAACAAATTAATTTCAAAAATTAAAATTTAACTTTTAATTATAAGAAATCTTTTCTTTATTCACACAAGGAAAAGTTTATTAAGTATATTTTCTACTTCTTTTTTCCCTTTACCGGTTACCGAAGAATATGGGAGAAAATTTTCACCCAATAAAAGCTCATCAAAAACATTCATAATATTTTTCTTCGATTTTGCAAATTCTGACTGGTTTAATTTATCGATTTTATTCATAAGTACAATGTATGGAATGTTCAGCTCTCTTAGATAGCCGTTTAATAATCTATCAAGCGTTGTAGGTTTGTGCCTTGAATCAATTAAATGAAATGCAAGGGAAATGTTTTTATCTATTTTAAGATAATCTTGGATGAGCCTTTCCCACGTTTCACGTTCTTTTTTAGCGATTTTGGCATAACCAAATCCGGGAAGATCAACTATATAGAATTTATTTTCGGCAAGATAAAAATTAAGCGACCGTGTTTTACCGGGGGCAGAACTCGTTAGTGCAATTTTCTTTTTGCCAAATAATTTATTAATAAATGTTGATTTCCCAACATTGGATCTGCCGCAAAGAATTACATGCTGCAAATCATTTTTTGGCAAATCTTTAATTTTATAAACCGATTTAATAAATTCTATTTGTTTCATATAAAAAAAAAGAGCAATCGGCTATTCCGATTACTCTTTTACAGTAATTAAATAATTTTATTATTTGTCTTCTACTTTATCTTCTTTTTTTGAAGATTCAGAAGTTTTTTCTTCATTAGTTTCCGTTGCAACCTCTTCAGTTTTATTTTCAACTTTTTCTTCTTCGGCAGCAGGTGTTTTTTCAGCTTTATCACTTTCTTCAGTTACGGTTTCTTCTATAATTTCAGCATCTTCAACATTTTCATCTTTAACCGCAGGTGTTTCTTCAACTACTTTCTCAACTTTTTTCTTCGCCTTTTTCTTAGGTTTACTTTCGCCGGTTTCACCAAAATCAACTAATTCAAGTATTGCCATTTCAGCACCGTCACCCTGTCTTCGACCTAATTTAACAACGCGCGTATATCCGCCCGGTCTATCAGCAACTTTTTCAGCAATTGTACCGAAAAGTTCTTGCATTGCTTCTCGATTATTTAAATGCCGTGCAACTAATCTGTGAGCATGAAGTGAACCGTTTTTTGCTTTTGTAATTAAGGGTTCAACGAAAAGTCTTGCATATTTAGCCTTAGCAACTGTAGTTTTAATTTTTTTATGAAGAAATAGTGCCGTAGCCAATGAACGCATTGTAGCTAATCTATGGCTTGCGGTTCTATTTAATTTTTTTCCTTTAACTCTATGTCTCATAACTTACAACCTTCTCAACAATTAATTAGAATCAGATTTATCTTTAACGTATTTATCAACATCCATACCAAAATCAAGTCCATAAGTTTCAACTATTTCCATTAATTCCGATAATGATTTTCTTCCAAAATTTCTAAATTTAAGTAATTCACTCTCATCTTTTCTAACCAGATCACCGAGAGTTTTAATATCAGCAGATTTTAAACAATTATGTGAACGAACACTTAATTCTAAATCATCCACTCCGGTTGTTAGAATCTTACGCAATCTTTCAAATTCCGCATCAACTTTATTTTCAACTTTTTCTTCCTCAGGTTCACTATCAAAGTTGATAAATAAAGAAACGTGATCTTTTAATATTTTAGCGGAACTCGATAGAGAATCTTCCGGTGTAATGGAACCATCAGTAGTTACTTCTAACGTGAGTTCTTCATATTCATTACTTTCGCCAATTCGCACATTTTGAATATCATAATGGACTTTGAGTATTGGTGTAAATATAGAATCTATAGGAATCAAGCCGATAGTTTGCCCGTTAATATTTTGGCTGGTCGAAGGGACGTAACCTTTTCCCAAACCATAATATAATTCAATATTAAATTTAGCTTTTTCAGTTAAAGTAGCAATGTGCAAATCAGGATTTAATATTTTAATATCAGGTGAATGCTGCTGAATGTCTGCAGCAGTAAAAGAACCTGGTCCCTCAAGATTAATTTCTACTTTGTTTGATGAATTATTTTCAATCAACATTTTAACTTTTTTAAGATTCAATATTAAATCTGTAACGTCCTCAACAACACCCGGAACTGAAGTGAATTCGTGTAAAACTCCATCAACTTTAATAGCAGTTATTGCTGCACCGGTTAAAGATGAAAGCAAAACGCGTCTAAGCGAATTACCCAAAGTAATACCATAACCTCTTTCTAATGGTTTTATTGAAAATTTACCATAAGTAGCACTTGAAGATGCTTCATCTAAAACAACTCCATCCGGTATTTTTAAAAATGAATAGCTCATTTATTTTCCTCACAATTTTTCATTTAATTTTATTTAGAGTATAACTCTACAATAAGCTGTTCGTTTACATTCAACGGAATATCTGCTCTTTCAGGATACTGATCGAAAGTTCCGGATAATGTAGCTTTATCAACTGACACCCAATTATACATTCCATCTTGCGTATGTCTAAGTGCATCATGTATTAAATCCATCTTCTTACTCTTTTCCCTAACAGTAACAACATCGCCGGGTTTAACAAGATATGAAGGAATATCAACCAATTTGCCGTTAACTAATAAATGTCTGTGCTTAACAATTTGACGAGCAGACTTTCTAGAAGGAGCAAAACCGAGACGGTAGATAACATTATCAAGTCTTCTTTCTAATAACGTGATTAAGTTTTCGCCCGTTACACCTTTTTGCCTACTTGCCTTTACAAAGTAATTATGGAATTGAGTTTCAAGCAATCCATACATTCTTTTAACTTTTTGTTTTTCTCTTAACTGAACTCCATATTCAGAAACTTTTGCTCTTCTGCCAAGACCATGCTGTCCGGGTGCATAATTTTTCTTTTCTAACGGACATTTTTCTGAATGACATTTAGTGCCTTTCAAAAACAACTTTTGCTTTTCTCTTCTACAAAGTTTACAGCTTGCACCAGTATATCTAGCCATTAATTTCTCCTAATTTAAACTCTTCTACGTTTTGGGGGTCTACATCCATTATGAGGTAGTGGAGTAATATCTTTAATAGCACTTATTTGCAAACCTGCAGTATTAAGTGCTCTGATTGCAGCTTCTCTACCTGACCCGGGTCCTTTAATAAAAACTTCAACTCTTCTTAAACCTAAATCGTATGCTTCTTTTGCAGCAGATTCAGCCGTAACTTGAGAAGCAAAAGGTGTGTTTTTACGTGAACCTTTAAACCCATTTTTTCCTGCTGACGACCATGAAATGGTATTACCATAAACATCAGTAATAGTAACTAACACATTGTTAAAGGAAGCTTTTATATGAGCAACACCAACTGCATCTACATGAACTCTTTTCTTTGTCTTTCTAATTGCTTTAGCCAAAACTTAACTCCTAATAATTATCTATTATTTAATAGCTTTTTTCTTGTTGGCAACTGTTTTACGTTTACCTTTACGGGTTCTTGAATTGGTTTTAGTTCTTTGACCTCTAACCGGCAAACCTCTTCTGTGACGCAAACCACGATAAGAACCAATATCCATTAACCTCTTAATATTTTGCTGAACTTCGCTACGTAATGAACCTTCTACTTTATAATTAGAAACCATTATCGAACGAACCAGAGCAATTTCTTCCTCAGTTAAATCAGATATTTTTTTATTAATATCAACACCGGCTTTTTCAAGAATTTTAATAGAAGTATGCTGCCCAACTCCATAAATATAAGTTAATCCTATATAAGCTTTTTTTTGTTTTGGTAAGTCAATACCTGCAATACGAGCCAATTCACTAACCTCCTAAGTTTTAATTATCCTTGACGTTGTTTGTGCTTTGGATTTTTACAAATAACACGAACAACACCCTTGCGTTTAATTATTTTACAATGTACACACATCTTTTTTACAGAAGCACGAACTTTCATTTCATCCTCATCTACTATTTGTATCGGTATGTAATTCTACCTTTATTCAAATCATACGGAGAGAGTTCAACTGCAACTTTATCTCCAACTAAAATTTTAATAAAATGCATTCTCATTTTACCTGAAATATGCGCAAGTATTTGATGTCCGTTATCCAACTTAACTTTAAAATTAGCGTTTGGTAACGTATCTGTAACTATTCCATCAACTTTTATTGCACCTTGTTTTGCCATAATTTTATACTATAGTTAATATTTCCGGCTTTCCATCTATTATTGCGATGGTGTGTTCAAAATGTGCCGAAGGTAATCTGTCGGCAGTTAAAACTGTCCAATCATCTTCTGCAACATCTATTTTATATGTTCCAACATTTACCATTGGTTCAATTGCCAAAGTCATACCATTTTTTATAACCGGTCCTCTATTTTTACGCCCGTAATTAGTAATCTGAGGTTCTTCGTGCAAATGTTTTCCTACACCATGTCCACACAAATCTCTGACAACTGAAAATCCATTACTTTCAACTTCATTCTGCACTGCAAAAGAAATATCTCCAATTTTGTTACCCGCAATAGCATTTTCTATTCCAAGGTAAAGAGATTTTTCTGTTACATCCATCAACTTTTTTTTCTCTTCGGAAATATTCCCGATTGCAATTGTAATAGCAGAATCACTGTAATAATTGTTCAAAATTCCACCACAATCAACCGATAAAATATCTCCGTCTTCTAATTTTCTATCACTTGGAATTCCGTGTACAACTTCTTCATTAATTGAAGCACAAATTGTTCCCGGAAATCCTTCTGCTCCGCCTTGTGAATAACCTTTAAAGGCTGGTACAGAGCCGTTGCTTCTTAAATAATCCTCAGCAATTTTATCTAATTCATAAGTTGTAATGCCTATCTTTGCATGACTTTTAACAAGTTGCAGTGTTTCAGCAAGTATTTTACAACTTTCTCTTATGTAATCAATTTCCTTTTTAGTCTTAATTAAAATCAAATTACTCTAGAGCCCTTATTTCCTACCACGCATTTTGCCTGTTTTCATAAACCCGTCATAATGTCTCATAAGCAAATGCGATTCAATTTGCTGCAATGTATCAAGGGCAACACCAACAATAATTAAAAGACTGGTTCCGCCAAAAAAAGAAGCGAAACTACCCGAAACACCAAAGCGAGAAACAAATGCCGGAAGTATTGCCACAATAGCGAGAAATACTGATCCCGGTAATGTGATTTTAGTTAAAATATTATCAATAAACTCAGAAGTTTGTTTCCCAGGACGAATACCGGGAATAAAACCACCCTGCTTTTTCATATTTTCTGCAACATCTTGTGGATTAAATGCAATTGCCGTATAAAAATATGTAAAGAACACAATCATCAATCCATAAATGAATGAATATGTAAATGAAGTATAAACAAAATACCCCCCCAATGATTGCAAAAATTCGTTATTCGGGAAGAATGATAATACTGTACTAGGAATAAACATTATTGCTTGGGCAAAAATAATAGGCATAACACCGGCGGTATTAACCTTCAAAGGTATATACTGCGTAACTCCGCCGTAAACTTTTCTGCCAACAACACGTTTTGCATATTGAACAGGAATTCGACGAGTACCTTCAGTAACGAGTACAATACCGGCAATGATAAGAACCATAAAAGCCAAAATTACAATTTCAATAACTATATTTCTGGTTCCTGCTGCAATCAATCTATATTCATCAAGTAAAGAGAAAGGCAGACGATTAATAATTCCGATAAATATAATTAAAGAAATACCATTACCAATTCCTTTATCAGTAATCTGCTCACCGAGCCACATCATAAACATTGTACCGGCAGTCATTAATATAACTGCTGATAAGGTAAACTCAAAACCAGCAATTTCAGCGGGAATAATTGGAATACCATTAAAGTTGATACCCGGCAATCTCAAGGCTGCTATTCCCCACGCTTGGAACCCGGAAATAATAAGTGTACCGTATCTGGTCCACTGAGTAATTTTTTTTCGTCCTTCTTCTCCTTCACGCTGAAGTTTTTGGAGATAAGGAACAACTGCACCACCCAATTGAAGAATAATTGAAGCACTAATGTAAGGCATAATTCCAAGTGCAAAAACGGCTGCATTTTTAAAAGCGCCACCCACAAATAAATCGTAGAGTCCGAAAAGATTATCGGAAGAACTATTTGCCATAGCTTGCGATAGAACACTAGTGTCAACACCAGGTAAAGTAACGTGAGCACCAATTCTAATAACAACAAGAATTCCTAAAGTGTACAGAATTCTTTGGCGTAATTCGTGAATTTTAAAAATATTTCTGAAGGTATCTTGTACTTTGCTCATTTATTTTTTTATCTCTTTAATGGTTCCGCCAGCTTTTTCAATTTTTTCTTTTGCCGAAGCACTGAAACTATGTGCTTCTATTTCTAATTTGCTACCTAAATCGCCATTACCTAAAATTTTATAAGGTTGTGCTGCTTTTGAAATAGATTGAGTCTTATATAAAACTGCGGCATTAATTATTCCATCAGTTGCTTTACCGGACTCAACGAGATACTGTAATCTCGAAACATTGACTATTTGATAATCAATTTTAAATATGTTTGTAAAACCTCTTTTAGGAACCCTTCTCTGTAAAGGCATCTGACCACCTTCAAACCAAGCTCTGTACTTAAAACCGGATCTTGATTTTTGGCCGTTCATTCCTCTTGTAGAAGTACCTCCTCTACCAGAACCTTCACCACGTCCAACTCTTTTTCTATTTTTTCGTGAACCTTTTGCGTATTTTAAATTGCTTAAAACATCCATAATTCCATTATCCTTCAATTTCTTCAACTTTTACAAGATGGGAAACTCTGTTTATCATTCCTCTAATTTGCGGAGATTCATTCTTTTCTACAAAATAATTCGGTCTTCCCAAACCCAAAGCTTTAATTGTAAGTTTTTGCCTTTTAGGTCTATCTATAACACTTTTTGTTTGAGTAATTTTCAATTTCTTAGCCATTATTATCACCTATGCATTAAATATTTCAGCAATTTCAATTTTACGTTTGTGAGCCATTTTACGAGCATCAATTAGATGAAGCAATCCATGTAAAGTAGCCTTTACCTGATTATGAGGGTTACTTGAACCAAGCGATTTAGTTAAAATATTTTGTATCCCGGCTGCTTCAAGTACAGCACGAACACCGCCAGCGGCAATTACACCGGTACCGGCAGATGCAGGTTTTAATAAAACTTTTCCAGCACCGTACTTACCTATAATTGTATGAGGGATTGTACCTTTAATAACGGGAACATTGTACATGTTTTTTTTAGCATCATCAACCCCTTTAGAAATTGAATCAGTTACTTCGTTTGCCTTACCAAGACCAACACCAACATTTCCTTTTCCGTCACCAACAACAACAACAGCATTAAAGCTAAATCGTCTTCCACCTTTTACAACTTTAGCAACACGGTTAATTGTAACGACTTTTTCTTTAAGTCCGTCAATTTCCGATACTTTTTTATTCCTCAATTTTAACTCCTTAATTTCAAATTTTTAGAGTTGCCGGAAGAGGATTCGAACCTCTACAGACGCCTCCAAAGGGCGTAGTCCTACCATTAGACCATCCGGCAATAATTAAATTTTTAATCCGCCTTCTCTAGCACCTTCTGCAACCGCTTTTACTCTACCGTGATAAATATAACCACTTCTATCAAACACAACTTCTTTTATATTATTTTCCAAAGCTTTCTTTGCCAACAAGCTGCCAACAATTTTGCTTTTTGCAACTTTACCTTCCGCTTTCTTTACATCTTTAACAATTTCCTTAGAAACTGTTGAGGCAGAAACTAAAGTTTTACCTTGTGAATCATCAATCAATTGCGCATACATATGGTTTAAACTCCGGTAAACAGCTAATCTTGGTCGTTCAGAAGTACCGGAAAGCTTTTTCCGAATTCGAATTTTTCTTTTATTTCTATTACCTAATTTTAATCTCGACATCTTTTCAAAATCTCCTAATGATTTTATGCACCTGCAGTCTTACCTGCTTTTCTAAGGATAACCTCGTCAGAATATTTAATACCTTTTCCTTTGTAAGGCTCAGGCTTTCTGAAAGATCTAATTTTAGCAGCTACTAAACCGACAAGTTCCTTATCTACGCCCTTAATAATTATTTGGGTATTAGTTGGAACTTCTAAAGTTATTTCATCCGGTGGTAAAAAATAAATTGGATGAGAGTAACCAATATTTAATAAAAGGTTTTTACCTTTCAATTCTGCACGATAACCAACACCAACAATATTTAGCGTTTTTGAAAAACCTGCAGATACTCCGCTAACCATATTCTGAATCAATGATCTGGTTAGACCATGTAAAGCTCGGTTTTCTCTATTATCATTCGGTCGTTTCACTAATAATTCATCACCAACAATCTCAATACTAAGATTTGGGTGAGCATTTAATGAAAGTTCGCCTAATTTTCCTTTAACTGAAACGGTAGAATTTTTAAGATTTACCGTTACATCTTTAATATTTACAGGTTTTTTACCAATTCTTGACACTTTTCAATTCCTTTTACAATGTGTTACCAAATATAACAGACCACTTCACCACCAACAGCATCTCTTTTAGCTTGTTTATCAGTTAAAAGACCTTTTGGTGTGGATAATATTGCAATACCTAAACCATTTAAAACTCTTGGGATATCATCTTTTCCAACGTATTTACGTAAACCGGGAGTGCTAATTTTTTTCAATCCGGTAATTGACGATTCCCCATCAACATAAGATAAAAATATTCGAAGAGTTTTCTGTACGCTATCATCAACAATAGTATAATCACGAATAAAATTTTTATTTTTTAAAATATCAGCTAAACCTTTTTTCATTCCTGAAAGAGGAATATCAACCATTTTTTTCTTTGCTTTAACAGCGTTTCTAATTCTTGTTAAAAAATCTGCGATTGGATCAGTAACCGGCATTTAATATTCTCCTATCATTTACCAACTTGCTTTTTTAATTCCAGGAATTTCGCCTTTTAGAGCCAATTCTCTAAATACTAAACGCGAAACACCAAATTTTCTATAATATGCTCTGGCTCTTCCAGTCATCAAACATCTATTATGAAGTCTAACTTTTGAAGAATCTTTAGGCAATTTTTGAAGAGATTCATAATCCCCTTTTTCTTTTAATTCTTTGCGTAAAGCAGCATATTTTTCAACTAATTTTCTTCTTTTTTCTTCACGCGCTATTAAGCATTTCCTTGCCATAATTTCCCTTAATAATTTTATTTTTTTCTAAACGGCATACCAAAAGCTGCCAATAATTCGTAAGCTTCATTATCTGTTCTTGCTGAAGTTACGAATGTGATATCCATTCCAAAAACTCTATTAATTTTATCAACATCAATTTCAGCAAATATATTCTGCTCTTTTAATCCGATAGTATAATTTCCTCTACCATCAAAAGATTTATCAGAAATACCTCTAAAATCCCTAACTCTTGGAAGTGCAACTGAAATAAACCTATCTAAAAATTCATACATTCTCCTTGAGCGAAGAGTAATTTTTGCACCAATTGGCATTCCTTCACGCAATTTAAAATTAGATATTGATTTTTTGGCAATTCTAATACTTGCTTTCTGTCCGGTTATTGTTTCAATATCCTTAACAGCTAAATCAAGTAATTTGGAATCCTGCGTTGCCTCACCAAGACCTACATTAACTACAATTTTTTCAATTTTAGGTACTTGCATAATATTTTTGAACCCAAAATGTTTTTGTAGTTTAGGAATAATTTCAGAATTATATTTCTCTTTTAACCGTGGATAAACAGATTTTATATTATCCTTAGTTTCTTCTGCTTTTTTAACTTTTTTAGTTGTTTTTTTAGCCATATTAATCTCTTAAATCCACTTATATTAAGACAACATTTCGCCGCTTATTTTGCTTACTCTAATGCTGCGTTTTTTACCTGTTTTATCATCAATAATTATTTTTTTCCCAATTCGAGTAGCTTCATTGGTTTTGGGATCAACTAACATTACATTAGAAACATGCAAAGGCGCCTCTTTTTCAATAATACCACCTTGAGGTAATTGCTGATTTGCTTTAGTATGTCGTTTAATAATATTAACACCCTCAACAATAACTCTATCCCTTTTAGGATAAACCTTTAATACTTTACCGGTTTTACCTTTATAATTGCCAGCTACAATAATTACATTATCATTTTTCTTAATTTTCATAACTAATAATTCCTTTTTATAAAACTTCCGGAGCCAATGAAATAATTTTCATATATTTCTTATCTCTTAATTCTCGGGCAACAGGACCAAAAATACGTGTTCCTCTCGGTTCGTTTTGTGCATTCAATAAAACAGCAGCATTTTCGTCAAATTTGATATATGTACCATCTTTTCTTCTAATCTCTTTGCTTGTTCGAACAACAACCGCACGTGATACTTCTCCCTTTTTAACTCCGCCTCCGGGAATTGCAGCTTTCACAGTTACAACAATCAAATCGCCAATACTTGCATATCGTCTGCTACTTCCGCCGAGAACACGGATACATCTAACTTTTTTGGCACCCGAATTGTCTGCCACCACTAAATTTGTTTCTTCTTGAATCATCTTAGTTCAACTCCTTATTTGGCTTTTTTCACAATTTCAACAAGTCGCCAATTTTTACTTTTGCTAAGAGGTCTTGTTTCCATTACTTTCACAACATCACCAATATTCGATTCATTTTTTTCATCATGAGCCATGAGCTTGGTTGTTTTCTTAAAATACTTTTTATAAAGAGGATGAGCTACTTTTCTTTCAATAGCAATAACAATACTCTTTTCCATCTTATTTTTAACAACAACCCCAATTCTGGTTTTTCTTAAAGTTCTGTTTTCCATTTAACCAAACTGCTCCTTATTTATTTACCGTTTCGGAATTTTTGTCCGCTTTTCTTTGCTGAAGAACAGTTTTCATTTTTGCTATATCTTTCCTAACTAAAGGAATTTTAGCAGTATTAGTTAATGTTTTAACAGCATGTTGAAAGCGCAAATCAACCAAATTATTTTTTTCTTCAACAATTCTTTTCAAAATTTCTTCGGAACTCATTTCACGAATTTCATAATTTTTCATTTAACAACCTCACCTTATTCGTAATCAGGTCTTGAAACTACCTTTGTATGAATTGGTAATTTATGTGAAGCTAATTTTAATGCTTCAACTGCCAATTCTTTAGATACACCGGAAACCTCAAACATAATTCTTCCCGGTTTTACAACAGCCACCCAAAATTCGGTTGCTGCTTTTCCTTTACCCATTCTTGTTTCTAATGGTTTTTTAGAAACCGGTTTGTCCGGAAATATTCTAATCCAAACTTTTCCATCTCTTTTCATTCTTCTTGTAATTGCAACTCTGCAAGCTTCTATTTGCCGACTTGTAATCCAAGCAGCATCAATTGCTTTTAAGCCAAAATCACCAAAACTTACTCTATGTCCGCGTTTAGCCTTACCTCTTCTTTTTCCGCGTTGTTGCTTCCTAAACTTAACTCTTTTCGGCATTAACATTGGAGAAACTCCTAAAAATCTTTAATCAGAAAATCTTTTACTTAATTTTTCACCTTTGGAAATCCAAACTTTAACTCCAATGGTTCCATAAATAGTTTGTGATGTGGCTGTTGCATAATCAATATCTACTCTTAAAGTGTGCAAAGGAATTTTACCTTCTTTATACTGTTCACTTCTAGCCATTTCAGCACCGCCAAGTCTTCCGGAACATTTAATTCTTATTCCTTCGGCACCCATTCTTATTGCCGAGGTAATTGCTTGTTTCATAGCTCTTCTGAAAGACATACGTCCTTTCAACTGATTAGCAATATTTAATGAAACTAGTTTTGCATCTAATTCAGGTCTTTTAATTTCATTAATCTGAACTTTTACCTCTGAATTCGAAATCTTCTTCAACTCTTGCTCTAATTGAGCAATTTCTTTTCCACTTTTACCAATAACCATTCCGGGTCTTGATGTATGGATAGTAATCACTGTGTTTTTAGATGTTCTATTAATAACAATTCTAGAAACACCGGCTTTAATAAGCCTATTATTGATGTATGAACGCAATTTTTTGTCTTCTAATAATTTAGAAGCATAACTTTTACTTTCGTACCAGTTGGATTCCCAACCTCTCATTATACCAACTCTAAAACCTATTGGATTCGTTTTCTGACCCAAAAAACCTCCTGCGACTAACTTTTTGTAGAAACTACAATTGTTAAATGATTAGATCTTTTTCTAATCCTAAATGCTCTTCCCATGGGAGCCGGTTGAATACGCTTAACCATCGGACCTCCATTTACAAATACTTCTTTTACATATAATTCAGACGGATCGTTGCTTGAATTTTCGTCTTTATTAAACAAATTTGAAACAGCCGAGCGTAAAACTTTTTCAGCATCAACGGCAGCGTGCTTCGGATGAAAATGCAAAATTTCAATTGCTCTGTCAACAGATACACCACGAATTAAATCAATAACCAACCGCATTTTTCTTGGTGATGATCCGATATACTTATGTGTAGCTTTAGCTTCCATTAATAAATTACCTCACTCTTGATGCTTTTTCAGCTTTCGTTCCAGGATGACCTCTAAATATTCTTGTAGGAGAAAATTCTCCTAACTTATGACCAACCATATTTTCCGAAATATAGACGGGAATCATTTTATTGCCATTATGAACGGCAACTGTGTGCCCGACAAAATCCGGAGATATAGTACTTGATCTTGACCAAGTTTTAATAATTTTCTTTTGATTTGTATCGTTAAGGTTTTGAACCTTTTTCAAAAGTTTGAAATCGATGTATGGACCTTTTTTTACTGATCTTGGCATATTATTCTCTAACTTTTCCTTCTTTTAACAATATATTTATTAGAAGAATTTTTCTTCTTTCTAGTTTTCAAACCTTTAGCAGACTGTCCCCATGGCGAAACAGGATGACCGCCGCCAGATGACTTACCTTCACCGCCACCCATTGGATGATCAACAGGATTCATTACAACACCACGACTTTGCGGTCTAATTCCAAGCCATCTACTTCTTCCGGCTTTTCCAAGACTGATATTAAAATGATCAGAATTACCAACTGTACCGTAAGTTGCAATACATTCTAAATGGACAAGTCTTACTTCACCCGAAGGCATTTTCAATTGTGCATAATTTCCGTCTTTAGCCATAACTTGCAAAGAAGTTCCTGCAGATCTGCCTATTTGTCCGCCTTTACCCGGTTTTAATTCAACATTATGAACGAGAGACCCAAGTGGCATATCCTTTAATTTCAAAGCATTTCCAACTTTAATTTCTACATCAGAACCTGACACAACAGTATCGCCAACTTTTAAGCCATCAGGGCAAAGAATGTATCTTTTCTCTCCATCGGCATAGTGTAATAAAGCAATACGGCAAGTTCTATTCGGATCATATTCAATAGAGAATACTTTTGCCGGAATATCAAATTTATTTCTTTTAAAATCAATTATTCTATATGCTCTTTTATGACCGCCGCCTCTATGTCTTGATGTAATTCTACCTTTATTATTTCTACCGGCAGACTTTTTAAGTGGTGCCAATAAAGATTTTTCCGGAGTAGTTTTAGTAATTTCCTCAAATGTGGAAATTGACATATATCGTGTGCCGGGTGTATTTGGTTTTAATTTTCTAATCGCCATTGCTTAAACTCCGTATCCTAAACTTCGCCAAATAAATCTATTGTTTGACCTTCTTTAATAGTAACTATCGCTTTCTTATATCTAGCTGTTCTACCGCTAAAACGACCACGTTTTGTGAATTGCGTTTTTAATTTACCGTGATTTTTAATCGTATTAACTTTTACAACCTCAACCTCAAATCTATTATTAATAGCTTTTGCGATTTCAATCTTATTAGCATCAAGTGCTACCACAAAACCATATTTATTACCATCTTCTGATAAATTTGTGATTTTTTCGGTTACTAACGGTCTCATTAAAATATTATGCATTTTCTCAGTTTCGTTTAGTTCAAAATTTGTTCTAATTTTTCAATAGCACCTTTTTGTATCAACAATACTTGATTGTTTAATACTTCATAAGCATTTGCTTGTGATGCTTCAATAATATTTAATTTTTCAATATTTCTTCCGGATTTATATACATTCTCCAGATTGCCATTAGTTAAAACTAAAATTCTTTTCCCATAAGCATTTAATGAGCTTAATATCTGAGTAAATTCTTTAGTTTTTGGCGCATCAAAATTAAAGTCTTCAACTATCTTTAATTGCTCAGCTCTAACCTTTTGGCTCAATGCCGATTTAACAGCAATTTTTTTAACTTTTTTATTTAATTTTTGGCGATAATTTCTCGGTTTAGGTCCAAATATTGTACCTCCACCAACCCACAATGGAGAGCGAGAAGTTCCGGAACGAGCAGTTCCACGGCCTTTCTGTTTCCATGGTTTTTTACCACCACCTCTAACTTCATTTCTTTCTTTTGTTTTATGAGTGCCTTGACGTTGGTTAGCCAAATATGCTTTTACAGCAAGATAAATGACATGATCATTAGGCTCGACTCCAAATATTTCATCTGAAAGCTCTACAGCTTCCCCGGATTTAGTACCATCAACTTTATAAACATCAAATTTCATTTTCAATAACCAACTTATTTATTAATTTCAACAATTGAATTAATGACTCCAGGTATGGCTCCTTTAATTACAAGAAGATTTTTTTCGGGAACAATATGAATTATTTCCAAATTTTTTACGGAAATATTATCAAATCCCATTCTTCCTCCCATTCGTGTGCCTTTAAGAACTCTAGATGGCCAAGAACTTTGTCCGATTGAACCAGGATGTCTTTGCCTATCTTTTTGACCATGAGTTGCGCCGCCAACACCATGAAAGCCATGACGCTTAACAACACCTTGAAAACCTTTGCCTTTACTTCTGCCACTAACCTTTACTTTTTCGCCAATCTCAAACAGTTCAATGGTAACTTCTTTTCCAATTTCATAATCGCTTATATCGAAATTTCTGAACTCCTTTAAATGTTTCGAAGGAGTAAGTTTTTTCTTCTTAAAAGCAATTGATTCCGGTTTAGTTAAGTTTTTCTCTTTTGCTAAACCAAATCCTAAAGTAAGAGCTTCATAACCATCTTTTGCTACAGTTCTTATATTAACAATTTGACAAGGACCAGCTTCAACAACCGTAACAGGAATTGATTTCCCATCTTCAACAAAATAACTTGTCATTCCTATTTTTTTACCTAATAATCCTGGCATCTCTTCAATTCCTATAACTTAATCTCAATATCAACACCCGCCGGAATATCCAATTTACTTAATGAATCCACGGTTTTGTTGTTTGAATTATGAATATCTATAATTCTTTTATGAGCTCTAATTTCAAATTGTTCTCTTGATTTTTTGTCAACATGCGGAGAACGCAAAACAGTGTACACAGTTCTACGAGTTGGCAATGGAATTGGACCGGATACTACAGCACCTGTAGTTTTAACGGTCTTAATTATTTTATCCGTTGACTTATCAATCAAAATATGATCATACGATTTTAGTCGAATTCTGATTTTTTGTCCTGCCAATTTATATTCTCCTTTATATTGAAAAATGAGAGAATAAATATTCTCTCATTTTTATTTTTAATTTATTTAATAATTTTTGAAACTACACCGGCGCCAACTGTTCTGCCGCCTTCACGAATAGCAAAACGTAAACCGTCTTCCATAGCAATTTCACTAATTAGTTCAACATGTAGTTTTACATTATCACCTGGCATAACCATTTCAGTACCTTCCGGTAATGTAGCAACACCGGTAACGTCAGTTGTTCTGAAATAGAACTGTGGTCTATAACCATTAAAGAAAGGAGTATGTCTTCCACCTTCATCTTTTGATAAGATGTAAACTTCGCCTTCAAATTCAGTATGAGGAGTAATTGAACCAGGTTTAGCTAATACCATTCCTCTTTGAATTTCTTTTTTATCAATACCTCTTAATAGAAGACCTGCATTATCGCCAGCCATTGCTGAATCTAATAATTTACGAAACATTTCAACACCGGTAACAACAGTTTTTTTATGAAGACCTAAACCAATTAGTTCAACTTCATTACTAATTTTTACTTCGCCTCTTTCAACTCTACCGGTTGCAACAGTTCCACGTCCGGTAATAGAAAAAACATCTTCAATAGGCATAAGGAATGGTTTATCAATGTCACGTTCCGGTAATGGAATGTAGTTATCAACAGCATCCATAAGTTCCCAAATTGAATCCAACGCAGAATCATCAGCAGGAACACTATCATCAGTAGCAGCTTCCAATGCTCTTAATGCGGAACCTTTAATAATTGGAATATCATCTCCAGGAAATTCATACTCAGTTAAAAGTTCTCTTAATTCCATTTCAACCAGTTCTATTAATTCTTCATCGTCAACCAAGTCAACTTTGTTCATATAAACAACTATGTTAGGAACACCAACCTGGCGAGCTAATAAAATGTGCTCTCTAGTTTGTGGCATAGGACCATCAGTAGCAGCAACTACTAAAATTGCACCGTCCATCTGGGCAGCACCGGTAATCATGTTTTTAACATAGTCAGCGTGACCAGGACAGTCAACATGAGCATAATGTCTATTTGCAGTAGAATACTCAACGTGAGCAGTTGCAATTGTAATACCACGTTCTCTTTCTTCCGGTGCATTATCAATACTATCAAATGTTCTTTTTTCAGATAAGCCTTTTTTGGCAAGAGCCATAGTAATGGCAGCAGTAAGAGTAGTTTTACCATGATCAACATGACCAATTGTACCTATGTTTACGTGTGGCTTACTCCTATCAAAATGTTCTTTAGCCATTGTTTACTCCTTTGTTATTTTTTATTACTATTTTTAAATTACTTGTCATTATTGCTAATTTATTTTTTAAGATTTAACAACCTTGTTTTTTTCTGATATTTCTTCTGCGATTGATCTTGGAACTTGCGCATAATGAGAAAATTGCATTGTATAAATTGCTCTGCCTTGTGTCATTGAACGCATAATTGTTGCATAACCGAACATTTCAGCCAAAGGAACCATCGCTTTAATAACTTGAGCATCTCTGCGAGCATTAAATCCTTCAATTTTTCCTCTTCTTGAATTTAAGTCGC
Source organism: uncultured Melioribacteraceae bacterium (assembly GCA_964639525.1). Classification (GTDB taxonomy): domain Bacteria; phylum Bacteroidota; class Ignavibacteria; order Ignavibacteriales; family Melioribacteraceae; genus CAZXDS01. The sequence continues at coordinate 14,420 of CAZXDS010000011.1, read as the reverse complement.
CCATTACATCTCCGAGATATTCTTCCGGAGTAGTAACTTCAACAGCCATCATTGGTTCAAGAATTACAGGTTTTGCTTTGCGAGCACCATCTCTAAATGCCATAGAACCGGCAACCTTAAATGATATCTCATCAGAATCCACATCGTGATATGAACCGTCAAATAATCTGACTTTTATATCCACAACAGGATAACCAGCCAAAACACCGTTTTTCATTGCATCTTGAATACCTTTGGAAACAGGTTGAATATATTCCTTAGGAATTGATCCGCCTACAATATTATTCTCAAATTCATAACCCTTACCGGGTTCATTTGGTTCTAAGTCAATAACTACATGACCATATTTCCCACGTCCACCGGATTGCTTTGCAAATTTTGCTTCCGATTCAACTTTTTTTGTAATCGTTTCACGATAAGCAACTTGCGGTTTTCCAATATTGGCTTCGACTTTAAATTCACGTCTCATTCTATCAACAAGAATTTCAAGATGAAGTTCGCCCATTCCGCTAATTAATGTCTGCCCTGTTTCATCATCAACTTTAACTCTAAATGTCGGGTCCTCATCAGATAACTTAATTAATGCATCCGATAATTTATCTTGATCCGCTTTTGATTTCGGTTCGATTGCAATTTGTATTACCGGTTCAGGGAAAACCATGTTTTCCAATAATATTTTATCATCTTCAGTACAAAGCGTATCACCGGTTCTGGTATGCTTTAATCCAACAAAAGCAACGATATCCCCGGCTCTGATAATATCTAAATCTTCTCTATGGTTTGCATGCATCATTAAAATTCTACCGATACGTTCGGTTTTACCTGAAACAGAGTTATAGATATATGAACCGGCAGAAAGTGAACCTGTATAGACACGAGCATAAGTCAACTTACCAACGTGCGGATCTGTCATAATTTTAAAAGCTAATGCAGCAAATTTTTCTTTTGTATCAATTTTTCTATAAACAACTTCTTCATTATGTGCATAATGGGCTTCTAAGTCGCCGCCCTCATAAGGAGATGGCAAAAAGTCTATCACTGAATCCAGTAATTTTTGCACACCTTTATTTTTGAAAGATGAACCACAAATTACCGGAACAATTTTCAACTCATTTGTTGCTTTTCTTAAAACTTTAATAATTTCTTCAGTAGATATTTCCTCTCCTTCAAGGTATTTCTCCAATAAAGTATCATCCACATCAGAAACAGCTTCTAACATAATAGTTCTGTACTTGTTTGCAACAGCTACAAGATCCGAAGGAATTTCTAAATCTTCAAATGTTGCCCCTTGCGTATCTTCATCGTACATTCTGGCTTTCATTTCAATCAAGTCAATGATACCGGAGAACATATCTCCTTGCCCAATTGGCAATGTAATTGGAATAGCGTTTGCACCGAATCTCTGTTTAATGTTGTCAACAACATTATAAAAATCAGCGCCAATTCTATCCATTTTATTTACAAATGCAATACGAGGGACTTTATACTTATCTGCTTGTCTCCAAACAGTTTCAGATTGAGGTTCAACACCACCAACCGCACAGAATAAAGCAATAGCACCATCAAGCACTCGTAATGATCTTTCAACTTCAGCAGTAAAATCAACGTGTCCTGGAGTATCAATAATATTTATTTGATAGCCGTTCCAATAAGCTGTGGTTGAAGCACTGGTAATTGTAATACCGCGTTCTTTTTCTTGCTCCATCCAATCCATTGTTGCAGCACCGTCATGTACTTCACCAATTCTATGAACTTTTCCTGTATAAAAAAGAATACGTTCAGTCGTTGTAGTTTTACCGGCATCAATATGTGCCATAATGCCGATGTTTCTTACTTTGCTTATATCTACTCTTTTCTTAGCCATATACTCTTAACTCAATCAAAATCATTACCATCTAAAATGAGCAAACGCTTTATTAGCTTCTGCCATTCTATGTGTATCATCTTTTTTCTTAACTGCCGAACCTTCACCTTTGGAAGCGGCAATTAATTCTGTCGCTAATCTACTCGACATAGATTTATCTTTTCTTAAGCGTGAATAATTTCTAATCCACCTCAATGCAAGTGCAATTCTTCTTTCCGGTCTAACTTCCATAGGAACTTGATAAGTGGCACCACCAACTCTTCTACTTCTAACTTCAACAAGCGGCTGAACATTTTGTACTGCTTTTTTAAAAACTTCTAAAGCAGGTTGTTTAGTTTTACCTTCGATCTGTTCAAAGCTATCATAAATCATTTTTCGCGTAACTGCTTTCTTTCCGTCATACATCATATAATTTACAAATTTCGCAACCAATAAATCATTGAATTTAGGATCCGGTTTAATATACCTTTTTTCTGCTCTTCTCTTTCTCATAATATCTTAATTATTTTGACTTTGGTTTTTTAGTTCCGTATTTGGATCTAGATTTATTTCTATCATCGACTCCACTAGTATCAAGAGTTCCGCGAATAATATGGTATCTAACACCGGGTAAATCTTTAATTCTTCCGCCCCTAATTAAAACTATAGAGTGCTCTTGAAGATTATGCCCTTCTCCCGGAATATATGCCGTTACTTCCATACCGTTTGTTAATCTAACCCTTGCTACTTTTCTTAAAGCAGAATTCGGTTTTTTGGGTGTTGTTGTATAAACTCTTGTACAAACACCTCTTTTTTGAGGGCAATTCTGTAATGCCGGAGCTTTACTTTTTACTTGAACTACCTTCCTACCTTTTCTAACCAACTGGTTTATTGTTGGCACTAAATACCTCCAAAAATATAATACTTATTACAACTATTCAACAAAATTCAGACTCGTAATATAGATATTAAATAAATTGTTGTCAAGACTTGAAATTGGTGAATATTAATTTTATTAATTATTTATTTACATTAATATTATCTTCAACTGTTTCAGAATCTTCATTTACAGGTTCTTCACTTTTTATTTCTTCTTCAGTTAATATAATTCTTTTATATTGTTTCAAACCTGTTCCTGCCGGAATTAAATGACCCATAACAACATTTTCTTTCAAACCGGTTAACTTGTCAACCTTAGCGGCAATTGCTGCATTGGTTAGTACTTTTGTTGTTTCTTGGAATGAAGCTGCAGATATGAAACTTTCCGTACTTAAAGCAGCTTGAGTAATACCAAGAAGAACATTTTCAAATGTTGCAGGTTCAGCCGCTCTTGTTTGCAGTGGTTTACTTTCTTTTCTTAAAAGATCAGCATTTATTTCTCTATCTTTTGCCTTTGTGATTAAATCACCAAAACTTAATTTAGAGTCTCCGGGTTCTTCAACAAATACAAGTTTACTAATTCTTTCATTTTCAGCATAAAGTTTAGTACGATCAATAAGATCTTCTTCAATAAAATTAGTATCACCGGAACTAATAACTTTTAGTTTTCTCAACATTTGCTTAACAATAATTTCGATATGCTTATCATTAATTTTTACACCTTGTAAACGATAAACATCTTGAATTTCATTCACCAAATATTCTTGTACTGCGTTTGTTCCTTTAATTTTAAGAATATCGTGCGGATCCATAGGTCCATCAGTAATTTTTTCACCTGCAGGAATTTCATCTTCTTCCTGAACAAGAATATGCTTACCATAAGCTACATTATATACATGTTGATCTATTCCGTCCAATGATTCAACAATGATTTCTCTTGAGCCTTTCTTTCTTGCACCAAACTTAACAATACCTTCAATATCCGATACAGTAGCGGGATCGTGAGGGCTGCGAGCTTCGAACAACTCTGTAACCCTTGGAAGACCACCTGTAATATCTCGTGATTTTGAAGACGATTTTGAAATTTTTGCTAAGATAGTACCAGGCTGTACAGTTTCGTTTTCCTCAACGGATAAAAATGCATGGGTTGGTAAGTTAAATATTTTCTGTGTTCCGTCTTCGGCTGTTATTCTTATACTTGGAGTAAGCGTTTTGTCCTTTGATTCAATTACAACTTTCTGAACGTGCCCGGTATGTTCATCAGCAATTTGCTGAAGTGTATTACGGTCAATCAAATCAAAATATTCTACAATACCACCAACATCAGTTAGTACCAGTGCATTGTACGGATCGTGATTATAAAGCGGTTGACCTTTCTTAATTTCTTCTCCGTCACTAACTAAAAGTTCAGCTCCGTAAGGGATATCATATTTTTTAATTTGTCGCTCATCATCATCAAAAATTCCGATTGAACCTCGTCTTCCGATAACAACTTTTACGGAACCGAAGAAATCGGATTTTTCTACGTAATTTATTTTATCAAATCGAACATTACCGGCAACATTAGTCTCTACTTGAGATTGACTTGCAATACGGGAAGAAGTACCACCAAGATGGAAAGTACGCAATGTTAACTGTGTACCGGGTTCACCAATTGATTGAGCTGCAACAATTCCAACAGCTTCGCCAACTTCAACAAGTCTTCCGTTAGTCAAGTTTCTGCCGTAACATTTGGCACAAACTCCACGAATTGATTCACAAGTAAGTGCCGTACGAATAAATACCGAATCAATATTCAGTTCATCAATTTGCTCTGCAATATCTTCAGTAATAGTTTCTCCGGCTTCAATAATAATTTCATCTGTACGCGGATTATAAACATCTTCTTGAACAGTACGTCCGGTAATTCTTTCTGCCAGCGGTTCGCGTTCCTGTTCAACATCTTTTATAGCAGTAACATAAACACCACGAATTGTTTGGCAATCTATTTCGGATACGATTACGTCTTGAGCAACGTCTGTTAATCTTCTCGTTAAATAGCCCGCATCAGCGGTTTTTAAAGCTGTATCAGCAAGACCTTTACGAGCACCATGAGTTGAAATAAAATATTCAAGTACCGAAAGCCCTTCTTTAAAGTTTGCTACAATCGGGTTTTCAATAATTTCACCGGTTTGACCACTTAAACTTTTCTGTGGTTTCATCATTAACCCGCGCATGCCGGCAAGCTGACGAACTTGTTCTTGTGAGCCTCTGGCACCTGAGTCAACCATCATATGTAATGAATTGAAACCTTCTTTATCGGTTCTTAATTTGTCCATCAATGCTTTACTTACATCATTGGATGTATGAGTCCAAACGTCAATAATTTTGTTATACCTTTCAGCATCAGTAATTAAGCCTTGTTCATGTTCGTCTAAAATATCCCGTACTTTTTCATTGGAATCTGCAATAAGTTTTGCTTTTTCATCAGGAACAACCATATCGCTGTAACTGATAGAAATTCCAGATGCAGTAGAATATTTGTATCCAATTTCTTTCAAGCTATCCAGAAATTTAGCAGTAACTTTATTACCAAGAGTTACAAACATTTTATAAATAAAACCGCTAAATACTTTTTTAATTAACAATTCATTAAAAAATCCCATTCCTTCCGGAACTATTTCATTAAATATTACCCTTCCGGTAGTAGTATCAATTAATTCACCATTAATTTTAACTTTAATTTTTGCATGTAAATCTAAAATTCCTGAGTCGTGAGCAAGTTGAACTTCGTCGGCATCGCTAAAAATTAGCCCTTCACCTTTAGCACCGTTTTTAACTTTTGTTAAATAATAGCATCCAAGTACAATATCCTGAGAAGGAACTACGATTGGACTACCGTTTTGCGGCGAAAGAATATTATGACTCGATAGCATTAGTAACGACGCTTCCATTCTTGCTTCAAAAGATAAAGGAAGATGCACTGCCATCTGGTCACCGTCAAAGTCAGCATTAAATGCAGTACAAACCATAGGATGAAGCTGAATAGCTTTTCCATCAATTAATTTTGGTTGAAATGCTTGAATACCGAGTCTATGAAGAGTAGGAGCACGGTTTAGTAATACAGGATGACCTTGAATTAGTTTTTCAAGAATATCCCAAATCACAGCTTCTTTTCTATCTACGGCTTTACGAGCACTTTTAACTGTTTTATAGTGTCCTCTTTCAATCAATTTTCTAATTATAAATGGCTTGAATAATTCAACTGCCATATCTTTAGGTAATCCGCATTCGTGCAATTTCAATTCAGGTCCAACAATAATAACCGAACGTGCTGAATAATCTACACGCTTTCCGAGTAGGTTTTGACGAAAACGCCCCTGCTTTCCTTTTAAATTATCACTTAAAGATTTTAAAGGACGATTACCATCGCTCCTTACAGCACTTGCACGCCTTGAGTTATCAAAAAGTGCATCTACAGCCTCCTGAAGCATTCTTTTTTCATTTCTTAAAATAACTTCAGGTGCCTTAATGTCAATTAAGCGTTTCAAACGATTATTACGAATAATAACTCTTCTGTACAAATCATTTAAGTCGCTTGTAGCAAATCTGCCACCTTCCAAAGGAACTAACGGACGTAATTCCGGAGGAATAATTGGAATCATTGTTAAAACCATCCATTCAGGTTTATTCACAACTTTTCCCGGATGTTCTCTAAACGCCTCAAGAACTCTTAATCTTTTAAGTGTATCGTTTCTACGCTGCTGTGAAGTTTCGGTTGCCAGTGAAGCTTTTAATTCACGAAAAGTTTCTTCAATCGGTACGGTTTTAAGCAATTCTTTTACGCCTTCACCACCAATTTTAGCAATAAATTTTTTCGGATCGTCATCATCCAAAGCACTATTATCATGCGGTAAAGTTGAAAGAATTTCAAAATATTGATCCTCTGAAATTAAATCTTTTTTACTTAAACCTGTAGTACCCGGATTAATTACAAGATAAGATTCATAATAAATTACTTTTTCAAGATTCTTGGTTTTCATCCCGATAATATTTCCAATTTTGGAAGGTAAGGATTTAAAGAACCAAATATGAACAACAGGAACAGCAAGTGCAATATGCCCCATTCTGTCACGACGAACATTTTTTTGTGTAATTTCAACGCCGCACCTATCACAAACAATTCCTTTGTAGCGAATACCTTTGTATTTTCCGCAAGCACATTCCCAGTCTTTTACCGGTCCAAAAATCTTTTCACAAAATAATCCGTCTTTTTCAGGACGAAAAGATCTGTAATTAATTGTTTCCGGTTTTGTAGCTTCACCATGAGATCTCGATAAAATATCATCCGGACTAGCCAGACTAATTGTTATAGTGTTAATTTGCTGTACTTTATTTTCTCTTCTTCTAAATCTCATTTATATTCTCCTTAAACTTTTAAGTGACCTTAACAAATTGTTTTGGTTTAGTTAATTTTTATATCTAAACCAAGACCTTTCAATTCTTTAATTAATACATTGAAAGATTCAGGTACATTGGGTTTTGCAAAATTTTCACCTTTTACTATTGCTTCGTAGGCTTTTGCTCTACCCTGTACATCGTCACTCTTAATAGTTAAAATTTCCTGCAAAGTATGGGCTGCTCCATAACCTTCCAAAGCCCAAACTTCCATTTCACCAAATCTTTGACCACCAAATTGAGCTTTACCACCCAAAGGTTGTTGTGTAATTAACGAATAAGGACCAATTGAACGGGCGTGCAATTTATCATCAATCATGTGCCCAAGTTTCAACATATAGATGTAACCGCACATAATTTTCTGATCAAATTTTCGTCCTGTCCTACCGTCATACAATTCTGTTTTACTGCCTTCCGGAACCTTTCCTTCTTCTAACCATTTGATAATATCATCTAATGAAGCACCGTCAAATACGGGAGTTTCAAATTTAACACCAAGATTATTTCCAACCCAGCCAAGTGCGGTTTCATACAACTGACCTATATTCATACGGGAAGGAACACCAAGCGGATTGAGGATTATATCAACCGGCGTACCGTCTTCGTGATACGGCATGTCTTCAGCAGGTACAATTTTTGAAACAACACCTTTGTTTCCGTGTCGTCCGGCCATTTTATCACCAACTGACAATTTACGTTTTTTAGCAACATAAACCTTTGCCAATTGAGTAATTCCAGGAGGAAGTTCATCGCCGCTTTGAATGTTGAGTTTATTCCGCTTGAAATCTTCTTCCAGATCAATTTGCAACGCAAAGTAGTTGCTAAATAACAGATGGAAAAGAGAATTGGTTTTTTCATCTTTAAACCAATCTTCAGTTGAATCTAATTTAGTAACATCTTCCATTTCAGAAAAAGTTGACTCTTTAACTATGGTATTAGCTCTTAAAACAATTGAACCGTCTAAATCTCTAATACCAACGGTTGTTTTCCCAAGAGCAATTTTATTTAATTTTTCAATTAATTTATTATATTTTTTCTCTCTATTTAAACGATAAGAAATTTCTAATTTTTCAATGTCTTTCTTTTCTTGTTTTTTCGATTCAGCATCCCTGCGTTTACGTTTAAATAAACGAGTTTTTATTACTGTACCTTTTAATCCCGGATGAGCTTTTAACGAAGCGTCTTTTACGTCTCCGGCTTTATCACCGAAAATTGCTTTCAATAATTTTTCTTCAGGTGTTGGGTCGGTTTCGCCCTTTGGAGTAATTTTACCAATTAAAATATCACCTTCTTTTACTTCAGCACCTTCACGAATAATTCCGTTTTCATCCAAGTTTTTTGTAGCTTCTTCGCTAACGTTTGGAATATCACGCGTTAATTCCTCTTCTCCGCGTTTTGTTTCGCGAACAGGTAATTCAAATTCCTCTATGTGAATTGACGTAAATACATCTTCAGATACTACTCTTTCACTAATAATAATAGCATCTTCAAAGTTATATCCTCGCCAAGGCATAAAGGCAACCGAAACGTTTCTTCCAAGAGCTAATTCACCACCTTGAATAGCAGGACCATCAGCAAGTACATCACCTTTCTTAACTTTCTGACCAACCTTAACAACCGGCTTTTGATTAAAGCATGTTTCCTGGTTAGTACCCGTGAATTTCACTAATTCATATTCTGCCCTTTTTTCATCATCAAATGACGTTAAACTCTCTTCGCTATCAGGATTAACATTATATTTAACAATAATTTTAGTTGCATCAACATATTCAACAATACCGTTTTCTTCGGCAAGAAATATTGTTCTTGAATCATGTGCAATTTTATATTCCATTCCCGTTCCAACTAATGGTGCTTGAGGAACAAGCAACGGTACTGCCTGGCGCTGCATGTTAGAACCCATCAAAGCACGGTTAGCATCATCGTGTTCAAGAAATGGAATTAGAGCAGCAGCCGCACTAACAAGTTGAGCCGGAGCCACATCCATATACTGAATATCTTTGGGATTCATAACTGGAAATTCGCCTTTGTAACGGCATTTAATTCTATCTTTTAAAAATTGCCCTTTTTCGTCAATTGGTGCATTAGCCTGAGCAATTGTAAATTCATCTTCTTGGTCGGCACTAAGGTAATCGACGTGTTTGTGAACTTTGCCGTCAACTACCTTACGATAAGGAGTTTCTAAAAACCCATAATTATTAACGCGTGAATAAATACTCAATGAAGAAATAAGACCAATATTCGGACCTTCAGGAGTTTCAATCGGGCATAAACGTCCATAATGTGTGTAGTGAACATCTCGAACTTCAAATCCGGCTCTTTCTCGTGTTAAACCTCCGGGTCCTAATGCTGAAATTCTTCTTTTATGGGTCATCTCCGAAATCGGATTTGTTTGATCCATAAATTGAGATAATGCATTTGTACCAAAAAATGCATTAATAACGCTGCTTATAGTTCTTGCATTCACCAAATCCTGAGGCTGCATGTTCTCATTATCACGCATATTCATTCTTTCACGAATTGTTCTTGACATACGAGCAAGACCAATATTAAACTGCTGCATTAATTGTTCGCCAACAGTTCTAATTCTTCTATTTCCAAGATGATCAATATCATCAACATTTACATTCCCTTCTTTCAAACGAATTATGCTGCTCATAATGGCAATAATATCATCGATAGTAAGAATTTTTACTTCCAACGGTATTTTCAGACCAAGTTTATCGTTCATTCTAAAACGACCAACTTCACCGAGATCATATCTTTTTTCGTTGAAAAATAATTTGTCAATTAAACCTTGTGCAGTATCAACATCAGGTGCTTCACCGGTTCGCAGTTGTCTGTAAATAGCAAACAGTGCTTCTTCTTTGTTTTGTGAAGTATCTTTCTTTAAGGTATTTATAATTAAATCTTGTTCAAAAGTAGTATCCTCAGTAATTAAATTAACACTTTTAACCTCTGAATTTTTAATATTTTCGATAGTCTCTTCAACAAGTTCTTCATCTTTTGCAGCGTAAATTTCACCCGTTGCCATATCAATAATATCATTGGCAACAAAACGCCCGCGATGTTCTTTAACATTTAAATCTTTAACTTTAATTTCATCAACAAGACTGAAAAGATTTAAAATTTCATCATCAGTCTCATAACCAAGAGCACGAAGTAAGGTAGTTGATGGAAACTTTTTACGTCTATCAATATACACATACATTACGTGATTGATATCAGTAGCAAATTCAACCCAAGAACCTCTAAAAGGAATAATACGTGCAGAATAAATTGGAGTGCCGTTTGGGTGAATAGTTTGAGAAAATGCAACTCCAGGTGATCTATGTAATTGGCTAACAATTACTCTTTCAGCTCCATTTATTAAAAATGTGCCGCTTTTTGTCATAAACGGTAAAGTACCGAGATAAACTTCTTGTTCAACAGAACTAACATATTCTTCAGTTTCATCATCTTTTGTCGATAATCTTAACTTTGCTTTTAACGGAGCATTAAATGTTAAACCTCTTTCTTCACATTCACGTAAAGAATAACGGGGTTTTTCAATGCCATAATCAACAAAGTCCAAACGATAGAACTCTTTATTGTCAAAAATAGGAAAATTCCTTAAAAATACGGATTGCAATCCCTTATCTTCTCTTTCATTCGGCGGTGTTTTCAACTGTAAAAAATCTTCAAACGCCTCTAATTGTATATTTAAAAGATCTGGATATGCGATTACAGGAGTGATAGAAGAAAAAGTAATACGACCATTATTTTTATTCTTTTTAATATTCTCCAATCCGAGCCTCCCTAAAAATAATTGTAAAATTTTGTGCTTTTAAAATGCAAGAAAAGTGGTAATGCGGTTTTAACCTCATTACCACTTCCATAAAATCACTATATTTGAAAAAAAATAAAATTATTTAATTTCTACTGTAGCGCCGGCTTCTTCCAAATCCTGTTTAACTTTTTCGGCTTCTTCTTTAGAAACACCTTCTTTAACAGGTTTGGGGGCATTGTCAACCAATTCTTTGGCTTCTTTTAAGCCAAGACCGGTATGAGAGCGAACAGCTTTAATAACATTAATCTTCTTTTCACCAAAACTGGATAGGATAACGTCAAATTCAGTTTTTTCTTCTTCTGCGGCAGCCTCGCCACCAGCAACAGCACCACCCATAATAACGGGAGCAGCAGCACTAACACCAAATTCTTCTTCTAATGCGGTTTTTAATTCTGAGGCTTCTACTAATGTAAGCTCTTTAATTTTGTCGACAATTTCTTGAATTTTTTCTGACATTGTATTTACTCCTAATGATTTAACTTAATTGTTTTTTAATTTTATGCTGCTTTCTTTTTGCTAATCTCATCTACAAGACTAACAACATCTCTCATTACAGCGCTAATTGCACCAACTATTCCTGAAGCAGGAGCTGCGATACTACCGACAATTCCGGACATAACTTCTTCTTTAGTAGGCATAGATGCAAGAGTATTCAGTTTATCAGAAGCGTAAAACTGTGACTCTATATAACATCCTTTAAACGAGAATTTCTTATTTTTATCAAAATATTTTTTGATAATTTTGCCGGGAGCTGTATAGTTTTCGCCGGTAAAAACAACACCGGTCATTCCTTTCAACTGGGAAGTAAACTCTTCATACCCGCCAACTTCATCAAAAGCTCGTTTTAGGAGAGTATTTTTGAAAACCTCGTATTTAACTTCCGCTTTGATAAATTCTCTGCGTAAATCAGTAATATCGGCAACATTAATGCTCTGATAATCTACAAGAAAAATTGCGGATGAATCTTTTATAAGACCCACAAGATTTTCTATAATTTCTGCTTTTTCTGTTTTATTCATACTAATCCTAAATTCTAATTTTAACAGACTTATTGAAGCAATTTAGTTATTTAAAGTGTGCGTAAACTTTGTATTTTAAATTTCGTCTTTACTTATTGCCAAACCGGGTCCCATCGTACTTGAAAGATAAAGACTTCTCACGTATTGCCCTTTAGCGGCAGATGGTCTTAGTTTAATAATAGTTTTTAAAAATGTTTGAACGTTATCAGTAAGCTGTTCGGCTGTAAAAGAAAGTTTCCCGAGGGATGTGTGAATAATTCCCGTTTTATCAACTCTGAACTCAATTTTACCGGCTTTAACCTCTTTAACGGCATTAGCAACATCTTTAGTTACAGTACCGCTTTTAGGATTTGGCATCAAACCGCGTGGTCCGAGAATACGTCCTAACTTACCAACTTCCGACATAGTATCAGGGGAAGCTACGACAACATCAACATCAGCCCAACCGCCCTTGATTTTTTCAATATACTCTTCAAATCCGGCATATTCGGCACCGGCTTCCAAAGCGGCTTTTGCATCGTCTTCACTTCTAGTAAAAACGAGAACAGAAACTTTTTTACCTGTTCCATGCGGTAGCGAAACAGTTCCACGTACCATTTGGTCGGCGTGTTTCGGGTCAACACCAAGTTTAATTGAACAATCAAGTGATTCTGTAAATTTAACGCTCGAAACTTCTTTAAGCGTTTTTATAGCATCCTCAACAGAGTATTCTTTTTTGAAATCAACCTTGGTTCTTATTTCTTTCATTCTTTTCGACAATTTCATAATCTTACCGATTCAAATTTTTTATTCTAAAATATTATTGTTTAACGGTAACACCCATACTACGGGCTGTACCGGCAATCATGTTGATAGCGCCATCAATACCATTTGCATTTAAATCCGGCATTTTAGATTCAGCAATTTCTTGCAACTGCTCTCTAGTAATTTGGGCTACTTTTGTTTTGTTTGGTTCTGAAGAACCCTTTTCTAAATTAAGCGTTTTCTTAATTAAAACTGCCGCTGGCGGAGTTTTAGTTATAAACGAAAAGGACTTATCCTTATAAACTGTTATTACAACCGGAATTATTAAACCGGCTTTATCTGAAGTTTTTGCATTAAATTGTTTACAAAACTCCATTATGTTAACGCCCTTTTGACCTAAAGCAGGTCCAACCGGTGGCGACGGATTTGCTTGCCCCGCGGGAATTTGAAGTTTTATATAACCACTAATTTGCTTTGCCATTACTATACCTTCAATTATTAAATTATTTTTCTAACTCTGCTTGTGAAAAATCTATTTCTACCGGTGTGTTTCTACCAAAAATTGAAACCATCACCTTAATTTTCATTTTTTCTTCATTTACTTCTTCTACAAAACCGGAAAAATTATTGAAAGGGCCATCAACAATTTTAACATAATCACCGGTTCTAAATATTGTTTCCGTTCGCTCTGTATCTTCATTTTGCGTAATCCGACCTACAATTCTTTTAACTTCCGCAGGTTGAAGCGGAACAGGATTTTTACCAGTACTAAGAAATCCCATTACTGAAGGAGTATTAATTAAAAAGTCAATCGCTTTGTTATCCAATTCAGCGTTAATCAGAATATACCCGGGGAAAAAATTTCTCGTTTTAGTCCGTTTTTTTCCGTCTTTCACTTCAAAAACTTTTTCGGTAGGTACTAAAACCTCGAATATACGCGATCTAAGGGCTTCATTTTCCAATAGTTTGGCTTCAATAAGATTCTTTACCTTATTTTCATGCCCGGAAAAAGCTCTTAAAACATACCAGTTTGAAGTTGTTGATTCCAAAATTAAAATATTCCTTGTAATATTTGTGTAAGAGCTATATCAATTAAATAAGTAAAACCGGCAAGAAGCAGGCAGACTACAATAACTACCCAAGTCGATTCTTTAAGCTCATCTTTTGTAGGCCAGGTAACTTTTTTCATTTCCTTGACTACGTCATTAACAAAATTTGTTATTTTTTCTTTCATAACCACACTTTATAGTTTTAGTTGCACGTCAGGAGGGATTCGAACCCCCAACCTGCGGTTTTGGAGACCGCTGCTCTGCCAATTGAGCCACTGACGTATCTATTTAGTTTCCTTAAATAAAACGTGCTTTCTAACTACAGGATCATATTTCATAAATTCAAGACGGCTCGGATTATTTCTTTTGTTTTTCATCGTGGCGTATCTATATCCGGTTTTTGCCGTACTTTCAAAAAGTACTTTTTGTCTTGCGTTTTTTGCCTTTGCCATTTTTACACTCCAATTACATCTATTTAATTAAGGTTTTAAAATTTCACTTATGCTATTATAAAAGCATTTAACCTCAAATCCATTTCATACAATAAAATTTCTTTTGAGCTGACGACCGGGATTGAACCGGTGACCTCATCCTTACCAAGGATGTGCTCTACCGACTGA
>CAZXDS010000010.1:30506-34963 GCA_964639525.1 uncultured Melioribacteraceae bacterium | reverse complement strand
GTTTGCCGTTATCTCACGAATATTGACTTAGCTCAAAATGAGATATTATACTCATTAATTTTAATATATTCGTAATTCAATTATTAGTTATTAATACATTAAATGAAGATATTAGAAAACCACTCACTAAAAAATGTAAACACGTTTGGTGTTGATGTAATCGCAAGATATTTTGCCGAGTTTGAAAGCAATAAACAACTAAAAGAATTACTTCAGTTATTTAACGAAAAGAAATGTGAGATTTTAATACTCGGTAGCGGAAGTAATATTTTATTCACTAAAGATTATCCCGGTGCAGTACTTAAAAATAATATTTTCGGGATAAATATAATTACTGAGACTGACACATTCACTCAATTAAAAGTAGGTGCAGGTGTAATTTGGGATAACGTCGTTAAATATGCTGTCGCAAATAATTTATGGGGAATTGAAAATCTTTCGTTGATTCCGGGAACTGCCGGTGCTGCACCGATTCAGAATATTGGAGCTTACGGAACTGAATTAAAAGATGTTTTGGATTCAGTTGAGATATTTAATTTTAATGATTTTACTACAAAAAATATTTCAAATAAAGATTGTGAATTTGGTTACAGAGATAGTATTTTTAAAAATAAGTTTAAAAATAAATTCGTAATAACTGACATTATTCTTAACTTGGTAAAAATCAAAAAGCCAAACTTATCATATCAATTATTGAATAAAAAATTCGCAAATATTCCAATTGAAAAAGTAAAACTTAATAATATACGTAAGTTTATAATTGAAACAAGGAAATCCAAATTACCGGATGTTTCTAAACTGGGAAACGCCGGAAGTTTTTTTAAGAATCCAATTTTGAGCAAAACTGATTTCGTGCGGTTTCATAAACAATTTCCCAACATCACGTACTTTGGCACAAATACAAATAACGTAAAAATATCAGCAGCCAAATTAATTGAAGCTGTTGGAATGAAAGGGATAATTTACGGCAACACCGGTACTTTCAAAAATCACTCATTAATAATTATAAATAATGGAAATGCAAGTGGAAGTAACATTTATGAATTTTCTAAAATAATAAAAAGAAAAGTTTTAAGTAAGTTTAACATAAAATTAAATGAAGAAGTAAATATTGTTTAAATTTACCTAAGTTATAATATTGCGAATAAAATATTGAACTGCTACGCAGTTCTGAAATATTTTTTGTTGCCTTCTTTACAAGTATTTAACCACTAACGTGGTTATACGTTAATTGAAATAATTGTTATTACAATTAATAATAATCAATTATATTATTTTATTGAATAAAAAAAAAATGGCAAATACTTATCATCAAATTTATATTCAGATAATTTTTTCTGTAAGAAATCGGGAACATCTTTTACCAATTAATAAAAAAGATGAATTACACAAATATATAACAGGAATCATAACAAATAAAAAATGTAAACTGATTGCGATAAATTCTGTGTCCGACCATATACATATATTTGTTGGACTTAATCCATCTATATGTATCTCTGATATGGTAAAGGATATTAAAATTGCTTCTACAGAAAAAATCAAAGAATGGAATAAAACTCAATTTAACTGGCAAGAAGGATTTGGAGCGTTTTCTTATAGTCGTTCACAAATTGATAGAGTAGTAAAATATATTATGCACCAAGAGAAACATCACCAAAAATATTCTTTTAATGAGGAGTATGAAGACTTTATGAGAAAATTCAGTGTTCAATATAATGATAAATACTTATTTGATATTAAATAATGCAGAGGAATAAAGAACCGCGTTAGCGGTTCAATGTTTGAAAAATAAAAAAATAAATACAAATGAACTACGTAGTAGTTCAATGTTAAAATGGTTAAATATTTTGTAAAGTTTTTTTTGAAATTAGCACAATAAATAAAAAATAAATAACATTGAACTGCTACGCAGTTCTAATAATATTGTCATCTATTTTTTACAAATATTTAACCACTAACGTGGTTATTAATAAATAATCACCGAATTATTTTATAGAATGGGGAAAATATTCTTATACAAATAATTTGAAATGTTATTAATTTGCTCGATAATTAAATTGTGCACTATGAAGTACCGCTTTAGTGGTTCAAAGTTTGTTGATAAAGAAAGGGAATGAACTGCATAGTAGTTCAATATTTGTAGAAGAAAAGATAGCAACAAGATGACGGAACTACGTAGTAGTTCAATGTTTTTAATAAATATTGTTTAACAATCTTATCCGGAGATAATTTATGGAAGAACCTGTGGAAGAAAAAAATGAAGAAAAAGTAAAAAAAACTTTTAGTGATGTAATCAACGATTCATTTAAGGAACTGAAAGATACTTTCGTAGCTTTTTTCAAAGCACCAAAAGCACTGTGGGGGATTAACGTTCCTTACATTGTTGAAGGCTTGGTTTATTTTGGTATTTTAACAATTCTCGGGAAATTTGCTTCCGAAAACCTTGGTGTTACAGATGCACAAGCGGGATTAATTTATAGCTTTGTTACGGGCGGTATTACTTTTGCAATGCTTGTACTCGGTGGCTGGTCAGATAAACTCGGTGTGCGAAAATCACTTGTGCTGTCTTTTATTATGATGATTGCCGGGAGAATAATTGTAGCACTTTCCGGTTCGTTTAATTTTGGACACGGACTTTGGTCGCCGATGTTCTTTATTATGATTGCAGGTTTGCTGCTAATGGTAACAGCTTACGGATTGTTTCAGCCCGCTGCATATGCCGGTGTGAAAAAATATACTACCAAAAAAACTGCTGCAATGGGTTACGCTGTTATATACGGGCTAATGAATCTCGGTGCTTTTCTGTCCGGATTTATTTCTTCGTTTACACGCCACAGTTTTGAAAATATTTTTCCGCCAAACGGACTTACCGCCGTTTTTTGGGTCTATGTTGTTCTAACCGGACTTTCTTTACTGCTGACTGTTGTACTGATAACACGTAAATCGGATAAAGATGCTATCGCAAGAGTAAAAGCTGCAAATGCAAAAGATGAAGGGAAAGAAGAAGAGGATGATGCAGAGAAAAAAGATGTTATCCCCGATGTAAAAATCAACAACATTCCATTAGTCCTTTTTACAGTTTTTGCAGTTGTGCTATTTATGCTTTCTGATGTTGTGCTTAAAAGTTCGTTTAATTTGATATTTGATTTCTCTTTATTTGGTTCTGCTTTTCATATAGATACTGCACTAATTCTAAGTATTTTATTGGCAGTTGCTGCATTTATTGAATATGTTAAACAGCGTCCTTATCATCCGTTCCAAGATAAACGTTTTACTTTTTTTGTATTTATTCTCATTCCTGTTCAAACATTATTTGCGCACAATTGGCTAACGCTCCCATATTATCTTGATAGAGCTTTTCAAGGAACAGTACTCAGTCAATATTTTGAAGTATTTTCAAATTTGAATCCTATTTTAATCTTTGTTCTTACACCAATAATTGCCGGATTGACAGCCAAAGCTGATGTTTATAAAATGATGATTTACGGAACAATGGTGATGGCATTACCGACATTCTTATTGGCATTCGGACCAAATATTTATTTGTTTTTGATTTATGTTTTGGGAATGACAATCGGTGAAGCAATGTGGTCGCCAAGATTTTTACAATGGATTGCAGAAATTGCTCCCGAAGGGAAAGTAGGTTTATATATGGGTGTCGGGCAGTTCCCGTGGTTTTTGGATAAAGTATTTACAGGATTTTACTCCGGTTATTTCCTTGAAAAATATTGTCCGAAAGGTGTTTTGCCTGAAGATATGAGCACAGGGACAATGTGGTTTATTTACGGATTGATTGCAATTATAACACCAATTAGTTTAATGCTTGCTAAAAAATGGATGATGAAAGGGTTTAAAGTAAAACACGAAAGTTAATTATTTATTGGAGGATTTATAAAAAAGATACTTTTTTATCTTTTAATTATGTTAAGTATGTTTGTTCTAATTTCCTGTGCATCTTCGAATCCAATTAATGATTTCTTTGGAATTCAAATGAATCCCGACGAGGAACAACACTTTAATATTGTTAAGTATAGTGAATTAGATGGGGTAACTTATCAGAGCAGTGCCGATATGGAGCCAAAAATATCCGCTTGGGCTGATATTGGTGTTGAAGATGTGAGAATTAAGATTGTAAATACTTCCATGCAAAGTGTTCCAATGAATTATAATTTGGACCAATTTATTATCATTACTAATGAGAATAAATATATTTTAGAAAAGGGGAAAAGAGATAAGTACTTTTCCCATTCTTCAATAAAGCCTAATTCGGAAGTAGAACTTATTCTAAAATTACCGAATGATTATGTTCTTAATTTTAACCAAAGATTTGATGATTCTAACGGGGCATCTCTTACAAGGCATATTCTTAATAATGATACAAGAATGGGGAATCCTCAAAATGTTAATAAAGATAACATAAGATATATTCTGATAAAATTGGGAAGAAGAGTTTT
>CAZXDS010000010.1:0-30406 GCA_964639525.1 uncultured Melioribacteraceae bacterium | reverse complement strand
ATGTTAATAAAGATAACATAAGATATATTCTGATAAAATTGGGAAGAAGAGTTTTATTATTAAAAAAGATTCCGGATAATCAAAATTAGAATGATTAATAATAGAAGGCTCTGAATAACCCAAAATATACGGTCGTGCTGAATTTATTTCAGCATCTATTCTTTAATTGGGATTCTGAAATAATCCGGCAGCTGCCGGACAGGATGACAAAATAGGATTATTCACAGCATTCTAATAGTAATTGTTTAATGTGATTGCTGATTTATAATTTGTAGGTTTAGAAAAAAAATAATTTTATTCAAATAAATAAAGATAGATTATGCATAAATATTTAATTCCTTTGTTATTGTTAAGTTTGTTTATACCAATTATTGCAAATACAGATAAGGATGATAAGTTGAAAAAGAAAGCCGAATTACTCGCCAAGAAATTTATTATTGCTGATACTCATATTGATGTTCCGTATCGACTTTATCATAAAATGGAAGATATTTCCGTAGCAACAAAAGACGGTAATTTAGATTATCCGCGTGCGGTTAAAGGCGGATTGAACGCCCCGTTTATGTCAATTTACATTCCTGCAAAATATGAAAAAAGCGGTGGCGGAAAAGAACTTGCAGATACATTAATTGCTATGGTAAAACAGATTGTTAGTGAACATCCCGATAAATTTGCATTGGCAAACTCACCAAAGGATGTTGTGGATAATTTTGCAGCCGGAAAAATATCACTTCCAATGGGAATGGAAAACGGTACGCCGATTGAAAGTAAGTTAGATAATCTGAAATATTTTTACAAGCAGGGAATCAGATATATTACATTAACGCATTCAAAAAATAATCATATCGGTGATTCATCTTACGATACGGAAAGAAAGTGGCACGGTCTCAGTCCGTTTGGAAAAGAATTAATTGCAGCAATGAACAAGATCGGGATGATGATTGATATTTCACATGTATCGGATGAAACATTTTATGATGTTTTGAGAATTACAAATTCACCTGTAATTGCATCGCATTCTTCGTGCAGATATTTTACCCCAGGCTTTGAACGTAATATGAGTGATGATATGATTAAAGCTCTTGCCCAAAACGGCGGAGTAATACAAATTACGTTCGGCTCCGCATTTATCAGCGGTGAAATTAATCAGAAGAGGAAAGATATTTCAGCTGTGATTAAAAATTATTTGGGTGAGCATAATCTATCGCGGGAAAAAGCTGACGAATTTGAACATAAATACAGAAAAGAACATTCCTACGGTTATGCCGATGTATCGGAAGTTGCCGACCATATTGACCACGTTGTAAAACTGGTTGGTATAGATTATGTCGGAATCGGTTCTGATTTTGACGGCGTTGGAGATTCGTTACCAACCGGATTAAAAGATGTTTCGATGTACCCGAACCTAATTTATGAATTGCTGAAAAGAGGTTATTCTGAAGAAGATATTCAAAAAGTATGTTCCGGAAATTTCCTTCGAGTTTGGAACGAAATACAATCAATGGCAACAGATAAATAATGATGATTTATTAATGAATATTACAAATCAATATATAATTCAGTCAATAGTTATAGCTGCAAATAATCTACGCTTGAGTTCTGAAAAAATTGAAATTATCTCAATACTGAAAAACTTTTTAAGTCAAACAGATAATATTGAAAATGTAATTATTCAAATGAAAAAAGTTACAGAGCTTTCCAAATTAGCAATCAAACTCGGAAAACTTTATGAGTTTATTACGTCAGATTCGATTGATTTTTTAAACCTAACCGAAATGTTTAAGGAACAGAGCCATTCTTTAGTGATTGAATTCAGTAATTTATTAGATACTGTTACCTCAGTTTCTTTTAGAGAAATAATGGATAGAATTGATGATTCTAAAAAAGAGGTTGATGTTGCTATAAAAGCCCCGCAATCAGAAATACTGGATAGGTATCAAAATAAATCGGATGTTGATAATAAATTAAATAATATAAAATTAAATAGTCAATTACAAGAAAATAAAATAATAAAAGAAGATTTAATATTAAGTGAACCTAATGAAGTAAAGCAAGCAGGTTTTGACTATGATGAATTTGAAAGTAATATTGTAACACCAATTAAAGATATTGAAGAATTCTTAAAAAGGATTTTGGAAAATGACTTTGACAATTCTGAAATAATTGAAAAAATAAACATTTTAAAAAGTAATTCTGATTTGTCAAAAGAATATGGTTTTAATCTTCTATCTGAAATGCACTCTATAATTGTTAGTGCTTTTCAATTGATAATTAGTAGTGAACTGGAAATTAATTCTGATACAATTGAAAATATTCGAGCTTGTTTAATTGTAATAGTTGCGGCGGTAAGAGAAAAAGATGTTGATATTTCAAATTATTTAAAACGTGCGGAAATATTTCGAGTGGAATTACAAACTATTGTAAAAGTTAAAGGGACAACATGAAATTATATGCAATAATTATGGCTGGCGGTATTGGTTCAAGATTTTGGCCACGAAGTAAAAAGAGGAAGCCGAAACAGCTTCTCCGAATATTTGGTGAAAACACAATGATTCAGGACACCGTAAACAGATTAGTTGGGTTAGTGCCACAAAATAATATCATTATTATTACAAATAAAATTCAAAAAGACAAACTAAAAGAGCAATTACCACGAATTCCGGAAGAGAATATAATTGCTGAACCATTTGGCAAAAATACTGCCGCTGCAATTGGGCTTGCATCTGTTTTAGTGAATCGGAAGGATGAGGATGCAATCATGTTAACATTCCCAGCCGATCATTTAATTGGGGATGTTGAGGATTTTCAAAATACGTTAAAGAAAGCTGCTGATTTTGCTTATAAATCAAAAGGACTTGGAACTATAGGAATTACTCCTACTCATCCTGAAACCGGTTATGGATATATTCAATTTGACGAAAATAGTATTGAGAACGGAGCTTACAAAGTTATTAATTTTGCTGAAAAACCAAATCTTAGAACCGCAAAACGTTTTCTGAAAACCGGTGATTTTCTATGGAATTCAGGAATGTTCATTTGGCACGTTCAAGCAATATTAAGAGAAATTGAAAAGCACCTTCCTGATTTATATAACGGAGTTAAAAAGATTGAAAAATCTATTGGAACTTCTAATTTTGATTCTGTACTGAAAAATGTTTACGGGCAACTAAAAAGTATTTCAATTGATTATGGAGTTATGGAAAAGTCAAAAGATGTATTTTTGGCGAAAGGTGATTTTGGATGGAACGATGTTGGCAGTTGGGAAGCGGTTTATCAATTATCAGATAAAGATGAAAACGATAATGCGTTCGTAGGTGATGTTTATTCAATGGAGTCACAAGACAACTATGTCTTTTCACCTCAAAAGTTTACGGCTATAATCGGTGCAAAAAATATGATTGTAATCAATACTAAAAATGCTTTACTCGTTTGCAATCGTAACAACGCCCAAGATGTTAAATCGGTAGTTGATTATTTAAAAATGAAAAATATTGAAGAACTTTTATAATTTGGATTTACTATTTTTGCTATTACTATGAAAAAAGTTTTTACAGAAGAAGACATTATTAGGCTACACAACGAAGGGAGCAATATAGTAGTTGCCGGTAATTCCGATATATTCACTCCCAGCGCAATGGATAAAATTAATGATTTCCATTTGACAATTAAAAGAATCGGAGAGGGAAAGTCTGATAAGCAAGTTAAAGGTGTTAGTTCTCAAAAAGTAATAGCTCTTGGTGGTGATCATACCGGTTTTAAAATAAAAGCATTGATTGCAAAATTTTTAACTAAAAAAGGATTTGCAGTAAAGGATGTTGGTACTTTTTCAGAACAATCTTGTGATTATCCTGATTTTGCTTATGAAGTAGCTCAAAAAGTTGTGAACAAAGAAGTTGAATTTGGAATTTTAATTGACGCTACAGGAATTCCATCGGCGATAACAGCAAACAAAGTTCCCGGTATTCGTGCTGCAACTTGTTACAACGAGTTCTCGGCAAAGAGTGCGAGAGAACACAATAACGCTAATATTTTGGTGGTTGGCGCAAAAACCCTTGGAGAGGAAACTATTAAATCAATTATTGACAAATGGATTGCAACTGACTTTGCAGGAGAAAGGCATCAACGCCGATTGGACAAAATTACGGCAATTGAAAGAAAAATGATTCTTAACAAAATCTCTTAACTGCAATTGACACAGCGGTTCGGGGTCAAAATTAAGATTACAAAAAACAACACGTTAAGAGTATATTAAAAAATATTTCGGCAAAGACCGAATCCGGCTTTCGACTGATTTTCCGATTAAATTTGCCATATTTCTGTAACACAGATTAATAATCTGTGTTACAGAAATTTTGACTCTGAATCGCTGAATGGATAATTGACAATTGAGAATTGTTTTTGTAATTAATATCTAAGTTTTAATACTTAATTTATCTTCACACAATCACTAATATTAAATTGAAATTATTTAAATCCGTTATACTCGCTAATGTTCGATTGAATAAGACTACATTTTTACTGCAGGTTGCTATTGGGAATTCTGAAATTGAATTTATTCCGGGACAATTTTTTAATATTAAAGTTTCTGAAAATAATTACCCTTTGCTGCGAAGACCATTCAGTATCTGCGATTATTCCAATGGTATTCTTACTTTTATGATTAATCTTACTGGAGAAGGAACCGAGTTGTTGAGCTTGAAAAATAGCGGAGACAATTTAGATTTGTTGGGACCTCTCGGGAAGGGATTTGATACTGAAGGGGATTATGAAATCGCTATAATTGTCGGGGGAGGAATTGGCGTTGCTCCTTTTCCGTTTTTAACTCGCAAAATTGGAAAAGATAAAAACATTATTACTTTCATCGGCGGACGTAATTCAAAAAATATAATTACTTATAATCTTGAAAATGTTCTTAAGGCTACTGATGACGGTTCGGCAGGATTTCACGGAAATGTTTTGGAATGTTTAACTGATTATATAAGCAATAATTCTTTGCCTAGATATAAAATATTTGCATGTGGTCCAACTTCCATGCTTAGAGCTGTACAGAGTTTTGCAAAATTAAATAATGTTGAATGCCAAATATCAACAGAATCGTCAATGGCTTGTGGTTTTGGACTCTGTCAAGGTTGTGCAATTGAAAAATCTACACAAGATAATTATTTGCTCATTTGCAAAGACGGACCTGTGTTTAATTCAAGAGATGTTTTATTATGAACGAAATTGATTTAAGTATTAATATTGCTAGTCTAAAATTAAAAAATCCGGTAATGCTTGCTTCCGGTACTGTTGGTTACGGAAATGAAATATCGCAGTTTATTGATTTGTCAAAAATTGGGGCGATAGTAACAAAATCAATTTCATTAAAACCGCGCAAAGGCAATCCACCCGAGCGAGTTGCTGAAACAACTTCGGGAATGCTGAATGCAATAGGTCTTGCAAATGTTGGACTTGACAAATTTGTGAAAGAGAAAATTCCATTTCTAGAAAAATTAGATTCCACTATAATTTGTAATATAGCTGCAAGTTCTATCGAAGAATATTCTGAATGTGTAGCATTACTCGATTCCCAATCAGCAATTAAAGCTTTTGAAGTAAATGTCTCATGTCCAAATGTAAAAGACGGCGGACTCGTATTCGGAAATAATATTTCTTGGGTTGGAAAAATCACAAATGCAGTTCGTGGTAAAACGAGTAAACCTATCATAATTAAATTATCGCCCAATACTGCTAACATATCTGATTTTGCCGGCGCTGCTAAAAAAGAAGGTGCAGATGCTGTGTCTGCAATAAATACTTTGGTTGGAACTGCATTTAATATTTGGGACAGAAAGCCAAAAATTAAAAACATTACCGGCGGGCTTTCCGGACCTGCAATTAAACCGGTTGCACTTGCTAAAGTATTTGAAATATCAAAAAACATAGACATTCCTATTATTGGAATTGGCGGCATTTCTAAATGGGAAGATGCAATTGAGTTTATGATTGCAGGCGCTTCGGCATTTCAAATAGGAACTGCAAATTTTATTAATCCTTTGGTTTCAATTGAAATACTTGACGGCATAAAAGAATATTGCCGAAAAACGTCAATAACAAAAATATCAAATTTAACCTCATCATATAATTTAGAATGAATTTAGAATCAGCCCTTGAAAAAATATATTCGATGCATCAGTTTAACATTAAGTTGGGACTAAAGAATATTAATAAGTTAATGAACTATCTCGGCAATCCTGAAAAAAAGATTAAAGCAATTCACATTGCCGGATCGAATGGAAAGGGGAGCACTGCTTCATTTATTTCAAGTATATTGCAGGAAAGCGGATATAATATTGGGCTTTATACTTCCCCGCATCTCGTCAAGTTTAATGAGCGTATCAAAATAAACGGAATAATGATTCCGGATAATTACATCCAAAAATTTATTACCGAAATGGATGAGTATATCAGAAAAGAAGAACCTACATTTTTTGAAATAACAACCGGAATGGCGTTTAAGTATTTTGCTGAAAAGAATATTAATTATGCCGTTATTGAAACAGGCTTGGGTGGGCGACTTGATGCAACGAATGTATTGGATTCAATTGTTACAGTAATTACAACAATAAGTAAAGAACATACTAATATACTTGGCAATTCAATTGAAAAGGTTGCACTAGAAAAAGCCGGAATTATTAAAGAAAACAAAAAAGTTTTTATTGGATTATTGCCGCCTGAAGCTCAAAAAGTAATTTTGGATAAGGCGAGACTTCTAAACAGTGAAGTAATAAAACTTAAAAATAATATTTTAATTAATAAAAAAAGTATTACATTTGTAAACAACAATTTTAATTTAAAGTTAGATAATACGCCGCTGAAAGGCAGGCATCAATTAGTAAACGCAGCTCTTTCTATTTTAACTGTAAAAGATACTTTCCCAAAAATTTCAAAGCAATCAATTGAACAAGGGATTCAATCAGTTGTAAGAAACACAGGTATTCAAGGCAGATACGAAGTCATTCATAAAAATCCGACTATAATTATGGATGGTGGGCATAATCCTGAATGTATAAGTGCATTTACAGATGAGTTTAAGAAAGAGTATTTAACTTACTCGAAAAGAATTTTGATATTTGGAGCAATGAATGATAAAGATGCTGCTTCCATGTTAAAATCCGTAGCTCATTATTTTGATTTAATTTATGTTACTAATGTAAATTATGAAAGAGCGTTTTCAGCTAAAGAATTAAAAACTATTTCTGATATTAATAATATTGAAGTACAAATAATTAAAAATCCAAGTAATTATATTAAAACATTTATTCAAGACAAATCGAATGAATGTTTGGTAGTATTGGGCAGTATTTATTTGCTTGGAGAAATAAAATCAAATTTGGAACAATCTTGACCATAACTAAAAATTGAATTATTTTTTATGTAACTTCGTGTTCCATTCTGAAATAATGTTTAATAAATATTTAATATAATCAATCAAATAACCTCAAAAAGAACCATTATGAAAAAGACACCAAAATTAAAAATTAAGGACAAAACTATGCCAATGGATATTTCCGAATTGCAATCAAAAAAAATAGTTGATTTGCATAAAATTGCCAAAGAGCTGAAATTAGCCGGATATAGTGATTTTAGAAAACAGGATTTAATATTCAAAATATTGGAAGCTCAAACTGAAAAAGATGGGCTAACTTTTTCAAAAGGAGTTTTAGAAACATTAAATGATGGTTATGGTTTTCTTAGATCTTCCAATTACAATTATCTTCCTTCACCTGATGATATTTATATTTCACCATCACAAATTAAAAGATTTAGTTTGCGTACCGGTGATTTAGTTAGCGGGCAAATTCGCCCACCTAAAGAGGGTGAGAGATTTTTTGCATTATTAAGAGTTGAAGCTGTTAATGGAAAAGATCCGGAAAAAATTAGAGGTAGAACTTTATTTGATAATTTAACACCGCTTTATCCGACTAAAAGAATAAAATTGGAATCTGCTCCTGGCGAATATTCTATGAGAATTATGGATTTACTTTCACCAATCGGTAAGGGGCAAAGAGGAATGATAGTTTCACCGCCCAAAAGTGGTAAAACAGTTTTGCTCCAAAAAATTGCAAACTCAATCTCACGAAACAATCCTGAAATTAAACTACTAATGCTTTTAATTGATGAACGACCTGAGGAAGTTACTGATATGCGTCGCTCAGTTCAAGCGGAAGTAATTAGCTCAACATTTGATGAACCTGCTGAACGACACGTACAAGTAGCCAACATGGTAAACGAGAAAGCAAAGCGAATGGTTGAATCGGGCGAAGACGTTGTTATTCTTTTGGATAGTATCACAAGACTTGCTCGTGCACACAATATTGTTGTTCCTCACAGTGGGCGAATTCTTTCCGGTGGCGTGGATTCCAATGCTCTTCACAAACCAAAGAGATTTTTCGGATCTGCAAGAAACACTGAAGATGGCGGCAGCTTAACAATTATTGCTACCGCATTAGTTGATACAGGTAGCAGAATGGACGAAGTTATTTTTGAGGAATTTAAAGGAACCGGTAATATGGAACTTGTGTTGGATAGAAATCTTTCCGACAGAAGAATATATCCTGCGATTGATGTGAACAGAAGCGGTACGAGAAAAGAAGAATTATTGCTTTCTGAAGAAGAATTAAACAGAGTTTGGATTTTAAGAAATTTCTTGAGTGATTACGATTCAATTGAAGCTATGCAATTTCTGTTAGGTAAAATGAAAGGGACTCGCAACAACCGCGAATTTCTTGTGAGTATGAATAGCTAAACATTATAGTGCAATTTTTTGCCTATCATTCTATAAATATTTTTTCTATAATTAAAAGTTAAATAGAATTAAAAACATGAAATGAAAAAATATTTATCCATAATTACATTTTTGATTTTTGTTGTCATTTTAAATGCACAGCATCGGAATAATAACATTTATTTCGATGCTTTTGTGTTTGCAAATGATATAGACTCAAGTTGTGTAATTACATATAAAATCCCTTACAACAATCTATTGTTTAAGAAAAACGGAGTGGGTTATTTATCCGGCATTACTTTAAACTTAAAGATTAGCTCTCCAAAATTAAAGTCAGTTTACAAGTCAATTTCAAAAAGTGTTTTTCTTAATAATTACAAACAAACAAAATCCAAATCCGATTATTTAGAAGGCTTGGTAAATATTTCTTTGTCAAAAGGTAAATATAAGTTAGAACCAACCGTTTTATTTAAGTATCAAAAACATTCAATTTCCCTTAAAGAAATCTCAATTAAACTTGGAAATGACAGTTTAAAAATCGATAAGCCAATTTTAGTTAGTAGCGGCGAAGATTTAATTGATAAAATGACTTCTTACAAAATGTTAAGTTTTGGCAAAATTATACCTTTTTCATCATCTGCAAAAATGTTCTTAGTTCCTATACATGACTCTTCGGTTACAAAAATAAAAGTTTCACTATTTCAGAATAAGCACAAAATATTAGAAAAATCAATTTCGAATTATGCAATTGGCAATGTTACTTTTCATGAATATACGAATGGTTTATTTGTCAATATTAACAGTGTAAAACCATCTTCACATATTTTTAGTATTAATAATATTGAAAAATATGTTGATGAGGGTAAAGTGAAGTTAATAGTTAGTTATGGTGATAAATCAAGAGTATTCGATTTTAAAGTTCAATGGTTAAATAAACCGATTATATTGAAAGATGTTGAGTATTCAATTTTGTTAATAGAAAAAATTTGGGGTAAACTCGATATTGATAAGATACTTCGCTTGGATGATGAAAAACAATATTTTGCCTTAAAAAAATATTTATCAAAATATGATACTGATTCCTCTACAAAATTTAATGAAGTAATGGCTGAATTTTATAATCGTGTAGATTATGCTATATTCAACTTTGGGAAAGGCATTGATAAGAATAATGCTTTGAGTGATATGGGTAAAACATATATTAAATATGGTAAACCCGACAGTAGGAAAAGAGTCTATTCAAAGAAGAATAATGTTTTGGATATTTGGAACTACATTAAACCGAAAAAAGAATTTGTGTTTGTAGATAAAATCGGACTTGGAAACTATACTTTAATAAAATAAGAAAATGAATTCATTTGTTTTTACATGTGGGGATATCAACGGCATCGGTCCCGAAATATCGCTCAAAGCCATTGAAAAAATAATTAAAAAAAAGAATAAAGCACTTTTCTTTGTGTGTCCCCGAAATGTATTTCTTAGCACTTTACAATCTTGTAACATCAATTTAGATTTTGATATTATTAAATCAATTCCGGATAATTACACATCGTTAAATAAACTAACAGTTGTCGATTTAGGCTTTGCAAGGCAATCAATTGGTAAGCCTACTAAAACATCGGGTAAAATTAGTTATGCGGCAATTCTTACGGCATTTAATTTAATTGAGAGAAACATTGCCGGTGCAATGATAACCGCACCAATCTCGAAATATTCTTTTGGTCTTGCCGGAATTGATTTTCCGGGACACACTGAGTTACTTGCAAAATTGGCTAAATCAAAGTCATTTGGTATGATGTTCTTATCAAATAAATTTCACACAGCATTGTTAACAATACATGAGCCAATTGTTAAAGCAGTGAAATCTTTAACACAGAAATTGCTTTTTGATAAAATTAGTTTATTTCTATCAACATTAACGACAGACTTAAATATTTCTAAGCCAAAGATTGCACTTCTTGGGGTAAATCCTCATGCCGGCGAAAATGGTCAAATTGGAAATGAAGAAATAAAAATCTTTAATCCTGTATTGCAGCAACTTAAAAATATGAATATTGAAGGTCCATTTGTTCCTGACGCTTTTTTTGCTAACATGTTATATAAGAATTTCGATCTTGTAATTGGAGCATACCATGATCAAGTACTTATTCCTTTCAAATTGTTAAATTTTAATAGCGGTGTAAATTATACGGCGGGCTTGTCTTTGGTTCGTACTTCACCGGATCACGGAACAGCATTTGATATTGCCGGAGAAAATATTGCCGATTATGAAAGCTTATACAAAGCATTTATTTGGGCAGAAAAAATTGTTAACAATAGAAAATTAAAATAAATGTCCAAACAATATTCTGCTATAGCTCCCATTTACGATTATCTTATGCGTTCAGTTGATTACAAAGGATGGGCGGATTATATCTATTCAATTTATGAGCTGGAAGATTTGAAGAAAGGCAGTGTGTTGGAATTAGGAGCCGGTACCGGCAAATTGTCGCACATTTTATTAAATAAATTTAACAAGCTTATAATAACTGATTTATCGTTGGAAATGTTAGTTTTTAATAAAAGCAAAAGTGCAAATCATGTTGCGTGTGACATGTCGAGTTTACCATTTAAATGTAATTTTGGGTTTATTTACTCTTGTTTTGACAGCGTCAATTATTTATTAACAAAAAGAAAATTAAAGCTCTTTTTCGATGCAGTTGCTGATATTTTAGATGAAAAAGGTTGTTTCACTTTTGATGTAAGTTTGGAAAACAACAGTCTGCGATATCAATCAAGTCTAAATAGAAAAGGGTCGCTCAACAGCATAAAATATGAACAGAAAAGTTATTATTCATTAAAAGAGAGAACTCATTACAATAAATTTAAAATTATTACTAACGGTGATATCTATGAAGAAATTCATAAGCAGAAAATTTATAAATTTATTGAGTACTTTGAAATATTAGAAAATAGCAAATTGTATGTTGAGAATTGTTTTAATGCATTTAGTTTTGAAGACGCGAACGACAGTTCCGAAAGAGTCCAATTTTTATTAAAAAAAAGAAATAATTATGATAATATTTAACAATGTAACATTTAATTATTTAACTCAACCTCTATTTAATGATTTGAATTTACAAATAGCTGATGGTGAATTTGTTTTTTTGATTGGAAAAAGCGGTGCAGGTAAATCAACATTATTGCGTATGATTTATATGGATATAATGCCGCAAGAAGGTTCTGTTCAAGTTGGAGAATTTCATAGTAATACTATTAAAAAAAGTTCACTGCCTTTTCTAAGAAGAAAATTGGGTGTCGTTTTCCAAGATTTTAAATTACTTAGCGATCGAAACATTTATGATAATCTGGCATTTGTTTTAAAGGTAATTGGCACACCTAATAAATTAATAAAAAAGAAAATAATTAATGTTTTAACGGATGTCGGTTTAACACATAAACAAAAAAATATGCCGGATGAACTTTCCGGAGGCGAACAGCAAAGAATTTCCATTGCACGCGCACTGCTCAACGACCCTATGTTTATTATTGCAGATGAACCAACAGGAAATCTTGATCCCGAAACTTCACAAGAGATTATGGGCATTATGCAAAAAATAAACCGACGCGGAACATCGGTTATATTTGCCACTCATAATTATGAACTTGTAAAAAAAACTAATTCCCGTATAATAAAACTCACTGACGGCAAAGCCGTTAAAGTGATTTTGAAAAAGAAGAATTACAGCAGCTAATTTTATTTTAATTTATCCATAATACTTTCTGTAACTTCGTCAATATTTCTTGTCGCGTCTATACTAATAATATTCGTCTTTTTTGAATAATAATCTAAAACAGGAAAAGTCTTTTCTTTATAAACGTCCAACCTTTGTCTGATCACTTCAGGCTCATCATCTTTACGCTTTGTCATCGTTCCCAAAGAGCCGCAATCCGGGCATTCATTTTCATTTACAATTGAAGTCAAACTTATAATATGATTACAGTTTGTACATAATCTTCTATTCGATAATCTATGAACAATAATAGAATCATCAGCTGTTAAGCTTATTACTTTAACAGCATTATTCGGAAGAGTGTTGAGCATGCCGGAAAGAGTTTTAGCCTGATTAACCGTACGCGGATAACCATCCAAAATAAAACCATTACTGCAGCGTTCACTATGTAGAACGTTGTTCATAATTCCGGACATAATATCAGAAGGTACAAGACCGCCACTTTCCATAACGGCTTTGGCTTTTAAACCCAGTTCGGTTTTACGTTCAACCGCATCACGTAAAATGTCTCCGGTTGAAATATGGGGGATATTAAATTTGTCGGATAGGATTTTTGCTTGAGTGCCTTTACCGACTCCGGGAGGTCCAAATATTATTAGTTGCATCTATGCTCCAAAAATATTTTTATAAGTAATAACAATCAAAAATTAATAAGAATCTAAAGAAAAATCTACATATTCTTGTTCAAATTTAAAAAATATTTTTATAAACTTTTCAGATTTCTCTTTTTCTTAAAAAATGTTTGCATAAGAGCTTTACTTTCATCGGATAAAATACCGGAATATATTTTTATTGTGTCATTATTTGGGAGAGGGTTGAAAACCGAACCACACGCTCCGGTTTTTGGTTCAAAAGAACCAAAATATATTTCGGATAATCTCGAATTTATTATCGCTCCGGTACACATTAAACAAGGCTCTATTGTAACAAATAATTTACAATTATCTAAATATTTACTTTTTAAATGGTTACTCGCCGCAGTAATTGCAATCATTTCAGCATGAGCAGTTGCATCTTTGTTCATTTCAACCTGATTATATCCTTTCCCGATAATTCTATTGTCATGCACAACAACTGCACCAATAGGAATCTCGTCTTCATCGAATGCTAACTCAGCTTGCTGCAAAGCTGCATACATAAAGCGATATATGTTCTCATTAAATAGCAATATTAACGGAAAATTATAATTAAGAAAAAGAAAGCCCTGCAGATATAATCAACAGGGCAAGATTTGTACGCCCGGAAGGATTCGAACCCTCAACCTTCTGGTCCGTAGCCAGACACTCTGTCCAGTTGAGCTACGGGCGCATTTTTAAGACCACAAATTTAAGCTATTTACATATTTATAACAAGATGTAAAAATAAATTTGATGCTTAAATTAATAATTTTAAAATATTTATTGGTTCTCGTATTTGGTTGAATTATTGAATTATATCTAAGCTTAAGAAATGCCTCCAATAGACAGTTGTAAAAGTAGTGTATCTTAAAATGGGACAAAAACTTATATCAGAACATATTATAAAAACAAAAATCAATAATTAGTTCATGCATGAATTACAAAAATTTCTTGTTATTGAAGTTAATTCAACTTTTAGAAGAATAATTCGATAATGGAATGATTATTGTGTCAATATTGTAATATTTATATTCGATAAATTATAAATTTTATGATTTGAATGTTATTGAACTCAATAAAAAATAAATTGCAAGTGATATCTACTTGCTTATCGGTAATTATTACGGTATTTAATTATTGTCTGAATGAGACTCAAATCACATTCTTGAAATAATAATTATTGTATATTAAAATTATTAATGAAAAAAAATATATATTAGTGTATATTGGACATAAGGTCTTTATAAAATTATATTTTACGGAGGAAAAAGTGACAGCTAAACAAAGAAAACCGCTTCATGAACCAACAACAGCACTCGGCAAATTTATGACAAATACTTTTGTTCCAAAATACACCAATAACATTATGGGACTTGTTTATGTCGGTGCTGCTGTTTTAATAATAATTGTCGGACTTCGGGGGCTCGGAACTCTTGCCGGTAAAGTATCGTTAATTCCAAAATTTTTAGTTGGGGTAGACGGTAAAATCGATCCATATTGGGTTATGTTTGCATTATTTCTTGAATTTTCGATGTTGTTATTATTAGCTCTCGTTACATTTTTTACGCCTTCGGAATATATTGATGTTTATTCTAAAACCGGAGTTAAAAAAGATAGTTTAAGCGGCAATTTAAGAGAAGAGCTCGAAGGATTAAAAAATGTTGCCGACGAGGAAATTAGAATGGTTGAAAGTTATCTCGAAAAATTTGAATCATTATCAAAAAAAGTTTCCCGAATTCAAAAATCAAATTTTGAAGCAATTACCAACATGAAGCAAACAATGGAAAACTAAATAATATTAATTTTGTTTTAAGGGTATTTTTATGCAAAAAAGTATGATATATTTTGTAATGTACTTGGTTCTGATTACCGAATTATTGATTGTAATAACAGAAAGAGACGAACTTGATGAGAAAGAGCATTTAATCAGAGATAAAATGTTGGTTACTTTGGCAGAATCGTACAAGCAACCGCTGCTGTTAGCCATACCGCAAAGAACTTCGGACTATAATTTAAAATCGAAAGAACCTTTAAGAGTTGTTTTAACTCCGGCAGGGCTTGTTTCTGATGCTGAAAAAAAGAATCTTCAATTTTTTATTGATATTGACAAAAAATCGAAAACGAAACCCAAAAATTGGCCTAAAAACGGGATATCATTAAAAGATTCTACCAAATATTTTAAGTTAATTAGAGAAAATGGAAACGCTGTTCTTGTTGCAAATTTTAAAAAGGCTGGCAAATATAAATTTAATGCTTTCTGTATGGTTGAAAGGGAATTCCCGAAATATTTACCGCAATATTTATTGGATTCGTTGCTTATTCGTGTTGGTGGATTTAAATTGGCAAAAAGTAATTATGAACAATTTGAAGTGAAAGCAAAAACTCTTGGCGGTGTAAAAACCAAACGCGCAGAAATATCTTTTTAATCTACACTAAATACTATGAAAAAAATAATTTTAATATTTTTTATTGCCGTTTCCGTATTTGCTCAAAGTAAATATACAATTAAAGACACTATTAGCGTAGTAACTTTACAGAAATTTAATGTGCCTAAGAATAGATACATTGTTTTAACAAACATTAAAAGAGTGTCATTTACAGCAGAATTACTTGACGCGAATTTTAATAAATTAAGAGATGCTAGTGAATTTTGGCAAGATCCTATCCCATCCAGAGTTACAAGAAATGCAAAAGGCGGGCGCGGGGTTATGGTGCAGTATGCAGTTAAAGAAGCAATTGAAAAACCGGGTAAGTACTATGTGAAAATCAGTATTAAGTATAGAGACGAAAAGGGAAGCGGTAGAGCATCTGCATATTATATGGTAAATGTTGATTATCCGCGTATGGGTTCCGAAGTGAAATTGCGTGATCATTATTTCTTTACTGAAAAAGAAACTATGAGTTTTGCTACTTTAGAGTTTAGTGATCCGAATGGTTATTCTTACCAGGTTTTAGATGGCTCCAAAAATGAAATTGTTGCCGGTCAAGGCTCTATTGTAAAATTGGATAAAGTGTTTTCCAATCTAAGTAATGTTGGTAAAACAATAACTATTAAGGGATATTATCACAGAAAAGAATTCTCATATATTTATGATGGACAGGATGTTCATAAATCTGAATGGACATTTACTTTGGATAAGCCTAATCTTGAAGAATTTGATGATTGGAAAAAAGGTAAACCTGATGATAAAATATCCATAAGTGCGTGGAATAAAAATGCTATGAGACTTCTTTACACTTACATTGGAAGTACTCCCAATGGTTTTGTTGTTGTTTATCCAAATCCCAAAAGATTTAGAATTACTTCTGAGCCTGCAGATTTTATTAAAAATGCCCGCTATCACAGAACCGGAAATTTTTTATATGTATCTTTTAAGTTAAATTCAGACTTTTTGAATGAAATGGAAGATTGCGGCGAACAGCCAATTAAACTGAAAGTCCAATTTACAACACAATTCGGTGAATCGGTTATTAAAAATTACGAAGGAACTATTCTTAAATAAATTATACTTTTCTATTTTAACATGAAAATAAAATCAGTAAAAAAATATTTTGCTATCCTTTTAATATTAGTTCCGTTTTGTTCTATTATTAATGCCCAAAACATTGACGAACAAATTCAAAGAATCGGGTTAAAACTTAGCAAAGATGCTAACTATTTGAATTTAAATTATTTAATTTATCAGCCTGCAAACTCGGAAGATAATTTTTTTATTGATATACCGAGAACAAATAAGAGAAAGCCCTTTAGTGTTAAAATGAATAAAGATATTGAATACCGGATAGTATTTTTGAACGGCGGAATTGGTCTTGATTCACTTTATATTTTATACATTGACGAAGTAAAACTTAACACACAATCTGGTAAAAACTTTTTTGTAGATGAATCCATAACAGATGATACTCTTCATGCACTTTCATTTAAAGACATTTACTATTTGAAACTGTTTCATAAAAATTATTACAATAAGCTCTACACTGTTGTTTCTGATTATATTTTGCAGAATGAAGGAGAACCATTGCCTTCAATACTCGGAATAAATCCTGATAAAGAAATTAAAACCAGTTTTGGTATGTCATCACGTGATAATACGGATTTTTTAAACTATGCTAAGATTAATAATTCTCACTGGTTTCCAGAAGTTAAAAAAGTGATAGTAACAGGACGAAGCAGGGCAAATGAAAATTTTAATTTTCGATACGATATATCTTTTTCCCGAATAAGTCTTTCACACAAGTTTATGGACTTTTCAATTGGAACTGCCGGATTTGAATTTAATTCTATGGAACGAGTCCTAAATTTGTTGCCTCTTGAATCCGGTACGATATCAGCCGGATTTAGAACTATTTTTAGATTGAGTGATAACCCTGATATTGTAAAATCAACTTATCTTGAATCAAAAATATTTGCAAGAATAAATCTAAAAGACAATACTGTTTTCAGCAAACAACCATACGTTGTAACTGATGGTGCAAAATTAAATCTTGGTAATGCACTAATTGGGGAGTTTAGTTTAACTAAACCTTTTAACTTGCCGTTTATTAATATTTATTTCGCTTTCGGTAAAAATGAGTTCAGTTCGCCAACATATTTTACAAAGGAAAATTCTGTGTTGAAAGAAGCTTATTTTTCATTTAATCAATTTGAATTTTCTATGTCATTCTATTGGAATGCAAGCGATAAATTAACAAACAGATTCAGATTCGACATTGGGTTTGCTTACTACGATATTTGGAAAGCCAATTATGTTTCTGACGGAACATTTCAAAATGCTTCACAAATTCAAAATAAATTTCTGCTTGTAATGAATTTCTCATATAATTTTGTGCCTTCACATAAACCCTTGCTAGGGGGCAATATTAGAATATTTGATAGTAGAATCAATCTTCTTACTTGGTTAAAACTTTTCCAATTCCCTA
Organism: uncultured Melioribacteraceae bacterium; assembly: GCA_964639525.1. Lineage (GTDB taxonomy): Bacteria > Bacteroidota > Ignavibacteria > Ignavibacteriales > Melioribacteraceae > CAZXDS01. The sequence goes on along the minus strand of CAZXDS010000010.1, from coordinate 12,329 downwards.
ATAATGATTCCTTTAGACTTGAAGCTATGGTTATTACTAAACCATTTATGAGAACTCAAAGAAATTGGGAAAGCAACGGCGGACTTATGTTTCAACTTAGATTCAGACACGGATTATTATAAAATGAAAACAATATTCTCAATTTTAATAGTGTTCTTATTTTTGCCCAAATATTATTTTGGACAGCAAATTGATTCTGCATCGGTACGAAAAGAATTGAAAGGGATTTATTCGAATTTGGAATACAACACTATTGCTTTCAATGATTTGAAAAATAAATGGGTTGTTTCCGATCCGGATTTGATTCGTGAATTGTTTAACAGATTTGTGGTAAATAATGCGATTCGTGTTAATGGTAAAAATGTAAAAATGCAATTTATTCTTAATAAAACAAAAGAAATTTATGATGGGAATGTAATTGTTAATTTAAGAAAGAGATATTATGATAAGCAAATTGAATATTTTGAATTCATATCTTCAAATAAAAACGACTCACTTTATAACAAACCTTTATTTGATCCCATTGACGATGGATTTTACTTAAAATCAATTATTGGCGATAAACTATATGAAAAATTGCAGAAACAGACTTATTTTTTCAGCAATGTAACAAAGCAGGAATTTAATGCAAAAACCGGATATTATTTTGACTTAAATTTGAATTTACTTGAGCCGGAAATTATGTTTTGGTCAACAACATCAAATATGAAAAACAAATACTTAGTTTCAGTGTTCGGGCAGTGGGGAAGTGATGCAATTTATTATCCGGGCTGGACATTCAAACAATATTTTGGTGGATTGCAGCTGACTTATTACAATGATTTGCCCCCTGATTCAAAAGAGTATTCATATAAAATCGGACTCGGAACAGGGAGTAATTCAAGTGTTCCTTATACAAGTTCTTTACCGAAACAGCCGTTTTTTAAGTCCGGTGATAATATTTTTGTAAAATTGTCAGCCGTTCCATTTTCTTTTATATCACCCAAATTAAATAACACTTATATTGATATTGAGGGAATGTACACAATTAATGAATACAGAAGACGCGATTTTGGAATTGATAGAAGGTTAGAATTTAATTCCGTTAGGAATTATGGAAGTATTAAACTTAGAGCAATAAAACTTTTTAACTTTGCTGATTTTGGAATGTTTCAAGCAGCAATTGGGGTATCATTTAATGACGTAACAAAATATAATATTGATCCCTTACAATACAAAATAAGTGATTCTACCAAATATACGGACAAATTTGTTAATTTTGAGATTGGTGAGTCCAAAACCGGGGGATTGATTCAGCATCAACTGCAAGTAATTGTGAGTTATAATCCTTCTGACCAATATGGTTATTATGGTTTTAAATTTAGGATTATGCTTAGTAGTGTTTTTGGACTTGATGTGAGATATTATAGTGCATTTGGTTTTGATAAGATAAAATATCCTTGGAGAAGCGATTCTTATCTTGTATTTTCGCCTATTATTCGTATCAATTATTGATAATCATTTAACAACAACTTAATTTATGAAAATTATTTATACATTATTTTTATTATTCATTCCACTTTTTCTATACGGGCAAGTTGTGGACAAAATGTATAAAAGAATTGAAGATAAGTTGGATAAAGATAAACAATATCTAAATATCTATGATATTAGTATTGATTCAAAATCACCCGAGTTACAAAAGATTGTTGATATTCCCAAATTAGGCAGCAACAAAGTATTTAATTTCACTTCTGGCGAAGGCATTGTTTATTATTTCGTTTTTTTGATGGAAACGGTTGAGACTGATTCTTTGATTCTGTTGGAAGTGAGAAAAGAAGTTGATAAATCTGCCGGAGGACAAACAGGGTTTTTTAATGATATCTCTGAAGAATCGAGTTTAGACACAACTGTTGTTCTAAATTTCAAAGATATTCAAGAACTATATTTTAATGATAGAAATAAATATGAACAAATTTATAAAATAGTCCAAAATAGTTTGGACGAACAAAATCCACAATCATTGCTTGGAATAAAAGTTGATAAAAAGGTGAACAAGAGTCGCGGAATTTCAGGGAAGAACAATCAAGACTTTCTAAATTATGCTTGGGTAAATAATACTCATGGTTATCCGAAACCGATTTTAAAAAACAAAAGTATTGTGCGACGCAGAAGAAACAGTGATAACGAACCACCGTTTCAACTCGATATTAGTACTGGGGGATTAACTTTCTACCATAAGTTTATGAATTTCGGGTTTAGTCGCATTAGTGCTGAAATTAACTTTTCAGATGATGTTTTGAATATACTGCCTTGGCAATCAATGACAATGAGTACAGGAATTAGAACTTTGATTAGTTTATCGCAGGATTATCAAAATCTTTATGATGATTTTTTAATCGATGCAAGGTTACTTGGTCGTTTTAGAATTAACACTAGTTCACTTAGTACAACCATTCCCAATATATTTACTGATGCTCCAAAATTGAATGTCGGTCCAGGTATTATTGTTGCGGCAAGTATTACAAGAGCTTACGGTTTACCGTTTTTTAATTTTTATTATTCAACAGGCACAACTGATGTTGAAAATCCATATGTTACTTTCGGACCTTCGGATAGCTCTACTGCTTATTTTAGTTTTACTCAATGGGAAAACACAATGTCTTTTTATTGGAACACTAATGAAAAATTAACATTACGTTTCCGAGCAGATATAGGTATTGGAAGGTATAATGTTGTGAAAGCAGTGTACCATAATGGTATTCAAACAAGTACGGCATACAATCAAATTCAACCGGTCGTAAAATTTTTCTTGAATTTTGTGCCGAAAGGGAATGAATTATTTTCTGCAAAGTTTAAGTGGTTTGATAATATTATTTCTTTAGGTTTTTGGTTAAAGTTTATTGAAATTAAACCGTACAGCTCAATAAGATTTGAAATAGACTATATTTCAAAACCAATTTATCGTGCTCAGCGTCCATGGGAAAATAACGGAAGTACAATGGTTGGACTTAGATACAGATTCGGATTTTAAACAAATGAAAATAACTACTATATCCATATTGTTTTTTGTTTTTATTTCATCTTTGTGTTTGTCGCAGAACACAAAGGATACTGTTAAAACTCAAAGGTTAAATCTTATATATCGTAATTTGGAATACAACACGACTGCCTTTAATGATCTTAAAAATAAGTGGGTTATTACTGACCCGATTTTTGTGCGGGAAATTTATAATCGATTTATTGTAAAAAATGCGCTTAAGTTAGACGGGAAGAAACCTTCTCTTAAAATGTTAAAAGAAAAAACTAAAGATATTTATTCGGGTGATGTTTTTATAGAATTGCGTAAAAGATATTATGACGGTGAAATTGAAAAATTACGATTTTTTACTGAATCAAAATTAGATACTTCCGAAGCTGATTACTTTTTTGATTCAGTAAATGATAATATTTATCTTCGAGAAATACTCGGTGAGGTTTTGTATAATAATTTAAAAAAGCAATTTTATGCGCATAATGATTTAACAAAAAGCTATTTCGATAATAAGTTAGCATATAATTATGATATCTACTTCCATATCACAAATCCTGTACTTATGTTTTGGGGAATGACTACAAAATCGAAGAATAAATATCTTGTATATTTTATGGGGAAATGGGGTAATGATAGAATTGCTTTTCCAGGTTGGTATTATCCCGATTATATGATTGGTCTTAAAATAGCGTATATCGATTATCTCTTAAATAACGAAGCATATAATTCCTACACATTTGATATTGGTATTGGGGTTCCGGCACGACAAATTACATTTGATTTTAATAAAGATCCTTTTGGACAGAGGTTATTTCATACGGGAACAAATGTTTATGCTGGCTTGGAAGGTTATCCTTTCAAATTCATTGGCGAAAAGTTTAAAAGAATAAAATTATCTATCTCCGGTATGTTTTCTATTACCGAATTTAAAACAAAAGATTTTGGTTTTGATTATGTCTCTCAATTTTATTCAAATAGAAATTATTTCAGTTTATTTTTTGATTATCGTGATATAATGAACTTAATGGATTTTGGTTGGCTTCACGCTGGTTTGGGAGTTTCGTCTTTTGATGTTTATCATTATTTTTATGACCCGCTTAAAGATAATCTGCAGGATTTGGAACCGCAAGTTAGCAGTAAATTTGATAATGTAATTAATACAGAAATCGGTCTTTCTACTAGCAAAGGATTACTACAACACGATTTAAGTTTTGATGTAAATTATGTTTTTAACAAAGGTTATGGTTATGCCGGCATTAAAGCTCATTTTATGCTAAGCAACACAATCGGAATTGATTTCTCATTTTACCAATCGTTTAAATTTAACACAAAATCTTTACCATTTTACAGATTGGATAATTACATAGTTTTTTCACCAATTATAAGAATAAATTATTAGAACCACATTAACAATACTTTGAATAAAAAAAATCACATATTGCTTACAATTTTATTATTTGCTGTGTTTAACTCAAGTAGTTTTGCAGATATTAATAAGAATAAAAATTATGGATTTGCTCCGCCGCCAAAATCTATTGCAGTAACTGCACCGAACAATGGAGAAGTATGGCTTCTTAATTCGACTCATAATATAACTTGGACAAGCAGCGGAGTAAGTACAATAAGAATACAATTATCTACTGATAACGGAACAAGCTGGCAAACAATTGTTGCATCTCAAAATGCTAGTGTAGGTTCTTATTCTTGGGACATTAGTTCAAATTTATATAGTCCCTCAATACAAGCACTAATTAAAATATTTGATGTTTCCGATGCAACCGTTTCAGATATTAGCAACAATGTTTTTACTTTAAGTAAATTGGAAATACTTTCACCCACAGCCGGAACAAAATTTCAGGTAAATAAAAATATAAATATTTTGTGGTCTGCTTCGTCGGATATATCCACAGTGAACTTGGAATATTCGGTTGATAGAATTGGATGGATTTCTATTGCAGATAATATTGATGCAAGCACTGGTTTATATTCTTGGTTTGTTCCAAATACACCAGCTTCTACTGTCTTTATTAGAATTAAAGATTCAAATATCCCGGATGTTATTTCAGCAATCAGTTCCGAATTTAGTATAAGTTTTCTACAAGTATTAACACCAAACGGAGGCGAAGTATGGTTTGGAGGAAGCCAACAGTTATTAACTTGGAGCAGCAGTACGGTGAGTAACATTAATATTTTATATTCAATAGATAATGGCTTAACGTGGAATTCTGACACTACTGTTTCCGCTTCTTCGCAGAATATTTCATGGACAGTTCCATCAGTTCCAACAAGTGAAGCACTTGTTAAATTGGTTGATGCTGATGCTTCAAATGTTTTTGACGAAAGTGATAATAAATTTACAATCAATTCAATTTCTGTTTCTAACCCAAACGGAAATGATGGTTGGGAGATTGGTTCGGGTGCTTCAATTACCTGGATAACTAATTTAACAGGAAATGTAACTATAGAATTATCAACGGATAACGGTTCAACTTGGGCACGAACTTTAATTTCCGGAATTGCTGCTGCAACCGGAAATTATAATTTAACCGTACCGAACTTACCAACAGATCAAGCTTTAATAAGAATATCGAACGATACCGAGCCGACACAATTTGACGTAAGCAACAATGTGTTTACTATCGGACAATTAAATATTACACAACCAACGGCTGGTGAGACATTACAGAGTGGTAGTATTTATCATATTTTATGGAATGCAACGGTTGGAATTAATAATATTAAAATAGAATATACAACAGATGGTAGTAATTATACGACTATTACATCATCCGCAAACGGACAAACAGGGGACTATACTTGGTTAATACCATTGAGTTTATCAGCTTCTAATATCAATATCAGAATAAGTGTTGTGAATACAGGTTTGGCAATTTCTGATGTGAGTAATTCTTTTTCAATTAGTTCTTTACGGTTAACTTCTCCCATTGGCGGAGAATTGTGGACAGCCGGAACATCACATAATATTACTTGGACAAATAGTTCCGAAGTTACTCAAATATTCATTAATTATTCTACTGATGCCGGTGCAAGCTGGACAAATATTGCAAGTTCTTTGGATGCTTCATCAGGTTTATATGTGTGGGATGTTCCCAATACTATAAGCTCGAATCAAATGAGAATTGAAATTAGTGATCCGACTGTTTCAGCTAAAAGCTCAAGTGCATCTAATTTTAAAATTGGGAATGTTTCAATAATATCCCCAAACGGTGGAGAAAAAATATTTGCTGGAAGTTCTTTTTATAATATTCTTTGGAATGCTTCAAACAGCATAAGTACTGTTAATCTGCAATATTCTTTGGACGGCGGAACAACATTCAGCAATATTGCTACTTCTTTGACTGCATTAGTTGGTAGTTATGTTTGGAGTGTCCCTTCTTCAATATCATCCAATAATGCAATAATACGTGTTTATGATTCTGATGGATTGGGAATTGCCGATTCAAGTGATGCTTCTTTTATAGTGGCTAATTTGCAACTTACATCCCAAAATGTAATTGAGGGTTACCTGCCTGGCACGCCGTTACCAATTACTTGGACTTCTAACTTTGTTGACATTGTTAAAATTGAATTTAGTCCGAACGGCGGATTGTCCTATATTCCTGTAACTGTTATTTCTGCATCCGCAAATAGTTTTATATGGACACCTGTTGCCTCGGTTACCGGTGAAACTATTAATGCAAGATTTAGGATTTCAGATGTTGATAATCCCGAGTATTCTAATGTAACTAACTCACGATTTATTATTGAATCAATAGGTGTTAATTTTCCAAATGGGAATGAAATATTCCAAGTAGGCTGGGTGCAAAATATAATTTATGGACTATCATTTCTAAATGAAAATGTAAATTTAGATTATTCCACAAATAATGGTATCTCTTGGAATATTTTGGCATCTGATTTATCGCCATTAAGTTCTTTTAGTTGGACAATTCCAAATACTCCTACTTCGAGCGCTTTAGTAAGAGTTACTAACGCAGTTTATCCGAATATAAAAGATACTTCAAATATGGTATTTAGTATAGAAAATTTGCAGCTAACTTCACCAAACGGCGGTGAATATTTTCTTGTTGACAGCAGCACTGCTATTACTTGGCAAAGCGGGAATGTTAACAATGTAAAAATTGAATATTCAACTAATAATGGACTTGTATGGAATACTGTTGTTTCGTCAGCACCGGCAGCAACAGGTTTGTATAATTGGTTAGTTCCAAATACTCCAACAAGAAACGCACTGATTAAAATCAGCGATGCTGATAATCCTGCTGCAAATATTACTGACCAAAGTAATAATAATTTTGTGATTAGCGTACTCAATTTAACTTCACCGAATGGCGGTGAAAACTTTGTTGTAAACAGTACACAAACAATAAACTGGATTTCTAACAGCAGTATTACAAACATAAATTTGGAATTTAGTGCTAACAACGGTACATCATGGAGCACAATTGCGAGCGGAATAAACGCTGCTCAGCAAAGTTACGGTTGGACCGTTCCGAATAATCCGACTTCAAGCGGTTTAATTAGAATAATTGCTGCTGCTAATACTTCGATAATTGATACTTCTGACGCAACATTTTCAATTGGAAGCATACAACTAACCGCACCAAACGGAGGAGAACGTTTTCAAGTAGATTCTCTTGTTACTATTACATGGAATAATATTGCATCAATCAGTACAGTTAATCTTGCATATTCAACTGATAATGGAACGAATTGGCACGTGATTGCCAATAATGTTAATGCAAGTGTTGAAAAATTAATATGGACAGTACCAAATGCACCTACTTCTTCCGGAACAATTTTAATTTTCGACTCAAATAATAGTAATATATTTGACATGAGTAATTCAAACTTTACAATCTCGAATATTACAGTTACCTTACCAAACGGAGGTGAAATTCTTCAAGCGGGTTCTTCAGATAATATCACATGCACTTCTTCATTTGTAAATAATATTAATATTGATTATTCATTAGATAACGGATTAACTTGGAATAATTTAGCATCCGGAATTGCGGCAAGTTCAAATAGTTTTTCATATACGGTTCCTAACTCAACTACTACAAATGGAATTATACGAATATCTGATTCCGGAAATCCTTTTATTACCGACAAAAGTGATAATACTTTTTCGATTGAACAATTAAGTTTAACTTTTCCGGTTGGAGGCGAAGGAATAAACTCAGGAAGTATCATCCCTATAACCTGGGCATCAGGAAATATAAGTAATTTAAGTATTGATTACAGTTCGGATTCAGGTGTTACCTGGTCAAATATTACCTCTGCCGTATCAGCTTCATTAGGCAGTTTTAATTGGACAGTACCAAATATTTCTTCTAACAATTCAAGGGTTAGAATTTCGGACTCAAATAATAACAGCGTGTTTGATTCGAGCGGAACTGATTTTATTATTGGAAATATTTCAATAACAAATCCTTCAACAGGTGCAACTTGGGAATCCGGCTCGATTAAAAATATTATATGGAATGCAAGCACAAGTTTAACAAATGTAAAAATTGAATATACAACGGATAACTTAAATTGGAATGTAATTTCAAGCAGTTATAATGCTTCATTGGGCAGTTATATTTGGACAATTCCTACGGGAATTTCAACAACGCAGGCTCGTGTTAAAGTTTCGGATGCAAATACAAATTCTACAATTGCAGATTCCTCAGGTTTGTTTATAATAAATTCACTTCAATTAACTTCCCCAAACGGCAATGAGTACTGGGAAAGCGGTTCTACACAAAAGATTACCTGGACAAGTTCAAATATTACCAACTTAAATATTCAATATTCTATTGATAATGGAAATACTTGGAATATTATTTCTTCTTCGGCTTCTGCGGCAACCGGATTTTATAATTGGGTTATTCCTTCAACGCTGTCATCCAAATTAGGGCTAATTAAAATAACAGATGTTTCAAATTCCGAAGTAAAAGATTCAAGCGATACAAACATTAATTTCGGGTGGGTTAAATTCCTTTCGCCTGCTGTCGGAACATTTTTACAATCCGGAAAATCAACTGATATTAATTGGCAAAACGCAAATAGTGTTGATAATATTACTATTGATTACTCAACCAACGGTGGAACCAGTTGGGCAAATATTACTACATCCGCGATAGCTTCGGCAGGCAGTTACAATTGGACAATTCCGAGTTCAATTTCTACAAGTAGTTTGAAATTAAGGGTTTCCGATGCAGCTTCAAACCTTGCTATTATAGATGAAAGCGGTCTGCTCAGTGCTTCATATTTGAACTTGCTTTCGCCAGTTGGTAACGAAAATTGGCTCGAAGGTTTTTCCCAAATAATTTCGTGGAATGCGGGAAGTATAATATCGAGTATTAGTATTGACTATTCTATTGATAATGGAAATTCGTGGAATAGTATAACAGGAAATGCTTTAGCTGCTACAGGTTCTTACTTGTGGACAGTTCCATCAGGGATAGCAAATAATAACTCTCTTATAAGAATTATTGATGTTAACAATACAACAGTTCGTGATTCGAGTAATAGTTCATTTACTATTAGTAGTTTAGAATTAACCTCACCAATCGGTAGTGAAAATTGGCAGGCAAATACCACACATCAAATATTATTTGGTACTCTTAATATCAATTTAGTTGACTTGGATTATTCTACTGATAATGGTGCATCGTGGAACAATATTATTTCCGGTCTAAACGTTTCCAATGGAAATAGTCAATACAATTGGAGCATCCCGGCGAATATCAGCACAACACAAGCAAAGATTAGAGTTGTTAGTTCAAATAATGCATCTCAGTTTAAAGAAAGCAATTTATTCACAATTGTTCAACTGAATTTATTAAGTCCGAATGGTGGTGAAAATTGGCAAACAGGAACTACACAATCAATTTTATGGGAAAGCGGTAATGTTCTACAAGTTAATTTGTATTATTCAATTGATAATGGAAACTCATGGAATTTATTAGCACAAAATTATAGTGCTGCATTAAATTCATTTGATTGGGCAATTCCTACAGGTATTACGACAAGCTCTGCTTTAATTAAAATAGAAGATTCAAATAATAATTCATTTGTTTCAGTCAGTAATGCGGTTTTTACAATTTCATCATTAGTTTTAACTTCACCTTCTGGTGGGGAGCAATTGCTTGCAGGAGGCAAAACAATTATAATTTGGCAAGGTGATTCTTCCATACAAAGTATTGATTTGGAATATTCTTCTAACGGTGGGACAAGTTGGAATGCAATTTTAACAAATTTTTCTGGAATTTCAGGTTTTCTTGCGTGGGACATACCAAATACACCTACAAATCAAGCAATAATTAGAATTCTAAAATCTGCCGATAGGTCAATAAACAGTGAAAGCGGTTTATTTACAATATCAGGTTTGCAGTTATTATCTCCGGATGGGAGTAAATATTTAAATGCCGGAACTCCGACAACCGTTACCTGGAATAGTAGTTTTGTAAATAATATTTCAATTGAATTTACAACTGACGGTGGAAATACTTGGAGTTTTATTGCTCCTTCAGTTCCTGCATCAACCGGAAGTTTTGTTTGGAATATTCCAAGCAACGTTGTTACTAATAACGGTCTTATACGTATTAGTGATGCTTCAAATTTGAATATTAATTCTATTTCATCCGCACAATTCAGAGTTGGAACCATCACAATAACAAGTCCTAACGGAGGTGAATATTTAACAACCGGAACTACTTCAAATATCACATGGAGCAATTCAAATAATATAAGCGATATTGATATTGCTTATTCATCTAACAATGGGACAAGCTGGACTTCTATTGCAGCAAACTTGAATGCAGGATTGAAAAGTTATACTTGGAATGTTCCATTTATTTCTTCTTCAACTGTGCTTATAAAAGTAAGTGATTTTGAATCCGCAAACACTTTGTTTGATATTAGTGATAACAATTTTACAATTACAACACTTGCAGTTACTTTACCAAATGGGGGCGAAAGTTTAAAATCAGGCAGTATTTATAATATTAGGTGGGCAACAGGAACAGAAATATCTACATTAAAATTGGAATATTTAACAAATTCCGGGAGTTGGCAAACAATTGCAAATAATGTAACAGCATCGACTGGTGTTTATGCATGGACAGTTCCAAACATAAATACTAACAACTCAAGAATAAGAATTAGTAGTCAAGTAGGTCCCGTTTTAAGTGATAGTTCTGATGGAACGTTTAGAATTGCACAACTTGATTTAACCACACCAAACGGTAGCGAAGATTGGCAAAGTGGAACAAGTCATACCATAATATGGAACAACAGTTCGAATGTAACTAATGTTGATATTTACTATTCCACGGATTCCGGTACTAATTGGAATAATATAATATCAAATGTGATTACTTCTAATAATTACAATTGGACAATACCGGATATTGAATCAAATTCAATGTTGGTTAAAGTTGTTGATGCAGCTTCTAACAATCAAATAATTGACACAAGCAATGCCATATTTACAATAAGTCGCTTAAAGTTTACACAGCCGTTCGGTGGTGAAAATATTATCGCAGGTTCAAATTTAAATATAAAATGGCACAGCAGTCCCGATATTTCTCAAGTAGATTTATCTTATAGTACTGATAACGGAACAAATTGGAATGCAATTCAAAACAATGTGGCGGCAGGTTCGGGAAATTATGATTGGCAAATTCCTTCAACATTAAATAGTACAAATTCTAAATTATTGATTAAAAATAGCAGCAATAATTCAATTGTTGATACAAGCGGGACATTTAATATATATCAAGCAGGTTTCAGCTTAATCTCTCCCAATGGCAACGAGTACATTCAAGCCGGAAAAACAGCAGATATTACTTGGGTAAACGGAACTGCGGTTAATTTTGTTAATATTTATTATTCACTTGACAGCGGGGCTAATTGGATTAGCATTGTAAACAACTATGATGCTTCCTTATTGTCATATCAGTGGGTTGTTCCTTCAAATATATCAAGTGATAATTCAAGAATTAAAATTATTGATTCTGAAAACTTAATAATTAGAGATAGCAGCGATTTGGATTTTTCAATTAGAAAATTGGATTTACTTTCACCAAACGGCGGGGAATCGCTGCAGGCAAATACAGTAACAAATATTTTGTGGAACAGCAGCAGTAATGTAAACAATATTAAAATAGAACTATCAACTGATCTTGGTGCAAATTGGTTTACTATAAATTCTCCGGTTACTGCGTCAGCAAATTCTTTCTCTTGGCTTGTAAATAATATCCCAACAACATCAGCCCTTATTCGGGTTAGCGATATTTCTGCC
>CAZXDS010000009.1:0-35251 GCA_964639525.1 uncultured Melioribacteraceae bacterium | reverse complement strand
TGTAACACAGATTATTAATCTGTGTTACAGAAATTTTGACTCTGAATCGCTGAATAAAGGCCAACAGGCTGATATTTATTTATTAATGTTTTAACTTTATTTCCAAGCATATCGAATATATTCAACTTAACAAAATCTGAATTTCTAATTTTATAAGAAATAGTAGCGGAAGGATTAAAAGGATTTGGAAAATTTTGATGAAGCATTGCCGTTTTTGATGTTTTCTTTTTCCCTGTTTCAATTATACCGGTAGTATTTTGAGAAAAAACAGTTAAAACTCCACGATGATCGGAACAATAATTATTACCGGAGTAGGGCTGATTCATAACAACAGAAGATGAACTCATATTCAACAATCCGTTATTTTTATAAAACACATAATCAATTCTTGATGTAGGGGCATTAGCAGGAATAGTATTCCCGCTTAGATTTGGGTTAATATTATGAAATGTATCAAAATAAAATGAATCGTTATTTGTATTCGTAAGTGCTAGAATAGATTGTGCGTTGGGCGTGTCGTTAAAATCACCGGTTAGAATTGTTGCAATGCTTGAGTGATTCACTTCCTCTGCTGCAATATAATTTTTGATAGACTGCACTTGCTGAATACGTACACTGCTGCTGTTGTAGGAAAGATGAGTAGTAAATATATTTATCATTCCAAGCGGCGTAGTGAGGTAATTCCACACGACTCTGCGCGGAAAAGCTCCCGGCGGTAGTTGCTTTGAGCCTTGTGTCTGTATTCTGAATTTACTGATTATACCAATATATTCACGATATTGATTATCCCATGAAAGGTGAGTAAAACTTTGGTAATAGTAATACTGATTATGAAAGTGGGCAGCAAGCGAATCAGCAATTTGCCGTCCCTGATTTTTGGTTTCATTCAACAAACTATTTATTTCCTGAAGACAAAGAATATCAGGATTAATTTCATATAATTTTTGAACCATATTAGTAATTCTTATATCAGGGGTTGTCCCTGGTTTCATTCCCTCAATATTGTACGTCAAAACTTTGAGTGAATCGGACGCAATTAGTGGAAGCACGGATAAAAATAACAGCAAGATTGAAGATTTTAATAAATGTATTCTTTTCATAAATAAAGTCCTACGAAATAGAAATTGTCGGCTAATAAATAAATTGTAATATAGTCATATTTTCTAAATAGTATTCTAAAAATCTCAAAAATATAAAGCAGGAAATAAGCATACTGCCATACAAGTATGGTTTCACATGTTTATATTTTCCAAAAACGCACTGTCATGCTTGCCGGTAGGCATGGAGAAAATTTTTGTAAAATCCGAAAACCATTTCGCTTTGTATTTTTTTGAAAAAATTTCAATTTTTACTTGACAAATATATTTATTTGCATTACTTTGTAAGTAAGTGTTTACATAATTATGGAAAAATGAAATGGCAGCACATAGATTAGATACGGAAACAAGACAAGTTCAAATTAAAAAAGCGGTTCTTGATATTGTTTTTCACGAAGGTTTGGCAAAATTATCAACTCGCAATCTCGCCAAAAAAGTCGGTATTTCCGAAGGTGCGATATTTCGTCATTTCAAAAACAAAAGTGCAATTATTTCTTCGATTCTTGACGATGTAAAAAATGAGTTGATTGAAGAACTTAGGCTTATTGCTTTCAGCAGAATATCGGCGGAAAAACGGATTTACAATTTTTTATGTTCGCATATCAAGTATTTGACCAAAAATAAAGGTATTACGCTTTTAATTTTTACCGAAGCCGCATATTTAAACGATACTTCGCTAAAAAACGAACTTTATGAAATTCTCGGCAGTCAGAAAATATTTATTAAAAAAATAATTGAGGATGGAATCAAAGAGGGGATTTGGGATTCCAAAATTGATACTGATAATTTTGCGATGCTTTATATGGGAATTCCGATTACACATAATATCGAAATGATTTTAAACAATAATTCGTTTACCGAAGGTGAATTTTGCGAATCTATGATTTGTATGCTTAAAAGAATGCTGAAGAGATAAAAAATTTTAATAATGGTAGTAAGTAAGCATTTACTTATAAAATAATTTTATTAAATAAATTAAAGGTAAAATTAATGAAAAAAATAATCTTGATACTTCTTCTTTTCCCACTGTTTTTAACAGCACAGGAAAAAATGAAAATCGGTGTTTTATTCGATTCGCTTAAAACACACCCTGTGGTAAAAAGCGATGAATTAAATATGGAACTTGCCAATGCTAATAAAAGTTTGGCAACAGGAAAACTTTTTCCGCGAATTAATTTATTCGGGCAGTTTGATTATTCGACTTCTCCAAATGGATTGAAGCCAATTACTCCGAATGAATTATTTCCGATGATTAAAGATCAATCAATTCCGCAGCCGCTAAGTGAAAGAATTTACAGAGCCGGCGGAACGGTTTCGATGCCGGTTTTTGTGAAATCGATTTTTACTTTAAGCTCAAAAGCAAAAATGATGTACAAATCGGCAAAGGCAAAACGCTATATAAATTTACTGCAGAATGAGGCTGTAATTGTAATTGCAAATTCTAATTTAATTTATTTAAGTAATTTGGAAAAGGCGCTGCTTCAGAAGAAAAATTCATTAGAAAAAACAAAAGAGATAATAAACATTAAAGTCAAAAACGGGCGTGCACCTGCTTCGGCTTTGCTTATAATCAACAATGCAATTAATCAAATTGGTATTAAAACCAATGAAATTGCATTGAACCGCGAAAATGCTTTTGAAATGATTTATTCGCTGACAGGCATAAAATTAAAAACCGCATTGAAAATGACACAAACCGGAAGCTATGAACAAGGCGAAATTAAAGCATTGGAACCAATAAAAAGAAAATTGGAAGCAGACAGATTAGGCTTGCGAGCAGAAAAAGAAAAACTTTTGCCCGTTTTGGTTTTAAACGGAAATTATAATCATAGTTATGCTAAAGCTTACAATAATAATCTGGACGTAAACGAGGATTTTGCCACTGTGGCGTTAACGTTCAGCGTTCCGCTTTTTGCAATGGACCAATATGCAAATATTTCAAAAAGCCGCGTTCAATATGAAGAGACCGAAAACACAATGAGAAAATTGAGTCTGGAATTAAAAGCGCAGGCAAAACAGTTAATTAACAGTTATCCGCTTTTGCTTAATTCAATTGAACTTTACAAAAACAGCATAAAGGACAAAAAGGAAATATTGAAAATTGCAAAAGTTAGTTACAGCTCAGGGCGGATTTCGATTGAGGATTACTTGAAATATGAAGATGATTTGGTTCTCGAGGAATCGAATTTGTTCAAAGCACAAGCCCAAAAATGGCAAATTGTTATGAAATTATCAGTTATTTACGGAAATAATATAGAGGAAATAGTAAAATGAAAAAGATTAAAATAAGCAGAAAAACGGCATATTGGACAGGAAGTGTAGTTTTAATTCTTATTATTGGAATAGTTTTAATTAAACGTGCCCGTGCGGAAGATGCAAATTTGCCGTTGGCAAAAAAATATTCAATTGTTGTTTCTACAATTAAACCGGAAGTAAAACAGACCACTCTTAGTTTGCCTTACCTCGCAATTACTAAAAATGATAAGGATGTAAAACTGGCATCAAAAGTTACAGGAAGAATTGAATTTATTAAGAGCAGCGGTTCAAAAGTTAAAGCCGGTGAAGTTATTGCCAAAGTGGATATTGCAACGATTGAAAGCAATATTAATAGTGCAAAATCACAATTGGATGCTTCTAAAGAAGCACTTAAAAATTTACAGGCTACACATAAAAGAACTTTGGAGTTAATGAAAGTAAAAGGCGCTTCGGTTGAACAATCGCAGAAAGAGGAGACCGGTTTGGCAGGTTTGGAATCGAAAGTTGAATCGCTGGAACAGAAATTAAATGAACTGAATAATATGCTCAGTTATGCGATTATTAAATCGCCTGTAAGCGGAATAATTTCCGGCACGCTGGTAAACAAAGGCGATATGTGTTTTCCGGGGCATCCGGTTGCAATGATTAGTGCGGAAAAAGGTTTTTATCTGCTGCTTCGTGTTCCAACCTCACTTAAAATTTATTCTGTTATTCTAAACAAAAAAACTTACGAAGCAATTCCGTTGAACAGTACATTCAACAGTTTGGCGGAATACAAAGTTTATGTTGATTCGGATAATATGACAAGCGGCGACCGGGTTGAAGTTGCCGTAACGGTTTACAAAGGAAGAGCAATTAAATTACCGTTTGATGCAATATTAAACAGAAACGGCAAAAGTTATGTGCTTGTAAAAAAGCAGAATAAAGCGGTTGCAGAAGAGATCCATATTATTCAATATGGTCAGGAAGGTGCGGTCGTTAGCAATAGTTCACTCGAAGGCAAAACAATAGTAGTAGCCAAACAAGATATTTTATTAAAACTTTTATCCGGAATTTCATTAACGGTAAAGGAGGGTTAAAACAATGTTTGATTTTTTTTATAAACGACCTTATCTGCTTTATTCCATAATTGCCGGATTTTTTATTATCGGAATAATAGCCCTTATTACGCTTCCGAAAAATCTTTTCCCGGATGCAAATCCTCCGCAGGTAATTGTAATTACAAAAGTTCCCGGAGCAACTGCGCAGGTTGCGGCGAACACGGTTTCAAAACCAATTGAACAGGAAATTTCACGCTTGGGAATGGTTACGGATGTAAGCTCAATAAACGTAGCAAATTTTTCAATTGTAAAAGCGGAATTCGGCTACAAGAAAAGTCTTAATGCAGCTGCCGTTGATGTTGCAAATGCACTTTCGATTGCAAAGTCGAGACTTCCTCAAAATGTAAATCCCTCAATTTACACCGCCGGAGATTTTACTTTACCGGTCGATGTAATTTCGTTATCGCCGAAAAACAAAAATATCAATCTTGGTGATATTAGGAAAATTGCTGATAGTTTTATAAAACCCGATTTGCTTAGTAATCCTGAAATCGGAAATGTAGAAGTATTCGGAGGTTACGAAAGTTCCATTAACATTGAGGTTGATCCATTCAAAGCAAAACGCTACGGAATTAATTTTGACCTTATTGCCAAAGCACTTCAGACGTTAAACCGTGATATGCCGGTTGGTTTTGTAAAAGGCGATAATAGTTTTTACACAATAACCTTTTACGGTGAAAAAGATCAAGTTCAGGAAATAAAACAAATCCCTGTTCTTCCAAATGTAAAATTGGGCGATGTTGCAGATGTAAAATGGGGACATAAAAAGAGAACGAGCGGATACATCGGTAACGGAAAAGCTGCAATTGCACTTTCAATTCAGCGTGCACCGGAAGGTAGTGTATTAAGCGTTAGCAATGCTGCACGGAAGGAAATGAAAAAACTTGAAGCCGAATATCCGAATATTAAATTTGAAATATCGGATACACAGCGGGATTTAATAGAGCTGTCAAACTCAAATATGCTCGATGCACTGCGTGATGCAATATTTTATACTTTGCTTGTTGTGCTTTTCTTTCTCGGTAATTACAAAGCAATTGCAGCTGCGGCATTTTCAATTCCAATGGTTTTCTTTGGCACAATGGCGGTTATTTGGTTAACCGGAGGAGGGCTGAATATTGTTATTTACACGGCAATAATTCTGGCACTTGGAATGCTGACAGATGATGCCGTTGTTGTTTTGGAAAATGTTGAACGGCATTTAAATGAATTAAAAGAAGACTTAAATACAGCAATTGTTAAAGGAACCAAAGAAGTTATTGCTCCGGTTTTTGCCGGAACTATTTCCACAATTGCAGTCGCTTTTCCGTTGATGTTTGTAGGCGGTTTTCCCGAAAAAATTTTTAAGCCTCTTATTTTTACCCTGATTATAGCCTTGATTCTTTCATTTTTCCTTGCCATTACATTCATTCCGCAACTGCTGAAATTCCTTTACCGGAATGGAACGGGCAAAACGAAAGTTGAACTTTGGTTCGATAAACTTTACAATAAATCACTCGGACGTTTGGTGGAACCTTATGTTAACGTAATAAAATTTTCAAACGGCAAAAGAAGAGTAGCGCGCCGTATTGCTTTAACACTCGGTGTAGTTGTCGTTTTACTTTTCAGTGTGAAAATAATAATGCCTACAATAGGTAAAGATGCTATGCCTCCGATGGATACGGGCATAATTAAAGCACAGGTAAGATTCAGTTCAAACGAAACGGTTAATTCGGCGGAAGCAAAAATAGAGCCGTTTTTGAAATGGCTGCACAAACAGGAATGGGTTGTAAGAAGTTCGGTTGCTTTCGGAACCGAAGCCGGTGTTTTAAGTCTTGGAAGCGGAAATTTACCCGCCGAAGCAAGTTTAACTGTTGATTGCGTAGATAGATTCAGCCGTGATAAAAATATTTGGCAGCTCGAAGATTTGATGCGGGATAAATTGGCGAAATTAGAAGGCGTAACGCGAGACGAAGTTTTCGATTTCGGTGCAACTCCGCTTTCGTCTATTAAAGCAAATGTTGATGTGAGATTAAAATCTCCTGTTGTTACCGGTTTATCGGAAAAATCGCACAGCGTACTTAAAGCAATACAAACGGTTCGCGGTTTAAAATCTACATCAATTAGTTGGGATAAGGATTTTACTGAGATTGTGCTTGATATAGATGAAAATAAAGCTCTCAGTTATGGTGTTACTCCTTTTCAAATTGCTTCGCAAATTCCTGTAAAAGGGCAGATAGTTGGATTAAACGCAAATCTTCAATCAATGAATACACAATATGTAAGATTATACTTAAAAGGTAAATTTAGCAAAAACGAGCAAACATTAAGGTTGCTGCCGATTCAAACAAAATTCGGAGAAATTCCGCTTGAAGCATTGGCAACAATATCTAAAAAATTAACTTATGCCAAAATTGAACGCGATAAAATGCTTTATAGTGTTGATATAAACGGCTACCGTGCAAGGCGTCCGATTACACACTTAACAGACGATGCCGAAGCAGCGCTTGTGAATGTAAAAGGTTTGAAAGATGTTGTGGTTTCGCAAGAAGGCGATATTGCGGTTATTAACGATAGCTTTGCACGAATGCTTAAAGCAATATTTCTTGGAATTATAATTTTATTAATGGCTCTTATTGCAATCTACAAATCGGTTAGAATGGCTGTTATTATGATTCTCGTTTTGCCCATGTCGTTAATTGGTGCGGCTTGGGGAATGCTGTTATTTCACAAACCGAGCTGTATGCCGAGTCTTCTCGGGATACTTCTGCTTTTCAGCATTATAATAAAAAATGCCGTTTTGTTAATTGATTTTTACCAGCAGCATCGTGAAACCGGAGAATCACCTTTTGATAGTGCAATTGAAAGTGTTCGTATTCGTTTTCGTCCTGTTATGATGACTGCATTCGGAACAATTGCCGGAATGATTCCAATTGCTCTTGAGCAGGCAATCGGTTTGGAAAGATTAAGCCCGTTAGCCGATGTTGCAATCGGTGGATTGTTAATAGGAACACTGCTTACTTTAATTTATGTTCCGATGTATGCATATATGGTTGATACAAAAAAAGTGAAAACAAATTTAGTTGAAGAAACAAATTAAAAATATTTTATAGACGGTAATGATTCCGCCTTTTTTTAACTTAAAAGGAGTATATCATGGCAATTAAAAAAAAATATTCTAAAGACAAGACAACTTGTAAAGTAACATTCACTTTACCTAAAGAAATTGTTGAACAATTTGATGAAATTGCATTAGTAGGAGAATTCAATAATTGGAATCATAAAGCAAATTTAATGAATTCCAAAAACAAGGGAAGTCAAACGCTTAACCTTAAAGCCGGGCAACAATATCAATTTAGATATTGTGGAAATGGGGTTTGGCTGAACGAATCGGAAGCTGATAGACAAATACTAAACCCTTTTGGTGATTCGGAAAACAGTGTTATCATTATTTAGTAAATAGTGAACTTAATTAATGTTGAAAAATCTCCAGCGATTCAGAGTCAAAATTTCTGTAACACAGATTAATAATCTGTGTTACAGAAATATGTCAAATTTAATCGGAATAATATTTTTTTATATACTCTTAACGTGTTGTTTTTTGTAATCTTAATTTTGACCCCGAATCGCTGAAAATCTCATTAATGAATATTTCTTATAGGAATAATGATAAAGTGGCTGCGGATTGATTTATGCCCTTAATCAATCTGTGGTTGCTTTATTTAATATGTAAATAATTAAATAGTTAATAAAGGAAAAGCTTAATGCTTTATGCAGTAATATCTACTAACATTTATTTAGCTTTGTTTATATTTGCCATAAACCCTAAAGTGGAAATTTGGATATAATAATTTTTGTAATATCGTTTGTAGCGGCTTTTGTATTTTCACTCGGTGGGGTTGGTGCAGCAATAATTTTAATACCGATACTCGTATCGCTGGGAATACCTATAAATATAGCCAAACCGGTCGGTCTTTTTTACAATACGGTTAGTCTTACAGGTGCAAGTATTCACAATATCAAAAATAAAAGATTGGACTTTAAAATAGCAATACCCGTCATTATTTCTTCTTTTTTGTTTGCTATTGTTGGAGCTTATATTTCAAAATTTATTCCTAACAAAACGATTCTTCTACTATTTATTGGTTTTTTATTGTTCTCGGGGTTTATGTTTTTATTTCACAAAAAAAAGGAACAAAAAGAATACATCACTAACACACCATACCTGAAATTAACTTTAATTGGAACATTGGCGGGAATACTTTCGGGTATGCTTGGCATTGGCGGAGGCGGAATAATCTCACCTTTAATGTTGATGACAGGTTTTAATCCCAAAAAAATTGCGGCAGTAACGGCTTTTGTGGTTCCGTTTTCTTCATTTTCAGCATTTTTAACTTATTGGGCAATTGGAAGCGTAAATTGGCATATACTAATTATTGCTTCCATAGCCGGAATTGCTGGGGCAACGCTTGGAACAATGTTTATGCAAAAGAAACTAAATGCCAATATCGTAAAAAAAATACTGGCAGTTATACTTTTAATAATGGCTGTAAAATTGTTTCTTGGAGCTGTATTATGAACTTTGTAAAAACATTTATTGTAATATTGCTTTTAACAGGATTAACATTCGCACAAAAGTTAAATAAGACTTTTGAATGGAACGGTTACGGACAGTTTCGATTGTACAAAATTAATAATGATGTACAAGGATTTTCTGTTCGCAGAGCTAAACTTTGGGTAAAGGGAAATGTGCCAAACGCAAATTCATTCAGTTATAAAGTTATGGGAATTTTTAAGTACAATAAAACCGGCTATCTTGGTCTTTTGGATGCTTACGGTGAATATGATTTCGGGAAAAGTTATTTGCGATTTGGGCAGCAGATTCCCGAGTTTAGTCTTCAAAGAATGCAGCCGGATTGGAAAATCCCAGTTGTAGAAAGAGTTACGGTAATTGATGCGTTAATTCCAGCAGCACAATCTTCTGCACGCGATATTGGACTACAAGTACATGTTAAACCTGTAAAAAATATATGGCAAATTGCAGCGGGAGTTTTTAACGGAAACGGTGCTAATCTAAAAAATCACAATTCATCAAACTTCCTTTACACTGTAAGAAGCACAGTAAAAATAAATTTTGCTAAAAATTATTCATGGCATCTTGGCGGTTCTGTAATGTATAGGAAAGCAAATCAAGATGAATTTTCATCCGTGTTCGGAAAAAATAAACTATTTACCGGCGATGATTTTCGATTCGGCATTGAATCATTATTAAAATTTAATAAAATTGAAATTCAAGCTGAATATATTGAAGCACACTTGGGCAACGAAAAAGCATACGGATATTACGCTTATGCAAATTATAATATTTCAGATAAAGATCAATTGATAATTAATACAGAACGATTAGTGGACTTAGATAAAGCAACAAACGATGATATGTGGTTAGATATCGGTTACAATCATCTTTTCGCCAATAATGATGTAAAGCTGATGATTAGCGGGGGAACACAGTTTAATGACAATTATAAATTAACAACACAAATACAATTATTTTTTAATTAATTAGTTTTTAACGGAAGGAGAAAAAAATGACAGATCCAAAAGAATGGTTAGAATTCGGACAAAAATTTCACGGACATAAATGCCCTGCAATGCCGAATGGTTTAAGAGTTGCAGCGGCTGCAATGAACAAGCTTGGTGTCAACAGAACAGGAGACGGAGACATTTTTGCTATGCTTGAACTCGGCGATGATCACTGTGCAACTTGCTTTGCTGATGGAGTGCAGGTTATTACCGGCTGTACATTTGGGAAAGGAAACATCAAAAAAACATACAAAGGGAAATGGGGATTAACCTTAATAGATAAAAAAACAAACAGAGCAGTTCGCGTATCACCAAAAGCATCATTAATGATGGCTTCAAAAGAATCTGCTTTTTTGAAAGATTACAGAGCAAAAGGAATTCCTGCAACACAAGTTCCTGACGAAGTTGCCGAACCTCTTGTTCAAAAAATAATGGCAATGCCGGATGAGGATATGATGAATATATCCGAAGTATTTGAATACAATTGGGTTGAACCGCCACATACTTTTGCAGGCTTTGTATGTGAAGAATGCGGTGAAATGACAGTTGAAAAATATGGTAGAGTTAAAGGGGATAAAAAAGTATGCATTGATTGTGCCGAAAAAGCATAATCTTTAGGGTAGCCGCAGATTCTAATCTGCCCTCTCAAGGTCTGCGGTTGCATTTTTTAATACGAATTTATTATTTTTAATTGTACTGAAAGTTCAATCCGATTTTTTAGGAAGTAAATAGTAAAAATATAAAACAAAAATTAACCTGAATTAGAAATAGGATGTTCTTGTAAGATTGGATTAAACTTCAAATTTATACTTTTGTACGTTAAGTTTATTTAATATTATTTTTTGGAGAAATAAAATGTTGAGAAGAATCTTCGTTCCACTCGAAAATTCAATAAATATTGATTCTGTGATAAAACATGCATGTTTTATTGCGGCAAAACAAAATGCAGTTGTTACTGCCGGAATATTTTTTGATATCCCGGATATAAAAAAATCATTGGGAAAAATGGAAGCAAATAAAATTATTTGGGATGAAGATGTCGATAAAGGAACCATTTCTGATGTTAATAATATATCTAAACATTTAATAAATAAATTCAGAGAGGAATGTAAAAAGAATAAAATTGAATTCTCATTTCTTCATGATATTGGTATTCCTATTAAGAATATTGGTAATATAATAAAATATTACGATATTGTTGTTACAGGATTAAAATCGGAATTTCGAATAAACAAAAAGAGATTTGATTCGAGCTATTTGGATAAAATGCTAAATTGTGGAATTACTCCAATACTGGCTGTACCGCATTCATTTATGAAGATTGAAAATATTATTATTATATTCGATGGAAGTATTTCTTCTTCAAGAGCATTGCAAAGGTTTGCACATATTGCTGATATTGGAAAATTTAATATTAAAATATTTATGTCAACCGATAATGAAGAATATGGCGTTAAAAATTTGAACGAAGCCAAAAAATATTTGAAAATTTATGGTGCTGAAAAAGTTGCTATTGAATGGACAAGTAAAGATATCTTTTCGTCAGTCAAATCATTTTTCGATTATCCGCCGGATTTAGTGGTTATGGGCTTGCATTCTCAAAAATTTTTAAAAGATTATTTTATTGGCAGTGTTACCGAACACTTAATAAATAGAGCGGATGTGCCTTTATTTATAGGGATTTAATTGTTTGAAAAATTAAAATTTAACAAATTATAAATGAGTCCATTCTAAAAAATAATATTTTTACTAACCCACGACTTCAGTCGTGGGGAAACAGACTAAAAACGAACTTCCCCAAACGGACTTTAGTCCGTTTGGGGCTTTTTAGAGCGGACTCATAAATGTATTTTATTTGCTCTTTTTGGAAAAAATTATGGAGAAAAAAATGAAAGAATTAGAAATTGATCCGCAAAAACTTTACAGGTTGCCATGGAATTATGCGGATAACGGTATAACTTGGCTTGAACCGACTGCACGTTGCAACTTAAACTGTTACGGCTGTTACAGAAAAAATATTAAAGATTCGCATAAATCGATGGAACAAATAAAACACGAGTTGGACTTTTTTCAATCGGTAAGAAAAACCGACTGTATTTCCATTGCCGGCGGTGAGCCGCTGCTTTATCCGAATATTGTTGAACTTGTGGCGGAAATTAAATCTCGCGGATTAAAACCGATTATCAATTCAAACGGAATTGCTTTAACAAAAGAATTGCTTCACGAACTTAAAAAGGCAGGGGCATTCGGTTTTACTTTCCACATAGATAGCAAGCAGGGAAGAGGCAGGGGTCCGAAATGGGAAGGCAAAAACGAACTTGAATTAAATGAACTGCGTCTTCACTTTGCCGAAATGCTTGCTTCCGAAGGCGGACTTTCATGCTCGTTTAATTCAACTGTTTACGGCGACACGTTGAAATATGTACCGGATTTGGTTGAATTTGCGCAGAAGCATATTGATATAATTAACACAATGGTATTTATTTTATTCCGCTATGTTACTCCTGATTTACCTTATGATTTTTATGCCGGCGATAAAAAAATTGTGTTTGATGATATTCATTATCATTCCGACCACGAGGAAGTTACAAATTTAATGGCACAGGATATTGTAAAAAAAATCAGAGAAAGATTTCCGGAATTTAGTCCGGCTGCTTTCTTAAACGGCACTAAAAAACCGGATGATTTTAAATGGCTGCTGTCTCAAAGAATAGGCACAAAGGATAAAATATTCGGATACCTTGATAACAGATTCCTTGAAATGGTAATGACATTTTATCACATGAAATATGATCGCTATCTTTCTTACGCGGCACCAAAAACAAACAGTCTCGGCAGAAGTACGCTTTTAAGTTTGTGGACTTTGAATAAATCGGTTAGAAAAGCTCTTGGAAAATACTTAAAATATGCAGCTGCAAATCCTTTTAGAATGCTGAAGAAAGTTCACAATCAGACTGTTATGGTTATTCAGCCGGTTGATTTTATGGAAAACGGTGATCAAAGCATGTGCGACGGCTGCCCTGATATGACTTATTGGAAAGACAAAGATGGCAACGACAAACTTGTATGGTCGTGCAGATTGGAAGAGCCGATGGAATATGGCGAGTTTCTGCACACTGTTCCCAAAAATTCGGATAAAAAATTATCAAAAGATGAAGTTGGGATGAATTAAAAATGACTTGGAACGAATGTTCCTAAGACTATGTAGAACTGTAAATAATTTAAATATAAATTAAATAGAGGTGAAGTATGTTACGTAAAATATTATTCCCGACCGATTTTTCGGAACATTCGGCAAAAGTTAAAAAAGAACTGAAAAAACTTGCCGGATTCTCAAAAGAACTAATTCTTCTTAACGTTCTTGATAACAGATTATTTCCGTATGTTGACTCAATAGAAGGAATTGAAATTGAAAATTTAGATTTAATGGGAAGTCTTACGAAAATAGCAAAAGTAAATCTACAGAAATGGAAAACCGAATTTGAGAAAGCAGGATTCAAAAAAGTGAGAATAGTTTTAATAGAAGGAATTCCTTTTGACGTAATTCTAAATATTGCAGAACAGAAAAAGGTAACATCTATTTTCCTTGGTCATCAAGGTGTTTCGGCAGTTGAAAGGATGCTTTTGGGAAGTACAGCAGAAAAAGTGGCAAGAAAATCAAAAGTGCCGGTTGTTCTAATTAAATAGATTTTAGCAATTACTGAAAACAAGGGAGAAACAATGCAGAAAAAAATATCATTAGCGGGTGCGGTTTCAATGGCTGTAGGGACAATGATTGGAGCAAGTATATTTTCTATTTTCGGAGTTGGCGCGGAAATTGCAAAGCAAAATTTGCCTGAAACATTTATTATTTCGGCTTTATATGCTTTGGCTGTTGCTTATACGTATATGAAATTCGGAAAGAAAATTGTTTCCAACGCCGGTCCTATTGCTTTTGTATTAAAGGGTTTCGGCGACACTGTAATTACCGGAAGTTTAAGTGTGCTTATGTGGCTTAGCTACGTTGTTTCCATTTCACTTTTTGCAAAAGGTTTTGCCGGATATTTTGTACCGCTTGCAGGTCTTTCCACATCGCCGTTATCAATTGGAATTACGGTTGCCGTTGTTATTTCTTTTTTTACGGTTCTTAATTTTTTCGGTTCAAAGGCAATCGGTAAAGCGGAGTTTTACATTGTGCTGATTAAGTTGCTGATTCTCGGAGTTTTTATTGTATTCGGATTATTTACAATAAAACCGGAATTAATTGCTCCTTCTTTTAATACATCCCATGTAAGCGGAATGATTCACGCTTCCGTAATATTTTTCCTTTCATATATGGGATTCGGGTTGGTAACAAATATGTCGGAAAACATGGAAAACCCGAAAAGAAATGTTCCGCGTGCAATTATTATCAGTATTATTATCGTATCGATTGTGTATGTGCTTGTTGCACTTGTAGCTGTCGGAAATCTTCCTTTGAAACAATTGATAGCTTCAAAAGATAATGCACTTGCGGTTGCGGCAAAACCGTTTATTGGTAATTTTGGTTTTCTGCTTATTTCTATCGGAGCGTTATTCTCAATTTCCTCTGCTCTTAATGCAACACTTTACGGCGGAGCAAATACCGCATATTCGTTTGCTAAAGAAGGAGAACTTCCGGAGTTTTTTGAACGGAAAGAATGGTTTGGTACTACCGAAGGTCTTTATATTACAGCGGGACTCGGAATACTATTTGCTTTGCTTTTTAATATTGGTGGTGTTGCGGCAATAACAAGCTCGGTATTTACGGTAATTTATATTTTTGTGATGATTTCGCATCTTAAATTAATTAAGGAAATCGGCGGCAGCAGAGTATTTGTTTCGTTTAATCTCTTGCTGATAAGCTTTGTGTTTCTTCTGCTTCTTTATTTTCAGTGGATAGATCAAAGAGCTGTTTTTTACGGCACAATTATTACATTTGTAGCTTCTTTTGCAGTTGAGTATTTATATAGAATTGTTAAAAATAGAGAATTTCAAAAGATTCATTATCATAACAGCAATGAAAAGGGGATGAAGAAATGAGACAATATTTTATAGAAGATGAACTAAGGCATAAATTCAAAACACATTCTACTGTTTCGGGTGTTTTGCTTTTGCTTGCCGGAATTTTTGCTATTCTTTTGCCCGATATAACGTCGTTAACAATTTCTTTGTTAATGGGTTGGCTGCTGATTGTTGGCAGTATAATTTCGGCTTATCACGTAACAAAAAGTTACAACACAAAATTGATGGCGTGGCTTAAACCGTTTTTACTTTTTATAATCGGAGCATTGATTTTATATAAACCAATGACAGGCGTTGCTGCCGTTGGTATTTTACTAATGATATATTTCTTTTTCGACGGATTTGCCGGTATTATGTTCGGGTTGGAATTTCGTCCTGTTAAAGGCTGGATTTGGATGATATTCAACGGTTTAATTTCCTTTGTAATCGCATTTATATTTTTAATCGGCTGGCCAATCAGTTTGCTTTGGTTAATTGGTTTACTTGTTGGTATCAGTTTAATAATGGACGGAACCGCTATGATTTTAATCGGCTCGTCTGTTCAAAAACATCTTTTTTAAGAAATGATTTATTTTATGTAAGGATTAAAATAAATTGCTCTGATTTGTGTTTTGAGAAAACAATAAGTATTCCGTGTTATTGCGAATTGAATTTTTATAAATTAATGTAAATGGATTTTATGCAAACATCATTTAAGAAAAATCAAATAAGATTAGGTAAACTTTTCGGGATACCGTTAACATTTGACTATTCATGGTTTCTGATACTTGTTTTTGTTGCCTGGATTCTCGCCGGCAGCTATTTCCCCAGTGAATACAAAGGCTGGTCTGAGATTTCTTATTGGCTTGTCGGAACAATTACATCATTGCTCTTTTTTGTTAGTGTGTTGCTGCACGAAGTCGGGCATTCGGTTGTTGCAAAAAAATATAATTATAATGTTAAACAGATTAAACTTTTTGTTTTCGGTGGTATTTCTGAAATTCAGGAGGAACCGCGAAAACCAATTGAAGAATTTTTCATTGCGGCGGCAGGTCCTGTTGTAACCTTTGTGCTTGCCGGTCTTTTTTATGGAGCTGCATTACTTTTCAAAGAGAATATTTATCTTTATGCTTTATTTCATTATCTCGGACTAATAAATTTAATTCTCGGTATTTTTAACATAATACCGGGTTTCCCTTTAGATGGAGGAAGAATACTTCGTGCAATAATTTGGGGTAGGAAAAAAGATTTTGATAAAGCAACAAAAATTGCGGCAGGTGTAGGACGTTTATTCGGATTTATTTTAATAATGTTCGGTTTTTTTGAAATGATGGCCGGATTTTTTGTTGACGGTATTTGGATGTCATTTATCGGCTGGTTTTTGGAGAGTGCTGCATTTGCACAAATTCAAAAAGAAAAATTATCAAAATTTCTTGACGGACATACTGTAGAAGAAGCTATGACAAAAGCCTACGGTTTGGTTCCTGCCGATACAACAATTTCAGAATTTATCCAAAATGAAATTCTAATCAGGCATAGAAGAGCCTTTATTGTAGAAGAAAGAGGAAAATATATAGGATTATTGACTGTTCACGATATTAAAAAAGTTCCTAAGGAAAAATGGGATTTTGTAAATGTTACGGAAGTGATGAAGCCTCTTGAACAAGTAAAAAAAGTTGATGTAAACTTTCCTTTGATTGAAACTTTAAAAACAATGGATAAAAACGGGGTAAATCAATTACCTGTTTTTGAAGAAGAAAAAGTTGTAGGTATGTTGAGTCGTGAAAGTATAATTTCGTTTTTAACACATACAAATGTTAATAAATAAATGTTTGAAAGATAGTTTGGAATTGCACGAATAATTTTCAAATTTAATAAATTAATTTGCAGATGTGTTAACTTAATTCGTTTTGTTTTCGCTTTTTGTTCATTTTACGAAATAAGCTAATATAAGATTGTTATAGTAAAAGTAAATAAAAACTGAGGTGAAACTATGGCAAAAAAGCGTTACAAACAGCTTGTAAATGAATTACTAAATTATGCCGGAATTGAAATAAACGGCAAAAATCCTTGGGATATCCAAGTGCATAACGAACGTTTTTATAAACGTGCAATTACGGAAGTGGAACTCGGTTTCGGCGAATCTTATATGGATGGCTGGTGGGATTGCGACAAACTTGATGAAATGGCATTCAGAATTATAAGAGCGGATTTGCAGCAGAAAGTTAAACATAATTATAAAATATCTTTACAACTTGCCGGTTTTTGGCTTTTAAATATGCAGACAAGAAAAAGAGCGGTTGAAGCGGTTAGAAAGCATTATGATTTGGGAAACGAACTATTTAAAAATATGCTGGATAAGCGGATGAATTACAGCAGTGCTTATTGGAAAAATGCAGAAACTCTTGACGAAGCACAGGAAAACAAACTGGAATTGATTTGCAGAAAATTATATCTCAAACCGGGAATGCGAGTTTTGGATATTGGCTGCGGCTGGGGTGCTTTTGGAAAATTTGCCGCCGAAAAATATGACGTTAAAGTTGTCGGATTAACATTATCAAAGGAACAAGTTAAGCTCGGAAGACAATTATGTGAAAGGTTGCCGGTTGAATTCAGGCTTATGGATTACAGAGCCTTGAATGAAAAATTTGACAGAATTGTAAGTGTAGGAATGATTGAACACGTTGGATATAAAAATTACAGAGAATATTTTGAAACGGCTAACCGCTGTTTGAAAGACGATGGAATTTTTCTTCTTCACACAATAGGTGAAATTCGTTCGCTAAAAAGCATTGATGCATGGACACATAAATATATTTTTCCCAACGGAATGCTGCCTTCAATTGCACAATTGAGCAAAGCGGCAGAGGGATTGTTTGTAGTTGAAGATTTGCACAATTTCGGTGTTGATTACGGTAAAACCTTAATGGCATGGGATAAAAATTTTGACGCAAACTGGGATAAACTAAAACATAATTTTGACGAACGTTTTTACAGAATGTGGAAATATTTTTTGCTTCCAAGTGCAGGTTCATTTAGAGCAAGGCACAATCAGCTTTGGCAAATTGTTCTTTCCAAAAACGGAGTGTTAGGCGGATATAAAACTTTTAGGTAACAAAATTATGAAATATTCATGATTGAGTCCACTCTAAAAAGCCCCAAACGGACTAAAGTCCGTTTGGGGAAGTTCGTTTTTAGTCTGTTTCCCCACGGCTGAAGTCGTGGGTTAGTCAAAATATTACTTTTTAGAATGGACTCAATTAAAAATTATTAGATATTGTTCGTTGCAGGGCATGGATAATATTTTACAAAAAAGGAGCTATATTTTAATATGGGGAATTCACACCACCACCATACTTCGGAGGTTTCCGGAGGAAGATTATTCATTACAATAATGCTTAATTTTTTAATAACTGTTGCGGAAATAATCGGTGGAATTATTTCCGGAAGTCTTTCACTTATTTCAGATGCGCTTCATAATTTCAGCGACGGTATTGCTGTAATAATCAGCTATATCGCTATTTGGTTGAATCGCCGCCCAAATGATGAGAATTATACTTTTGGGTATAAGAGGGCAGAGATTATAGCTGCTGTATTTAATGCTTCCGTTTTAATTGGAATTAGTTTTTATCTTTTCTTTGAGGCTTATCAACGGTTTATGAATCCGAGTACAGTTAAAGGCGGACTTATGATTATAGTTGCGTCCATTGGACTCGCTGCAAACATAGCCGGAACGCTGCTTCTTAAATCAGGTTCAAAAGAAAGTATAAATATTCGTGCTGCATATCTCCATCTGCTAAGTGATGCAGTTTCGAGCTTTGGAGTTATTCTCGGCGGAATATTCATTTACTTTTACAATATCTATTGGTTAGATCCCGTTATTACAGTATTTATTTCGATTTACATAATTAAAGAAAGTTGGGAGATTGTTAAAGAAGCGGTTACTGTTCTTATGATGGGAGCACCGGAAAATATTTCGATTAATGATATTGAAACGGAATTAATGACTATTGAAGACATTAAAAATATTCATCACGTTCATTTTTGGAAAGTGAATGAAAAAGATATTCATTTTGAAGCGCATGTAAAAGTTAAGGATATGATGGTTAGCAATACCGAAGATTTATTAGAAAAAGTTGAAAATATTTTACACGATGAATTTGAAATCGGGCATGTTACACTTCAATTTGAGTGTGATAGATGTGATACGGATGAGTTGATTAAAAAGTGAGCAATGGAAAACAAATGTTAAACAAAAAGAAATTTAAAATTATACTCAAAAAAACTTGGGTGGCATTTAGATTTGCCATTCCAATTATTTTTTCTGTTCTATTGATTGTGGCATTTGTTCAAGCAATTGTTCCGGAAAATTTTTATGCGAAGATATTTTCAGGTAATATATTTCTGGATCCCGTGGTAGCTGCTGTATTTGGAAGTATATCGCTCGGAAATCCTATTGTAAGTTATGTTATTGCCGCAGGATTATTGAAAAATGGAGCCAGTATTGTTGCAATCACAGCTTTTATTGTTTCTTGGGTAACAGTAGGCATAATCCAATTACCCGCCGAGGCTTTCTTTTTTGGTAAAAGATTTGCCATAGTAAGAAATTTATCTTCATTTATAGGAGCAATATTAATCGGAATTATAATTAATTACATTTCATAAAATGAAAAAAAATAATTCAAAAGAAATAATTCCCATAGTTGTTTTATCCATTATATTGGCTGGTTACGCAGTGATGTATTTTGTGAATAATTCTTTGTTTCAAAAATCAGGAATTAAATTTATAGCCCTCACATTTCAGATAGCTCCGTTTTTACTTATAGTTTTCATTGTTATGTTTCTAAACTTTTGGTTTATAAAGCCTGAGGCAATAAAAAAATATTTTGGTGAAAAATCAGGTCTTACCGGTTATGTTTTTTCTATTCTGTTCGGAATAATTTCTGTCGGTTCGGTTTATATGTGGTATCCCTTATTAAATGATTTAAGAAAAAGTGGAATGTCAAATAAATTGATAGCTGTGTTCATCTACAATAGAGCAATTAAATTACACCTACTGCCTGTAATGATACTATATTTCGGGTTAAAATATACACTTGCATTAACGGTTTTGGTAATTTTATATTCTCTGGTAATTGGGTATTCTGTAGAAAAAATCGGCTCTAAAAAAATAGGTTAAAATGCAAAATATTGTTTCAAAAATAGGAAAAAATTCCATTAAATTTATAAGCGATTTTGGCAGGGCAACAATTATGTTGTATGATTCTTTTGCCTCAATGCGTAGAGCAAATTTGTTTGTTAAAGAAATTGTAGAACAGTTTATAAATATTGGAAGAAGGTCGGTTCTCATTGTTGCATTTACCTCAATATTTATTGGTCTGGCAATGGGTGTTCAAATTGGAATGCAGAAAACATCTATGACGCCGAATTGGATCCTCGGTGGGTTCATACTTCGTTCAATGGTGTTTGAGTTAGGTCCGGTTATCCTTGGTCTCATATTGGCCGGAAGGATAGCTTCGGGA
Source organism: uncultured Melioribacteraceae bacterium (assembly GCA_964639525.1). Classification (GTDB taxonomy): domain Bacteria; phylum Bacteroidota; class Ignavibacteria; order Ignavibacteriales; family Melioribacteraceae; genus CAZXDS01. The sequence goes on along the minus strand of CAZXDS010000009.1, from coordinate 14,713 downwards.
GTTGCTGCTGAAATTGGGACAATGAAAGTTACGGAACAAATAGATGCACTACGAAGTTTTGCAATTAATCCTGTCGAATTTCTCGTTATGCCTCGCTTAATTGCTGCAATATTTGCAGTACCGGTTCTTTTAATAATAGCAAATTACGTTGGAATTACTTTTAGTTTTGTGGCCGCTCATTTTACTGTTCATTTGTCCTGGACTGATTTTGTTAAAGGTATGCGTCATGATTTTCTATTGAGCGATGTTATAGCCGGGATGGCAAAGGGATTAATATTCGCGGTTGTAATCGTTATTTCAGGTGCATACTTTGGATTTAATTCGCAGCGAGGTGCTAAAGGAGTAGGGCACGCAACTACATTTGCAGTTGTTATAGCTTCAATTTCAATTTTAGTTTTGGACTATATTATTTCATCAATAGCGTTTTACGTATGATTATTATTAAGGATTTACATAAAGCATTCGGTACTTCTAAAATATTGAATGGAATTGATTTAACTCTTAAAGACCACGAAATATTAAGTATTATAGGTAAAAGCGGTACCGGCAAATCAGTGTTGATAAAGAATATTCTCGGGTTAATTATTCCGGATAGCGGTTCAATTATTATTGATGATATTGATACAACAAATTTTACTGAAATTGAGTTCAATAAACAAATTCGACATAAAGCCGGAATAGTTTTTCAGGAGGGAGCTTTGTGGGATTCATTAACTGTGAGCGAAAATATTACTCTTGCTCTTCAAATACAAAAACATTTTGATTTGGAAGAAAGGAAAATATTAGCACTTGAGAGTTTGAAAATGGTTGATTTGGAAAATATTGGAAATGTTTATCCTGACGAATTGAGTGGCGGAATGCTTAAAAGAGCTGCAATAGCAAGAGCAATTGCTATGAAACCGAAATATTTATTTTACGATGAACCAACTACCGGTTTGGATCCGGTTTTGTCAAAGGTAATCAATAATTTAATAAAAAAAATGAATACTGAGCTAGGAATTACATCTTTGGTTATAAGCCACGATATTAAAGGTGTTGAAGATATTTCCGACAGAGTTTCAATGTTGTACAAAGGTAAAGTGCAATTAACTTGTGAAGTAAATGATTTTTGGAAACAAGATGATAAAATATTTAACAATTTTATAAATGGGAAGGTAATTAAGAATGAATATTAGAAAAAATGAATTTTTAATTGGAACTGTTATGATCACTATGATTTTGCTACTTATTTTTGGTGTCTTTTGGCTTGGCAATTCAGACTTTTTTGTAAAAGGTTTGCCAATTAATGCTAAACTGGAAAATGCGAATGGTATTTCCAAAGGCGACATTATTTATTATCGTGGATTAAAAGTAGGTACGGTTAGGGATGCAAAAATTAAAAAAGATGCAGTTATTTTAGAATTAAAGATAGATGGTTATGATGAAATTCCTTCCGATTCAAAATTTGTGATTAAGAATTTAAGCATAATCGGTGGAAAAATTATTGAAATAATTCCGGGAAATTCATCCGCATATTTGCAGAAAGGCGATACTGTTAAAGCATTTGCAGATAATGAATTATCTGGAATAGTTGATGAATTCAAAGAATTAAAACCTCAAATATCAAAAATATTGAAAAATGCAGATATATTGACAGGGAAAGAAACCTATAAAGAACTATTATTAACCATAAGGGATTTACATTCTACAATTAAAGACACAAAAACATTAATTAATGGAAAATTAGCTGAAACCGTTAGTAATCTAAATAAACTCACTATGGACAATTCTCAGAATATTTCTAATTTACTCAATTCTCTTAGTAAGAATTCGAATGAATTGTCAACATTTCTAAATCATTCGTCCTCTGTAGCAGTAAATTTGGATTCGATATTAGAAAAAATAAATAACGGAAATGGAACAGCAGCGGCTTTGATGAATAACGACTCGCTTTACAGAAATTTAAATAACACTATTAAATCAATTGATTCGCTTGTAAGTGACCTTAAACGGAATCCTAAAAAGTATATTAATGTTTCGGTTTTTTAATTATTAATAATTACTTTTAATAAATGAGTCCATTCTAAAAAGTAATATTTTGACTAACCCACGACTTCAGTCGTGGGGAAACAGACTAAAAACGAACTTCCCCAAACGGACTTTAGCCCGTTCGGGGCTTTTTAGAGTGGACTCATAAATAATAAATTGAAAAAATATAAAAATAAAATATTTAGAAGGTACTATAATAAGTTAGCAATTTTACTGATTGTATTTCTTTTCTCAACAAACTTGATTGCACAGAACAAATATATTCCTATTTCGGTTTCACTATTCCATCCGTTAAGTACAAATAGTACAAAAGATACTGCCGGAATAAATATTAATTTGCTGTATTCAAAAATTGCACAAGTTGACTATCTTAATTTAGGATTCGGTGCAACATTTATTGAAGGGAGAATGAACGGTGTTCAAATTGGAATTGGCTTAACTTATGTAGATTCGGTTTTTAACGGGTTAGGTTTTACGCTTGGTGCAAATATTCATAATAATGATGTAAATGGTTTTGATTTTTCATTTTTTACAAATATGATTTTGGGTAATTTGCGTGGTGGAGTAATATCAGGGTTTTACAACTTTGTAATCGGCAATGTTGAAGGCTTTCAAATTTCACCTTTTATAAATGTTGTCGGAGGGTCTGCCCATTCGCTACAGATAGGCAATTCGAATATTGTGGGTAAAAATTTTAGCGGATTGCAGCTTGGTTTCGTTTTTAATTTTACCGCTTTAAAAATGAGTGGTTTGCAGATTGCTATTGCAAATTTAGCTGGGAAAAATCATGGATTGCAGATTGGTGCCGTAAATGTAACACATACCTTAAAGGGTTTACAGATTGGAATGTTTAATAAATCCGTGATTTCAACCGGTGTTCAATTCGGGTTAATTAATTATTCAATTAAACAGAAGGGAGTTCCTGTAGGCTTGATAAATATTTCGGATGACAGCAAAATACATTGGCTTAATTATGTGAGTAATTTTGCAGTATTTACATCAGGAATAAAATTAACATCGAACCGCTATTATTCAATTATTGAGTTTGGCTGGAATAATGTAAGAACAAATAATCGGAAATCATATATGTTGGGCTTCCATTATGGGCATGATTTTAATCTATCGGAACACATAACAATTTCACCGGATTTGGGTTATGTGCAAATATTTGATAAAAATGTTCGCATATTTCAAAACAACAAATTTCTGCACCAATTTGCTGTGCAGTCCCGTATTTCGTTTGAATATAAAATCAATAAATTTATACGAATATTTGCCGGTGCAGGTTTGAGCAGTAATTTTATTTTCTATAGTAAAAATTATTTAAAAATGAATAAAATAATTATGTTTAGCGGGATTTCAATTTTATGAAAAAGACTTTTTCTTTATATCTATTTCTTTCTTTTCTATTTTTAAATATTTTCGGTCTTCCCGCGGTTGCTCAAAATAATAAAACAAATACTTTAAGTTATTATAAACAGAAAATAAGTATTAACAATTCTAACCTTTATACTTACAGGCATTTATCATTGCAATCATTACGCGACAGTTTAAATCCGCGGAGCAATATTTTTCTTCCTCTATCCGAAGTTCTGGGATTAAATCTATCAATCGGTTCGGTGAATGCTTTCATAAGCAAATCGGAATTTGCACAGATAAGTTGGAGTTCTATAAAGAGTAATTTCCGTCATGGTTTCGGGTGGGACGGCGACTCGTTTGTTACAAATATGTTCGGACATCCATACCACGGTTCCATGATGTTCAGCAACGGAAGAGCAAACGGCTATAATTACTACGAATCAATGGCGTTTGCAGTTTTCGGAAGCTGGCAGTGGGAATATTTTATGGAAGTTGAACCTCCGGCAATTAATGATTGGATAATGACTTCTATCAGCGGTTCGATGCTTGGCGAAATGTTGTATCGTTTTTCAAACTTTTTTATTGATGAAACTTCTTCCGGAGCAGAAAGAGTTTTTCGTGAAATCGGTGCTTTTGTTATTGACCCTTGGCGAGGTTTTAACCGGCTGATTCACGGCAGAATGTTTCGGCATACCGAAAGGAATATCTATTATCATCCGAAATTAAATATCGGGTTTTTATCTCTCGGGATGAACAGAGTTTATGACGGTACAAACTTTATAAAAGGCAAAGGTAATTTAATGCTCGAAATAAATTACATATACGGAAATCCATTTACCTTAAAACACCGAAAACCATTTGACCATTTTGAATTTAATATCGGAGTAAACTTTTATAATCAAAACTTAGTTGGTTATATCTATTCGGATGCTTTGCTTTATGGAAAACTCATAAAATATAAAAATAGACAGCGACTTTTACTCGGTATTTTTCAGCATTATGATTATATAAACACAACAATTTATGAGGTTGGCGGCACCGGTGTTGGTGTTGGGCTAATCTATAAATTTCCTGCAACAAACGGAGCAGAATTATTTCTTCGGCTTCATTTTGGGGTTTTGCTTATGGGAGGTGCGAGTTCTTTATATGCTTTGGATGTCTCAATTCCGGGAGTTCAGGAACATCGTAATTATAACTTGGGCAGCGGCTTAATGGGTAAATTTGAAGGACGTTTGTTTGTTAAACGCTGGACTATTTATATTGGTTATCTAATTTATTGGGTAAACACTTTTAGCGGAGTTCCCGGGGACGAGTTAACCGGATTAATAAAACCTAAATTATTTTATCGGCTTAATACAAATTGGGCGGTTGGTTTTGAATTTTTATTTTATCATCGATGGGGAATTTATCGTAACCATCCCAATGTTTTTAAAAGCAATATTGAAAACAGGATTTTTGTCGGCTTCTTTTTTTAAGTATTTAAATATCAAATTATTTGATTTCCAAAGGACTTCTTGCCGCATAAATTTTTTGTTTTACCGTATCGACCCCGACAATGTAAAAAGGCAAACCGTTATTATAACCAAACGATTCGGTTTCATAAACATCTGTAGAATTATTCAGTTTACCGTGTATCCACATATGACCGTGTCCGACAAAAATTGCTTTAATCAGCCTTTTATTATTTGCTAGAATATTGTAGAATTCAGGTTCGTCATTTTGTGTAATCATCGCACTTGGCCAGCACCAAAAATGAAAATTATCGGTTTCAAGCGGATAATGAAAAAACAAAATTGTCGGCAAATTATTTTTAAGTTCTTTTAGTAAAAACTCAATCTGATTATCGTCAAAAAATCTATTATGATATCTTCCACTCATACTATTCAGCACAATAAATTGCCAGTTGTTTTTTACAAATGAGTAATAAGGTTTAAAGTCAGTGATTTTAGTGAAAATCTTTTCCATTTTTTTGATTTCGGATTCTGCAAAATGTTTATTTGAACCCCTGTCGCTGTCAATTTCAAAATCGTGGTTTCCCATTACGAGATAATATGGGATGTTGATTCCTTTGATAATATTGTTAAACTTTTCAAGATAGTTAACGCTTTTATTTAAGCTGTCAGGATAATAGTGATTATAAACGTAGGATACATTGTCGCCTGTGCTTATTAAAAAATTAAGATTCGGATACATATTACGGTTAATGTTATTCACAAGCTGATTTATACGCAAGTCAATTGTAGTATTTTCAGATACATGTTCGTCTGATATTACCATAAAGTTAAAATCAGCTTTCGGGTAGGTGTAGGAAAAACTACTGCAGTCAACAATTAATAATGACATTAGTAAGAATAAAAAAACGAGTGCAAATTTAAATTTCAAAGTTTTCAGAATATTAGACTATTAAAAATATTGTTAATGTAATTTAATAATATTACTATCCAATATTTGCATAAACGCCAATTATTCACAGATTTCTATCTAAAATAATTTGTAAGTCTTGTTAAAATCTGTTCCGGTGTTATGCCGAGGAATTGATTATTTTCTTGTAGTTATCTACACAAAGCAAAGTTGTTTTTCACAGAATCCGAGATCGGATTTTACAAAAATTTTCTCTTCCGTCAGAGCCGGACAGGCTTTTAAGAGAGATTAAAGCGAGTTTTTATATAAATCAAAATCCGATCTCAGATTCTGTGAAAAACCACTTGGTGAATAGTATCTCAATAAATTCCAGTCAGTTGAAAAAATATCGAAAACTTATGTCGCAAATATCAGTTAAGTTTTGAGAATTGTTATAAATTAAATAAATCAGTACTTTTGCAGTTGATTTTTGAATAGATACGTATTAAACGATAAGCCTCTGTTTACCCATCTAAATTCTCTTTGCAAGAAATTTTAGTAAGAAGTACCAAGGTCAATAAATTTTAATAAAATCAAAACGTAAAATAATTTTCAATTAGAAATTGTGATAGAATAAATGATTAGTACAAGTAACATCTCTTTAAGATTTGGCAAAAGAACTTTGTTTGAAGAAGTAAACTTAAAATTTAACCCGGGCAATTGTTATGGAATTATTGGTGCTAATGGATCCGGTAAATCAACTTTTATTAAAATACTTTCCGGTGAAATTGAACCTACATCAGGAAATGTAATTGTTACTCCAACAGACAGACTTGCGACTTTAAAGCAAAATCAATTTGAGTATGACGAATTTGAAGTAATAAAAACAGTAATGATGGGACACCAATTGCTTTTTTCGATTATGGAAAAAAGGGATGCAATTTATGCCAAAAACGATTTTACAGATGAGGACGGCATTGAAGCGGCTGAACTTGAAGGTAAATTTGCCGAACTTGGTGGTTGGGAAGCAGAAGCAGAAGCTGCAGAGTTATTGAGTGGATTAGGAATTAGCGATGAGAATCATGCAAAATTAATGAAAGATTTATCCGGTAATGAAAAGGTAAAAGTTCTTTTAGCTCAAGCATTATTTGGAAATCCGGATATTCTGCTTTTAGATGAACCTACTAACCATCTTGATATTATTGCCATTGGTTGGTTAGAAGATTATATACAAAAATTTAAAAATACTGTTATTGTTATTTCTCACGATAGACATTTCCTTAATCAAGTGTGTACTCACATTGGGGATATTGATTTCGGGCAAATTCAGATGTTTACGGGCAATTATGATTTTTGGTTGGAAAGTAGCCAACTTGCGGCGAGGCAAGCAAAGGATTCTAACAAAAAGATTGAAGCTAAAAGGGCGGAATTACAGGAGTTTATTGCCCGTTTCAGTGCAAATGCTTCTAAATCAAAACAAGCTACTTCTCGAAAGAAACAACTTGAAAACCTAACCCTTGCTGATATTAAACCGTCATCAAGAAAAATGCCTTATATTGCTTTCAAGTCAGAAAGAGAAGCCGGCAATAATATGTTGGAGACAAATAATTTAAGTGCGAAGTTCGATGATGAAATGAAATTAAATGATTTGAACATTCGAGTAGAAACAGGCGATAAAATTGCTTTTGTTGGTCAAAATGATGTTGTTAAAACAGCATTATTTACTATCCTTGCCCGAGAAGAAAAGCAGAATAGCGGAAGTTTTATTTGGGGTGAAACTACTAAAGTAGCCTATTTTCCCAAAGACAATTCAGCGTATTTTAATGAAAATATCAACCTTATTGATTGGCTGCGTCAATATTCAAAAAATAAGGATGAATCGTATATTAGAGGTTTTCTTGGGCGAATGCTTTTTAGCGGTGAAGAATCCCTAAAAAAAGTAAATGTACTTTCGGGAGGTGAACGTGTACGTTGTTTGCTGGCAAAAATTATGTTAAGCGGCGCAAATGTTCTTATACTCGACGGTCCAACAAATCATCTCGATATGGAATCTATTTCAGCACTAAATAAAGGATTAATCGAGTTTAACGGGACTGTTCTCTTTAGCTCGCACGATCATCAGTTTATTCAAACCATAGCGAATAGAATTGTAGAAATTACATCAGCCGAGATTATTGATAAGCGAATGACATTCGATGAATTTATTTCCTATAAGAAAAATAAAAAAATGAAGAATAATGTTTATCAATCAAAGGCAGTAAATTTCTAACAAATTGTACAAAATATTAGAGTCAAACATATAATCAATCTACTGGAAATAAGATGCTTCTATCATTCCCAACTTGACTGGGAACCCGGGCAACATAAATATGGATTTCCGATTTAAACATTCGGAAATGACATCTGTGGGAGAAAAATACTGTCGTTTTAATTATTTTTCAGCTAATACTATTCAAGTTATTTTGCAGAAACTCTAATCATTTATGCATGGTTTTCAATTGCTTTAAGAACTGTTTTCGTAAAAAGAACCGCTATAGCGGTTCAATGTTTGTAGAATAAATAAAAGATATAAAAAAAACTACGTAGTAGTTCAATGTTCTCCAAATGTGAAACAAATAAACAATAATATTGTGAAGTTCATTAAATAGTTAAAGTAAATTTTCTTGTAAAGAAACAGCAAATATCTTGTCATATTTATTTATGTCTTCCATTAATCTCGTGGTAAACCGTTATTATAAAATTATATTTGACTTATGTTTTTACATATCGTATATTTGCGATTAACGATAAGGAGAATTGAGAAATGGCATTTTCAAAAAAAGAAGAATTTAATAAAAATGATATTTGGCTGGCTGATGTAGCCAAAGCATTGTCGCATCCTGCACGTATTCAAATACTTAAAATATTAACAAAGATGAATGTATGTATGTGTGGCGATATAGTGGAAATCCTTCCTTTGTCACAATCAACTGTTTCACAACATTTAAAGGAATTAAAAAGAGTAGGATTAATTAAAGGTGAGTTTGAAGGTCCCAAAGTTTGTTACTGCATCAATAACAAAAGCCTTCAAAAAGCGAAAAACGAATTAGATAAATTATTTAATCAAGTATGCGAATGTTAAAAAAGGATTAATAAAATGAATACTGATAATGAACTTAAAAATATAGTAAAAGATAAATACGGAAAAATAGCTGTTAAGGGAGATGAAAACTGCTGCGGTCCAACTTCGTGCTGCGGAACTTCGGAGATGACAGATTATTCTGTATTTAATGATGACTACACAAAGTTAAGCGGTTATGTCGCAGACGCTGATTTGAGCCTCGGATGCGGAATTCCTACAGAATTTGCAAATATTACTAAAGGCGATGTTGTGCTTGATCTCGGCTGCGGTGCGGGCAATGATGTTTTTGTCGCTCGGCAATTAGTGGGCGAGGAAGGAAATGTAATCGGATTGGATTTTACTAATGAAATGATAACCAAAGCAAGAAAAAATAACGAAAAGCTCTGTTATGAAAATATCGAGTTCAAATTTGGAGATATTGAAAAAATGCCTATTGATGATAATTCAATTGATGTAATAATCAGTAATTGTGTCTTGAATCTTGTCCCTGATAAGGAAAAGGCATTTGCAGAAATTTACAGAACTCTAAAACCGGGCGCACACTTTTGTGTATCTGATGTTGTTGTGAAAGGCAAATTAAGTGAAGAATTAAGAGAATCGGCTGAATTGTATGCCGGTTGTGTTTCCGGTGCTGTAGATGAAAAAGAATACATAAAATTAATTGAGCAAACAGGTTTCAAAAATGTTGAAATTAAAAAGAGCAAAAAAATAGAAATACCGGATTCGATTTTAACACTTGAGTTATCAGAACAAGGTATGGAAGATTATAAAAATAATTTGTACGGTGTTTTTAGTATCACTGTAGTTGCTGCTAAGAATTAAAAAAAATAATAAAATGATATTAAAAGAAAAAACAAAATTATTTAAAGCTCTATCCGAACCGAGCAGGCTTAGGATATTAAAGATGCTTGATGTTAAATCTCTGTGTGTTTGTGAAATTACAGACATTCTACAGCTCGCCACATCAACGGTATCAAAGCATTTAAGTATTCTGAAAGACGCCGGTTTTATAATTGAAGAGAAAGACGGCAAATGGGTAAACTATTTGCTGAATCTTAAACCAAGCGATAAAAGAGTAAAAGCAATTTTAAGCGATTTAAGTTTTTGGGTCTCCGATATTGAAGTTATTAAAAAAGATTTAATAAAGATAAAAAATGTAGATAGACAGTTGGTATGCCGGAATTAAAATTTTTTAAACAATCATTTCGTTATTTAACGAAATACAATTATTAGGTAATTATATGAATTGGAAAGAACAATACAAATCATTTTTGTGGATAAGCGGATTTTTCATATTCGCGTATTTTATGCCGCTTGGCAAGGCGAATTTTGACGCTGCAATTTTTGATGCATTGGAACTTGCAAAATGGTATGCACATGAGCATGTGCTGCTTTGTTTGGTCCCTGCATTTTTTATCGCCGGCACAATTGCTGTGTTTATCAGTCAAGCTTCTGTTGTAAAATATTTTGGAGCAAAAGCAAAAAGATGGAAGGCTTATCTTGTAGCTTCCGTTTCCGGTTCCATTCTTGCCGTTTGTTCATGCACGGTTTTACCTTTGTTCACGAGTATTCACAAAAGGGGAGCGGGTTTGGGACCGGCGATTGCTTTCCTTTATTCGGGTCCGGCAATAAACATACTTGCAATTATTTTAACAGCGCGTATTCTCGGAATGGAATTGGGAGTAGCACGAATAATCGGTGCTGTTTCGTTCAGTATTATAATTGGACTGATAATGGCGTTCATTTACAGAAAAGAAGAAGCCGAAAAAGCAAAAGCACAATTGGCAATGCCGGAAGTTCCGGAAAACCGTCCATTTTGGCAAACTGCCTCGCACTTTTTTATTCTTGTAGCAATTCTAATATTTGCAACTTGGGGAAAACCTGATACGGACAGTGGATTTTTTGCATTTGTTGCAGCACACAAATGGCTACTCACGGGATTGTTCGGTTTGGCGTTGTCCGGTTCATTAATTTTTATATTGAAATTAAATAAAGTTTGGGTGGTGCTCGGAACTATTGTAGTGGCTGTTCTAAGTTTTGTGTTCGACGATAATCCTATGGTGTCTTATGTTGCAGCGATTGTAATTTTAACATTAATTTTATCTTTCGCAAAAGAAGAGCCGAATCAGTGGCTTGGTGAAAGTTGGGATTTGGCAAAACTAATTTTACCATTACTTGCAGCAGGAGTTTTGTTTGCAGGATTTCTACTTGGTCGTCCCGGCGGAGGAAGTGGAATTGTTCCAAATGAATGGATAAGCGCTTTGGTTGGCGGAAATTCTCTTTTCTCAAATTTCTTCGCTTCAATCGTTGCGGCATTTATGTATTTTGCCACTTTAACGGAAGTTCCGATTTTACAAGGACTGCTTCACAATGGAATGGGACAAGGCCCCGCACTTGCATTACTGCTTGCCGGTCCGGCGCTTTCATTGCCGAATATGCTTGTAATTAGAAAAGTTATCGGAACTCAGAAAACTGTGGTTTATGTTTTGCTTGTTGTTGTAATGGCAACGATAAGCGGAATGATTTACGGCGCCATGTATGCTTAAATATTTTAACTTAATGAAAAATTGATTGGGAGCATAAATGAAAAAGAAAATATTAATACTTTGTACAGGTAATAGTTGCCGAAGTCAGATGGCTGAAGGTTTTATGAAATCTTTTGATAAAGAATTGGAAGTTTATTCTGCCGGAACAAATCCGTCCGTTCAAGTTCATCCGAAAGCAATTCAAGTTATGAATGAAGTTGGAATTGATATTGGTAACAACCGGCCGACTAATGTTTCCGGTTTTATTAATGAATCTTTTGATTATGTAATAACCGTTTGCGACAATGCTAAGGAAACTTGTCCGGTATTTTTAGGGAAAGTTAAGAATCGTTTACATATTGGTTTTGAAGATCCTGCTGAGTCCGTTGGCTCGGATGAAGAAATTATAACGGAATTTAGAAAAATAAGAGACGAAATTAAAGAAAAGTTTTGGGAGTTTTATAAAAATAATATTATGGAGAAGTAATATGCTTAATATCAAGGTAGTTGGTACAGGCTGTCCGAATTGCCTAAAGTTGGAAAAAATTTGTAATGAAGTTGTTACGGAAAATAATATTCCGGCAAATATTGAAAAAGTAACCGAAGTAAATGAATTCGGAGAACTTGGAATTATGATAACACCGGGTTTAGTGGTTAACGGAAAAGTTCTAAGCCAGGGTAAAATTCCTGTAAAATCCACATTAAAAAATTGGTTGGAAAAATTTAACTAAACTCACCGAACTTTGCGTAAGCTTAGCGGACTCTGCGGTTAAAAGCGAAACCGCAAAGTTCGCAGAGCAGTCGCAAAGTCCGCTGAGAAAATAATTAATTGAGGTAATTATGACAGAAAATGAATTATCGGAACGAATAATTGGTGCAGCAATAAAAGTACATAAAACATTGGGACCCGGCTTGTTGGAATCCGCTTATGAAGAATGCTTATTCTATGAATTAAAAAAGATGAATCTATTTGTTGAAAAACAAAAACCAATGCCATTAATCTATGATGAAGTTAAATTGGATATTGGATATCGAATTGATTTATTAGTAGAAAAATTAGTAGTAATTGAACTTAAATCAGTGGAAGCATTGAATGATGTGCATTTGGCACAAATATTAACATATTTAAAATTATCCGGCTGCAAACTCGGATTGCTTTTAAATTTTAATGTTTCATTACTTAAGAATGGAATTAGGCGAGTAGTAAATAATTTATAAACTCCGCGACCTTTGCGAAAACTTGGCGCCCTTTGCGGTTAAGAAAAGTATGCTTATTTGCGTGGCACAGAAAGGACGCTTTGTTAACCGCAAAGGGCGCGGAGCAGGCGCAGAGTTCGCAAAGTAATATTGAGGCAAAAGAATGGCTATTAGAAAAAAATTAAAGTTTCTTGACAGATTTTTAACACTCTGGATTTTTCTTGCAATGTTTATCGGAGTATTTTCCGGTTTTATCTATCCGGGAATAGCGGCATTCTGGAATTTTTTCCAAGTCGGTACAACAAATATTCCTATAGCAATCGGTTTGATTTTAATGATGTATCCGCCGCTTGCAAAAGTGCGTTACGAAGAACTCGGCGATGTTTTTAAGAATACAAAAATTTTAACATTATCGCTTGTTCAGAATTGGATTATCGGACCTGTTTTAATGTTTGCACTTGCGGTAATTTTCCTTCACGATTATCCCGAGTATATGGCGGGCTTGATTATGATTGGACTTGCTAGATGTATTGCTATGGTAATTGTATGGAATGATCTCGCAAACGGAGATAGGGAATACGCAGCCGGGTTGGTTGCGTTTAACTCAATTTTTCAGGTCTTGTTTTATTCTTTATTTGCTTATGTATTCCTTACCGTTATTCCCGGTTGGCTGGGAATGCAGTCATTTGCGGTGAATATTACAATCGGACAAATTGCAGAAAGCGTGGCCATCTATCTCGGAATTCCGTTTGCTGCAGGATTTTTAACAAGATTGTTTCTTGTAAAACAAAAAGGAAGAGAATGGTATGAGCAGAAGTTTATGCCGAAATTAAGTCCGCTTACTCTCTATGCTTTGCTCTTTACAATTGTGGTTATGTTTTCACTTAAAGGTAAATTGATTGTTTCAATACCTTACGATGTAGTTTTAATTGCAATTCCGCTGATACTCTACTTTGTAATAATGTTCTTTGTTTCTTTTTATATGAGTAAAAAATTTGGCGCTGATTACAGTAAAACGACAACATTATCTTTTACTGCGGCAAGCAATAACTTTGAACTGGCAATTGCCGTTGCAGTTGCAGTGTTCGGAATAAATTCGGGCGAAGCATTTGCTGCCGTAATTGGTCCGCTTGTTGAAGTGCCGGTGATGATTCTACTTGTTGACGTGGCACTGAAATTCAAGAAGAAATATTTCCAAAAATAATATTAGTTGCGGTATGATTATGAATTGGTTAACAAACTTAGAAGAGGCAAAAGAAGAATCGTTAAAACTACGCAAACCTATATTGCTTCAATTTGAAATGGACGGCTGTGGCGGATGTAAAAAATTGTATGAAAAAACTTATTCCGATGAGAATGTTCAAGCGGAAATGAGTGATTGGTTTGTTCTTTTAAGACTCGATTTGATTAAAGATAGAGGTATTAGAAGAGAATTATCGGGTTACTGGACACCTTCGTTTTACTTTTTAGACTATAACGGAAAGTCCAATTTTAATTTCAACGGTTATTTGCCGGCTGATGAGTTTAGAATTATTCTCCGGCTCGGTTTTGCCGAAACTCAAATTCCTAAAGGCAAATATGCAGATGCCATAGAAGTGATGAGCAAAGATATTGAGCAATTTAAAGGAAATTCTCTTCTTCCAAAATTATTGGCTCAAAAAGGAATAGCCGAATACATTAAAACAAAAGATAAAAAAACATTTATGGGTGTGATGAAAGGGATTCAGTTGAAATATTCCACTAGTCTCGAAGCACAAATGTATTTCTGGGAAGAATAAATAAGTAAAAAAAATTATACAGAAAAAATCCGTTCGCTGATCAAAGAGAACGAATTGATATTAATTAATGAACCAAAATAACGTATTATGGAGGTTATTATGTTTAAAGTACCTGAATGGACTTATGAGTTTCACGGTCATAAGTGCCCCTTTATGCCAATTGGTTATAGAATGGGAACAGTTGCAATGGAAAAATTGGGAGTAGGTAAATCTCCCAACCACGAAATGCATGTATTTTCCGAAATGGGAATCGGTCATCCGCAAGGATGTATGCAGGACGGAATTATGTCCGCAACCGGTGCAACTTTCGGTAAAGGAATGATTGAAAAAATGTTTTACGGTAAAGTTGCCGCTACATTTTATTA
>CAZXDS010000008.1:17846-35402 GCA_964639525.1 uncultured Melioribacteraceae bacterium | reverse complement strand
TTTATTCCAAGCACATCAAAATATTATTTAGCTCTTTTCTATTCCCCATTAAATTAGTGGTAGTACCAATTTTGTTTTAATTTATGAAAATATCCTACGTAAAATATTATTTTGAAAAATAGAAAATATTAAGAAAATAACTTGGATAGAATAATTTTCTTGATTAAGAAAAAATGAAATGTTAATTTGTATATTCATCAAAAATAAAGGAAGATAAATATGAAATATACTACAAAAGAAAAATACAATGCCTTAATCATTGAATTTAAAGGCAATATTATGGGTGGTCCTGAGGCTCAGGAATTTGGTGATTATCTTCACGAAATGCTTGCTCAAGGCAAAAAAAATATTGTTATAAACCTATCAAAAGTAAAATTTATGAACAGCTCGGGTTTGGGTATGCTCATTAGTTCTTTTACAACAGTTAAAAATGGCGGCGGCGTTTTTAAGATTGCAAATGCTACCGATAAAATAAATAGTCTGCTTGTTATCACAAAACTGATAACAGTATTCGATCATTACGATTCAGTTGATGAAGCATTAGAGAGTTTCAAATAAAATCTGTTTTTTTTCTATTACTCTTTTAATTATTAATTGATTTAGTAAAAATTCTTACCAATTTTACATAAATTATTTGGGAGCAGTACGTGAATGTAACTATTCTTGTTGGAAGTCAATGGGGAGATGAAGGAAAGGGGAAAATTGTTGATATCCTCAGCAACAAATTCGATATTGTTGCCCGTTACCAAGGTGGTGCTAACGCCGGACATACAATTGTTATTAAAGATAAACAATACATTCTGCATTTAATTCCTTCCGGTATTTTACGACAAAACGTAACCTGCGCTATAGGCAACGGTGTTGTAATTGACCCCATTGCTCTACTGGATGAAATCAAATTTCTTGAAAGTCAGAACATCAATATCAAAGGAAGATTATTTATAAGTCCAAATGCACATTTGATAATGCCTTACCACAAATTATTGGATTCTATTAAGGAAGGGACTGATAAAATCGGAACAACAGGTCGAGGAATTGGTCCTTGTTATATTGATAAATATGCACGTAAAGGAATTCGCATCGTTGACCTCTTGAACAAAGAAGATTTAGAAAATAAAATTAGACGAAACCTTGAAGAAAAAAATAATCTTTTAAGAAAAGTTTACAATCACGAAGAGCTTGATGTAGATTCCATTGTTAAAGAGTATCTTGCTTTTGATGAAGCAATTGATCCGTATATTGCAGACGTTTCAACATATTTAAATACTCAAATACTTGCCGGTAAAAATATTTTAATGGAAGGAGCACAAGGTGCATTATTGGATGTTGATTTCGGCACTTACCCTTATGTTACTTCATCCAATCCAACTTCAGGCGGAGCCTCAACCGGAACCGGAATTCCTCCGACTAAAATAACTTCTGTTTTTGGAATTGTTAAAGCATATACTACTCGTGTCGGCAACGGACCTTTCCCAACCGAACTGTTTGATGAAGATGGTGAAAAACTGCGAAAAGTCGGTGCTGAATTTGGTGCAACTACCGGACGCCCAAGACGCTGCGGCTGGTTTGATGCAGAGCTTTTAAAATATTCACGAATGATAAATGGGATTGAACGAGCCGCAATTACCAAATTAGATGTACTCGGTTCATTCGAAAAAATTAAAGTTTGCGTAGGATACGAGCTGAATGGGAAAAAACTCAAGTCCTTTCCTACTGACATTGTTAGAATGGTAAATGTAAAACCGGTTTACGAAATATTACCCGGATGGAATACCGATATTTCCGATACACGAAGTTATGACGATTTACCACCTGAGGCAAAAAACTATCTCGATTTTATTTCGGAACAATGCGGGTTTGAAATTAGTATTATTTCTGTCGGTCCCAAAAGGATTCAAACTATTGAACTTTAAACGGGATTTTGTCCGATTCTTTTTAATCTTTTTCGGTCAATTATTTTTAAATACTCTGTTATATTAATTATTTGTAAATTTCTTTTTTAAGAGATTGTTTTTACACAAAAAAATTTTAATAATTCGGGATTTCAAGTATTATGAAAATGAAAGGCGGACCCACTTCTGTAAACATTAAACTAATCTTATTGATTATAGCATTTGTTCTTGCAGGAGGAACATTATTCTACACTCAAAATTTGGTCTCTAAGCTTCAGGAACGAGAAAAAAATATAGTTGAACTTTATGCAAACAGTTTAAAATATATTGCCTCGTCCGGTGGCGGTGTTCAGGATTATACATTTATTTTTGATATTATTCGCAAAATCGATTTCCCTCTCGTATTAACCGATGCTAATGAAAAAGCCAACTTAAGCGGTTTGGGCAGCGGTGTTAGAAATATTGATATTGATACAACGCTAACAAATAATCAACTTAATGTTTTCTTATTGGATAAGATTAAAGAGTTAAGAGGTATTAATGCACCAATTGTAGTAACGCTTCCTGATTCCACAGTAATTCAAAAAATATTTTACGGTGAATCTTCTTTAATTAAAAAATTAAAATTTTATCCCTATTTCCAAATTACTTCGGCTATCCTTTTTATTTTGATTGCATACATAAGCTTCAGCTATGTTAAAAAAACTGAGCAGAGTAATATTTGGGTAGGTATGGCAAAGGAAACCGCACATCAACTTGGGACACCAATTTCAAGTTTATTGGGTTGGACTGAAATATTAAAAATGCATCCTGATAATCCCGACAAAGTAATTGATGTTGCCGACGAAATGAACAGTGATTTGGTTCGTTTAAATAAAGTTGCGCAAAGATTTTCTAAAATTGGGTCCAAATCGGAACTCAAAAAAATGAATATTTATAATGTGGTAAATAATGTCAGTAATTATTTTCAAAGGCGTTTACCCCAAACAGGCAAAAAAATATCATTAAAAATATCAGGCGATAACTTGGTTTTTTCAATGCTGAATGCGGAACTTTTTGAGTGGGTGTTGGAAAATTTAATAAAAAATGCTCTTGATGCCATTGAAAAGGGAAAATCAGGAATTATTGATATTAATATTTCTAAAGCAGACGAATTTGTTAATATTGACATATCAGATAACGGTAAAGGAATTGATATAAAGCAGCGTAAAGACATATTTCGTCCCGGTTACAGCACTAAACTGAGAGGATGGGGTTTGGGACTGAGTCTTGCAAAACGAATTGTTGAGAATTACCACAATGGTAAAATATCTGTTCTGCGTTCCGAAATGGGAGTAGGAACCACTTTTCGAATTTCACTTAACAGTGCCGGTGAAAACTCATAAAATTGATGGACTACTAAACTTTCTGAAAAATACGATGTTTCTATCATTCCTTACTTGATTGGGAACTTAGACAACGCAAACAATGGATTTCCGATTTAAGCGTAAGGAAATGACATCTGTGGAGAAAAAAATACTTTCGTTTTAATTATTCTCAACTAATACTTTTCAATTTATTTTGCAGAAACTCTACTGCAGAAATCAATCTGTTATTTACAACGAGAGTAAAAACATAATTTCCTTTATCTAAGAAATGCAAATACTTCATTCTCAAAATTGGGGAATGCAAAAAAAAGACAGCTCTTATAAATACTAAATTCAACAATTTTTTGGCACGTAAATTGTATTGATTATAACGGAAATAACTAGATCAGTAATGATCCTCCTTTAATAAACACATCAGCCGTTGCAGAAGCGCCCTCTCCTGTAACGGCTTTCCTCTTTTAAATATTTATTTTTGAGTTTCATACATGAGTCCACTCTAAAAAGCCCCAAACGGACTAAAGTCCGTTTGGGGAAGTTCGTTTTTAGTCTGTTTCCCCACGACTGAAGTCGTGGGTTAGTAAAAATATTACTTTTTAGAATAGCCTCATACATTATTATACACAAAGCAAATTGTCATTCCCGAATTCTTTTGCGCAGCATTCTGTGAATATCGGGAATCCATTATGGACAGGTTTCCGCTTAATTTGCCGCGGGTGAGTGCGGAAATAACTTGAAAGAATTAAATGTAAAGTTGATACAATTTTACTAATAAATTAACTGTTCGTATAGTATTGACAACTATCCGGCAGTTGCCGGATTAGAAATTAGCAAAACAGAATAGATGTAATAATATTCTACCTTCTAAATTCTAAGTTCTAAGTTGCGCTTTAGTGCGCTATGTATCAACTCAAAACTTTTGTTATTTCTGCTGTTTGGGCAACACAATAAAAAAGTTACTCCCCCCACCAAATTTGCTTGTTACCCCAACTTCACCATTATGAAGCTTAATAATTTTCTTAACTATAGAAAGTCCTAAACCTGTAGAAGTCTCATTTCCGGTTGGACGAGCAGAAAGTTTTGCAAATTTATTGAACAAATTTTTATGGTCATTTTCTGTTAGCCCCGGGCCTTCATCAATAATACAGATTTTTATTTTTGTATTTAAATCTTCAAATGTGATTTTAATATCTTTATTTATTGGAGAATATTTTATTGCATTACTTATAAGATTAGTTAATACGGATTTTATTTTGTTTTCATCAATCTCAGCAAATATTTCTACTTCGTCATTAAAATCAAATAATAAATTTTGCCCTTTACTCTCGGCGATAATTTTATTCTCAGAAATAACATTTTTTAATAAGGCAACAATATTTGTACTTTGTATTTCTAATTTGTATCTCGGGTCATCCACTTCACTTTGATTTAAAAACTGTGTTATCATTCCTAAAGAATCATTAGAAGCATCTTTAATAATTTTTGCTAATTCTTTAGTTGTTTTCATATCTATATCATCATTAATTATCATATCAACAGAACCCATAACAGCACTAATCGGATTTTTCAAATCATGAACTACCATTCTCATAAAATCAGTTTTTTCTATGTTAGCTTTGTCAACTTTTTCTTTCTCTTTTCTTACTTCTTTTAAGGCATTTAAAGTGTTTTCCTTTTCTGTTTCAATACTGCTTGTCCTCTCCTTTACTAAAAGTTCCAGTGTATCATTTCGCCTTTTCAGACTACCGACTCTTACCCGATATATGACAAAAATAGCTACAATAAAGAACGCAAAAGTTAATATATAGAACCAAAAAGTTTGATAAAAAGTTGCAAGCACTGTAAATTCCAATCTACCTTGTATCAACTTCCAAGCTCCATTGCCACTCTTTTCTTGAATTTTGAGCACATAATTACCATCCGGAATATTTGCAAAATTGATTTTATGAATGCTATTAATACTAGTCCAATTATTATTTAAGTTTCCAATTTGGTATCTCAGCCAAATTTGTTTCGGCTTATTAAACTCTATTACAGATAAATGAAATGTTACATTATTATTACTCGAAGGAATAATAATTTTATCTGCTCCGCTATATATTTTGTCATTTACAGTAACTTTGTCAATATAAATTTTATGATACTTTGATTTATTTTTACCCAACTCAGCTCCAATGGCAACAAGCCCACCAAAAGAAGGGAATAGCTTAGTCCCGTCTTTTAATACACATGAAGACGGCATTTGCCCGCCATTGAATTCATTGGATAAAAATCCATCATTTTTCTGATAAACTGTTGAAAATATTTCATCAATTTTTCCGTTAATAAATCCGAGTAAATTTTTTCGTGCTACACGATAAAGCCCATGATTACTTGTCATCCAAAAATTACCGTAATCATCTTCAAGTATTGTAGAAACCACATTATCAAAAAGCCCGTCCTCTTTTCTAACGAAACTCACTTTCCCCTTGTAGCAACTGTACAAGCCTTGCCCATAAGTACCTGCCCATAATCTGCCGGATTTATCAATGTAAAGGGATCGGAAATTATAAACCTTATAATTTCCCGGTATTTTTAATTTATGGAATTCCTTATTTTTGAAATAGATTAGCCCATTGTCAGTAGCAAACCAAAGTGTTCCATCTTTTTCTTCAATTATTGCTCGAACTACATTACTATTTGAAATATTATAAAATGAATAATACAACAATTTATTTTTATAAAAATATTGTACTCCCAAATCCGAGCCAATCCACAACCCACCTTTTTTATCTTCATAAATAGCAAAAATGGATTTACTGATTAAACTATCCCACAAGCTGAATTTTACAAACCTATTTCCAGTCCAGTAAAGCAACCCTCCGCCATAGCTGCCGACCCATAATTTTTTATTGCTATCTTCAAAAAACGACCAAATTGACATATTAACCAAACCATCTTTCTCTGAGAAATAGTCTATTGATTTTCCCTTAATCCTTACCAAACCACTGCCATTTGAACCTACCCAAATTTCTTTATTTTCTCTTTGATAAATCGGGTAAATTACATCATTAAAAACACCATTTTTTAATTTAATATTATATATTCTACGTTTGGATAATTTAATTACTCCTTTTGTTGCCGTACCAACCCAAATATTTCCTTCTGAATCTTCAAATATTTTATAAATCTCATCTTGAAGAGTTTGGTTGCTGAATTTATATTCCCCCTGTCGTGTTTCAAGGAAAAGTCCGGACTTTGTAGCAAGCCAAATTCCCTTCTTTGAATCAATAAAAATATAATTTATACTGTAATTATTTGCGAGTAAACTTTTTCTGCGAATTGTTACAACTTTATTCAAGTATGTAAGTAAAAATTTAGAATCAAACCAATTGTTTTTAAATGTCTTATATCCTTTTACCAAACTCAAGTTACTAAGTTTAATGCTGTTAAATGTTTTCAATATTCCGTTATTAATAATATCCAATCCAAGATTGGATAAAATATTTATTTGTCCGGCATCGTTTCTTATAATGTTAAACACATGATTTCCTGTATATAGAGCTGAATGGATAAAGTGTTTAGTTTCACTGTTTTTATATACAATAAAATCTTTTCCTGTGGTAATACAAACATCTTGACTGTCAATTACCGAGATATAGAAAATTGGATAATTCTTATTATTTAGTTTATTTGTAAAATCTGTAAATTTATAATTTTTAAATCTTAATATTTGACCGTTCTCAGCACCAACCCATAATCCGCCATCCAAATCGGCTGATAAAGCTGTAATTCTATTCGATAAAAATTTGTCAGTATTAGACTGGTTATAAACAACAAACTCAGACCCATCAAAACGCACCAGACCATCAAAAGTTGCAAGCCACAAATACCCGTCCTTTGTTTGAGCAATGTCAATTACTGAGTTCTGAGGTAACCCGTTATCTGAATTCCATTGGTTTATTAAAAACTTGTTAGTCGGAACTCTCCCATAAAATCGGTCAATAAAATCACTTTGCGGGAAAACAATTGAGTAAAGTACAATTAAAAAAAATCCGGTTATCTTAAATTTACTAAAAATCAATTTGCCTGCCCTTTATCTTTATCGTAAATAATTTTACCGTCAAAAATTGTTTTTTCAACTTTAACATTTTTAATTTGATTTTTATCAATTTCAAATATATTCTCATTGAGAATAACAAAATCGGCAAGTTTCCCGACTTCAATTGAGCCTTTAGTGTTTTCCTCGAAAGAAGCATATGCTGGAGTTATAGTATAAGCTTTAACAGCTTCTTTAACGGAAATACCTTCCCTTGTAAAAAATCCATCAGGGAAATTACTACCACGAACTTTTCTATTTACGGCAGCAGCAATTCCGTGCATAACATTAGTCTCTGCAACTGGCCAATCGCTGCCGAAAATTACTTTTACTCCGTTTTGTAAAAAAGAATTCATTGCAAATGCACCGGAATATCTTTTCTCTCCAATTTTATTTTTTATAGTACTTCCATCATAATAAAGATGAATCGGTTGCATTGAAGCAATAACATTATATTGTTTAAATTTTTTCAAATCAACTTTTTTAATATGTTGTACATGTTCTATCCTAACACGCCTATCTTTATCACCGTTTAGTTCATTTACATTTTTATACAAATCTAAAACATGTGTAACCGCCTTATCACCAATTGCATGAATAGCGAGCTGAACATTTTGTTTATCCGCACTCAATGCAAGTGCATTAATTCTTCCGGACGAAAATACTTTTGTTTCCACACCGTAATTATTTTTATCATCAAAATACGGTTCCCTAAATAAGGCAGTTGCGGCTCCAAGTGAACCGTCGGCAAAAGCTTTAACACAATTTTTTCGTAAATAGTCTTTTGATTTTACTCTTTCATTTTTAACTTTTGAAAAATCATTTACGTCCTCAATAAGACCAATTGAATTTATTCTGCACGTTAATTCACCTTGTTCAAAAGCATTCTCAAAGATTTCAAAATCACCCTCCATTGAAACATCATGGACAGAAGTTATTCCGTTTTTTTTCAAAATTTCAAGTGCTGCTTGTAATGCTTTTACTTTTTCACTTTCTAAACGTTCGGGCAACAAACCTAAAACCAACTGCATTGCACTATCCCGTAAAATACCGGTCGGTTCATTCGTTGACGAATCTTTATCAATAATTCCACCATTCGGATTTTTTGAGTTTTCACTAATTCCGGCTATCTCCAACGCTTTTGAATTTGCCACTCCAAGATGATAATCCATTCGAGTTAAAAACACCGGTTTATCAAAAATAATTTCATCAATCCATTCCTTACTCGGCAATGATTTATGTTCAAATAAAGAATGATCCCAACCTCCGCCTTTATAAAAGAGATTATCGTTTAATTTGATATAATCTTTAATTTTATTTTGGAATTCGTTTTTAGATTTTACTCCGCTTAAATCAATATCCGTTAAAGAATATCCACCCAATAATAAGTGCAGGTGGCTGTCGGTAAAACCGGGCAGCATTAGTTTCCCTTGCAAATCAATAATTTTATCAATTTTATTCAGGGAATGAATTGCGTCCAAATAACTACCGACAAAAGTAATTTTATTGCCTTTTGTAATTACAGCTTCCGCCCAAGAATTATTATTTTCGGCAGTATAAATTTTTCCGTTAAAATATAATTTGGTTAAACTCAAAGTCTATTCAATGATTTTTTTTGTTGAAAATTATTAAATTAAAATATAGAAAATAAAAACAATGGAATAAAGCAAATGGCAAACGATATACAAAATAATAAAAGACCTGCTTGGGACGAATACTTTTTAAAAATGGCAATGCTTGTTTCCGAAAGAGCTACTTGCCCGCGTATGCACGTAGGCTGCGTACTTGTAAAAGACAAGCAAATTCTTTCTACCGGTTACAACGGTTCGCTTCCCGGTCAGCCGCACTGCTACGAAGTAGGTTGTATGATTGAAGACAATCACTGCATACGCACAATTCATGCGGAAATGAACGCACTTCTTCAATGTGCAGCTCACGGTACAACCACACAAGGAGCCACCGCTTATGTTACAAATTTACCTTGTACTAATTGTACTAAAGCTCTAATTTCTGCCGGCATAAAGGAAGTAGTTGTCTTCTCGGATTATCGCAACACAAAAGCCGATGAGTTTTTTGCAGATTCCGATATTAAAATAAAGCGAATGAAAATGCCCGATACTTTTATCGATTATGATTTGGAAAGTTTTTCATCGGCAAAAAAGATTGAACACGACCATGTAAAAAAGTAAAACACCTTTAAAAATAGCTTGGAAAGATTAGTAGAAATACTTGCTGCATTTTTGAGTTAAAAAATATTTAGCGGATTAAAAATCCGCTTTACTGTTACTTTGGAAATCTTACAGATATTCCGCTTCCCCAAAACCAATCAAGATCATTCGGAATTACATTAATTCCGGCATACAAATCTATTTGAATATTTTTTTTGACCAAAACGATAAAGCCCCCATCAATAATGTGCATAAAATTATTCTTTGAAGTCTTATTTTCGTAATCACCGGAGTATTCTGCAAAAATGCTAACTACATTGGAAAGGGAAATTCCTGAACTGACGGAATAAAAGATTATTAAGTTCTCTGAATTGCTGTTCCAATGGAAACCTGTATTAATTCCTATTCCCAATCTCTTTGCAAATTTAGTACCGAATGAGAAAATAATTTCAGGTTCAATTTTATCAGGAACTAAACCGCTTTTCCCCCATGGTAAAAACAGTTGTGCTAAAACTGCAAAATTTGAACCTTTTTCCTTTTCATTAATAACTTGAAACTTGGCACCTGCCATTGTTCCCGCAATCCCTTTAATTTCATTTTGAAAAAAATTATTAAAATTATCTTCTACACCAAATACGATAGTCCCCATTCTCTTTTTTAACGATTGATATTCTCCTGCAAATCTTAATTCTATATTTGCTGTTAAGCCATAACGTAATAGAGTTGACGCATAGTGATAAGTATAATCAAACTCAGTTACATTGTATTGATAACCGGTTTCAATTTGAAGATAATGCAGCGGAACAGTTATTGCGGATTCTGTAATATCAGGTCTGTCGGTTACCATTTCATTTATAGTGTTTTGTCCAAATAATGCATGAGTGAATAAAACCAAAATAATTAAATAATTGAATTTCATAATTATTATCTTTTAAATTGAATACTAAAAAAATCTCCAAATTTGTGCTACTGCAAAAGTTAACAAAATTCCCATTACCACGGGTAACAAAGTTGAGAAAACTGTCCATTTAAGTGAACCGGTTTCTTTGTAAATTGTGTAAATTGTTGTTGAACAAGGATTGTGCAGAAGACTAAACAGCATAATATTAACAGCCGTAAGCAGTGTCCAGCCGCCTGCGTGAAGTACATCGGCAGTCTGAATTGTTGAACTTAAATCGAACAAAACACCGGCACCTTGCCCTACACCGTTTAACCCGACACTTAAAACGGTAAGCATCAAAATTGTAGGCACAACAATTTCGTTTGCAGGAATTGCAATTATAAATGCAAGCAAAATTACACCGTTCATTCCAAGTAAAAGCCCGAATGGATTTAACCAATTAATAATATAAGTTGCAAGACTTGCACCTTCAATACTAACATTAGCAACAAGCCAAATAATTAATCCGGCAGGGAAAGCAAATATAATAGCACGCCACAGTACAATAAGAGTTCTATCGATTAATGAAGTATAAAGCGTTTGTAAAATTCTCGGCGGACGATACGGCGGGAGTTCCAAACTAAAAGTTGATGCTTCGCCTTTTAGTACTGATTTCGATAATCCCCACGAAACAATCAGACTAAAAAATATTCCGAGTACTGCAATGCCTACTACCGCGCCGGCTGAAACAACACCGGCAAACGCCGGTTTTACCAGTGCTCCTATAAATATGGAGGCAATCAATATTTGTGTGGGCCATCTTCCATTACATAATGAAAAATTATTTGTGATTATTGCAATCAATCTTTCACGCGGACTGTCAATAATACGTGAAGCAACAACACCGGCAGCATTGCAACCGAACCCCATACTCATTGTTAATGCTTGTTTCCCGTGTGCCCCAACTTTACGAAATAAATTGTCCATATTAAAAGCAACACGCGGAAGATATCCAAAATCTTCTAACAGTGTAAACATCGGGAAAAATATTGCCATAGGCGGAAGCATAACCGCAATAACCCAAGCCATAGCCATATAACCGCCGTCAATCAACAATCCGGTAATCCACGCCGGCATTCCAACAGCAGTAAATCCGCTTTTCAACAATGGATGAATTTTATCGACAAGTAACGTAAAAAGCATATCCGAAGGTACGTTTGCCCCGATAATTGTAATCCAAAAAACCAAGGCTAACAGAAAAAACATTATCGGAAAACCAAGCATCCGGCTTGTTACAATTCTATCTAATTTTTGGTCAAATGAAGATGCAGATTGTTTACCATCTTTTTTTACAACCATATCACATATTTTTTGGCTTTCGGCAAAAATGCTCTGCATAATATTATCGTGAAAATTTTCTCCAAGCTCCCAACGATAATTATCGGCAAGTGAAATTATGGCTTTTCTTGATTTTTCTTTAACATTCATATATTTAATATATTATTTTAATAATTTAAACTATTTCAGATTGTGCCGCCATTAATTCCGACAGTTCACCTGAACGCACTGCATTTACAATGCTGGCATCTCCTTCAAGCAAACGCATTGCAACCCATTTTGTGTTTGGCAAATTCGGATAAATCTTTTCGATCTCATCAATCATTTTATCAATTGCATTTTTATATTCTTTTGACATACTTTTTACTCGTCGAGGTTTGCATTTGTAGGAACCTGTTGCAACTTCAAAAACTGCTTGTAGTAACTTGTCGACACCCACATTTTGCCTTGCCGCAGTGGGAATAACCGGAATTCCAAGTTCTCTTGATAAAGCTCTATCATCAATTTCAATTCCGTGTCGCTCGGCTTCATCAATTAAATTTAGGCATAAAACCGCTCTGTCTGTTATTTCCAAAACCTGCAAAGTTAAATTCAGGTTGCGTTCCAAACGAGTGGCATCAACTACAATTATGGTAACATCCGGCTGTCCGAAAAGTATAAAATCTCTGGCTACTTCTTCATCCGTACTTGTTGACAGCAGAGAATATGTTCCCGGTAAATCTACAATTTTAAATCTTTTATCGTTGTAAACAAATCCGCCTTCGGCACGGGCAACGGTTTTCCCGGGCCAATTTCCGGTATGCTGTTTTAAACCGGTAAGACTATTGAATACCGTACTTTTGCCTGTGTTCGGATTTCCGGCAAGAGCAGCAACAAAATCAAACTGCTCCATATCAATTCCAAGTTTTTTCAAATTTCCTAAATTATGTACAGGACAATTTGCACAATTATCTAAGCTTGACATTAAGCAGCTACTCCTTTTACTTTAATAAATATTTTATTTGCCTGATCTTTTCTCAAGGCGATTGTTGTTTCCCTAACAATATATCCTGTAGGGTCACCGAACGGACTTATAATTCCTACTTTCATGCTTGTTCCGGGCAAAATTCCAAAATCCATTAGTCTCCTTCTCTGCTGCCCTCTTAATTGATCGGAAACTCCAATTACCTCTGCAATTTCACCTAATTTTAGTGTATCAAGAGATTTAAAATCTTCTTTCTGTTTGCCTTTATCAATTTTTTTGACTGTAATATTATTGGCAAAACTCGGTGCAAGAACAGCTTCTTTTCCATTTGCCAAAAATCGTATTTTCTCATTCGAAGCATACAATACTTCAATCTGCATTCCCTTATGAATTCCCAAAGCAACCAGTTGTGAATAAATAGCCTTTGGTTCGTCTTCAACGTGAACTACTTTACCTACCTCACCGTTTTTCATTTTGGAAAAAGGCATTCCGCCGAGTTTGCGAATTTCTCCATCCGCTGTCGGGATTGGATCTCCGTGCGGATCAACGAGAGGATTTCCAATTCTTGCAGCAAGTTTTTCAACTTCTTCCGCGGTAAGTTTATGTTCAGCGTGTTCTGCCTTTTCATGCCATTCAAGTTCACTGGCGCTGGTTTCCTCAGCCAAATACTTTTCCCAAAGGCGGTGTGTCCTAATTATTCTTAAGGCATATTTTTTCCCTTCCGGCTCTAATAGAATACCTCTGTCGGAAGTTTGAATTAAATTCATAGTTTCCAATTCTTTTACTACATTTACTGCCGTATCAACTGACATATTAAAATTTCCGGCTATGGCTTCTACTGTACATGATGAACCTTTCTCGTATTCTCGGTCATAAATATATTTCAGTGCATTTTCAATTTTTACTCTTTCTTTTTCCTTTTTATATGTCTTCAAAAAATAATACAAACCTTTTCGCGGATAAAAGAAAGCAAGCAAAACAATTAAAAGTATTCCTAATATTGTAATCATAAATTATTCCTCTTAGAGAGTTACTTCATTAATGTAACATCAATTTTTTCAGCAATTTTTTCGCTTAGCGGAATAATTGCTTTTTTAATCTTTACAAATATTGTATTATCATAGTCTAATATATTTACAATTTTAATTTCAGAGTTTAATTTTATTCCAACTTGCGTAAGGTAATTCATCAATTCTTTATTTTTATCATTTACTCGTGATATGTTATATTTATTACCAATTTTCACTTGTGATAATTTAATTAATTTTGGCAGTAACGGCATGACACCTTTTCTATTAGGAATTGGTTCACCGTGGGGATCAAACTTAGGATTATCAAGGAAATCATCAATTTTATTTACCAGAATATCCGAAGTGCAGTGCTCCAAATTTTCGGCTTCTTCGTGAACTTCAGACCATGACAAATCCAATACGTTAATTAAAAACAATTCCCACAATCTGTGTCGCCTGATAATTTGCAAAGCGATTTTTTTGCCTTTTGTTGATAATGATATTCCTCGGTAAGGTTTATAATTCACATAATTCTGTTCGGAAAGTTTTTTTGCCATATCACTAACGGCTGATTTTGTAACGCCCAATGCACCCGATAGAGTCGTGGCACTAACAATATCCTCACTGTTAAAACTTTCGGAATAAATTGTTTTTAAGTAATTTTCTTTTGAAATAGTTGACATCGAAAAAATAAATAAATTATAGCATCTTTTAATATAAAGTTAAGCATACTTAATTATTAAATCAAGCTAATTGTATTTAATTAATTATTCTAACTTTTGAATACCTATAAAAAATTTAACCGCAGAGATGCAAACTCACAAAGATTATTACTAACAGTCTTATCAAAAAAATGAATAACAACAATAGATATTCAAAATAATATTTTCTCTTTGCGGCTTAGCGTCTTTGCGGTAAAAAAAATAATCATCCGCAAATCAGCAAAACAACTGCGTTTAATAAAAGAATTGGTAGTAGAAACTAAAACGGAAATTCAACATCTCATAATTTTTGATAATCTTATTTATGGTTATCCGACTAATTTTATTTAATTTTACATTTATTATTTTTTAAAAGAAAGGTCAGACTAATGGAAATTACAGTACAGCAAGTAACGAACGCATTGCGTGGGGTTAATGACCCTGACTTGCACAAAGATTTAGTTACGTTAAATATGGTAAAGAATATAAAAATTGAAGGCACAGCAATTACTGTAGATGTTGAATTAACTACTCCCGCGTGCCCGCTAAAAGCAAAAATAGAATCGGATTGTATTCATGCAATCAAAAATGATATCCCAGAATCGGGCGAAATTAAAATAAATATGCTCTCCAATGTTAGTGCACATCAAGATTCTACAAAAAGTACAATTATCCCCGGTGTAAGAAACACAATTGCGGTAGCATCAGGAAAAGGCGGAGTTGGTAAAAGTACTGTAGCTGTTAATCTTGCAGTTGCGTTAGCAAAAGAAGGCGCACGCGTTGGATTAGTTGACGCAGATATTTACGGACCAAGTATTCCGCTTATGCTGGGAATTAAAGGCAAACCGAAAATTTACCAAAAAGCAGGTACTAACAAAATGCTGCCGCTCGAAAATTACGGAGTAAAATTAATGTCAATCGGATTTTTGATTGACGAAGACAATCCGGTTATTTGGCGAGGACCAATGGCAAGCGGTGCGGTAAAGCAGTTTTTATCCGATGTTGATTGGGGAGAATTGGATTATTTAATTTTTGATCTTCCTCCGGGGACAGGTGACATTCAGCTTACTTTGGTTCAAACTATTCCCTTGACAGGTTCGGTTATTGTTACAACGCCTCAAGATGTTTCTTTGATTGATGCAAAAAAAGGATTAAAAATGTTTGAGCGTGTAAACGTTCCCGTTTTTGGTATTATTGAAAATATGAGTTACTTTATTGCTCCGGATACAGGCAATCGTTATGATATTTTTGGAGCCGGCGGCGGTGAAAAATTATCGAAAGAATTGAATGTGGAATTTCTTGGCGGAATCCCAATTGATTCTCGAATCCGTGAAGGTGGCGATTTCGGAAAACCGATAGTCAATGAATATCCGGAGTCGGAAAACGCACAAAAGATACTTTCTATCAGCAGAAATCTTGCTGCACAAATAAGTATCACAAATCAAAAAAATATGATGTCGGATGTTGAAATTGTTCTCGACCAAGACAGTTAGGAGTTTTTATGTCTGATTCAATGAATGACAGAATTTTAGCTGCACTGCAAACGATTCGTCCTTATCTTCAAGCCGACGGCGGAGATGTTGAACTTGTAAATGTAAAGGAAGACGGAACTGTTGAAGTACGGTTAACCGGTGCCTGTGTTTCGTGCCCAATGTCGCAAATGACTTTACGTGCAGGTGTTGAGCGTGCATTGATTCGCGAAGTTCCCGGCATCCGCCGCGTTGAAGCAATAAACTAAATTTTAATAAATCATCTTTGGAGTAATAAATGCGTAGAACTGTGATTGCCGGTAATTGGAAAATGAACAAGGATTTAACTGAAGCCATCAAATTAATTTCGGAAATAAAAGGTAATCTTGATAGCAAACCGGAGAATATAGATGTAATAATTTTTCCTCCATACATTTCACTTGAAACAGCAAGTGCATTAATTAAAGGTTTTTCCATTAAACTCGGTGCTCAAAATATGCATCAGGAATCAAGCGGAGCTTTTACCGCCGAAATTTCCGCATCGATGCTAAAAAGTGTCGGCTGCGAATATGTTATTCTCGGTCATTCGGAAAGACGAAGTATTTTTGGAGAAACTGACGAACTGATAAATATCAAACTTAAAAAAGCATTTTCGGAAGACTTAAAACCCGTTTTCTGTATTGGGGAAACTTTAGAACAGCGAGAAGCAGGCACTATGCAGTCCGTTATAAAAAATCAAGTATTAAAAGGTCTTTCTGGGATTCCGGAATCAGATATTAAAAATTTAATAATAGCTTACGAACCGGTTTGGGCAATCGGAACAGGTAAAACTGCAACTCCTGAACAAGCCGAAGAAGTTCATTTATTTATAAGAAATCTTATTTCGGATTTGTATTCCAATGAAACAGCGGAAAATATTATTATTCAATACGGCGGAAGCGTTAAACCTTCAAATGCGGAATCATTACTTACACAGCCAAATATTGACGGAGCATTGATCGGCGGTGCCTGTCTTACCGCAGATTCTTTCATTGCTGTTATTAATACCGTAGTATAATTTTTAATTAATAACCTCAGTTTCAAAGCTGAGGTTATTATTCTACTCAATTAAGTCTCACATTTTTTTAAAACCCATTTACACAAAATAGATTCTTTTAGAAGTACGATTGTATGATTATTAAATTGAATTTCAATTGAAACCAATCTTTACCTGCTTCATTCTGATAAGGATTTTGAAACTATTGCAAAAATAACCGACTTAAAGTTTTTCTGAAATTGTTATTCAATTCTTGATTTGAATAGAGATTCCGCAAAATAATCATAACTCACTTAATAATAATAAGTTAGCTCAATACAATATGAATTTTTTCGTTGCTTTCGCCTCGTTTTGTTAGTATATTTGTATCTTTTGTATTAAAAATTTTTATAAGCAATGATAAAAAACTTTTTCGGATTTTTCTTCATATTTTTCGTTTTATTTTCTTCTTCTTTTTTTGGTCAAATCAAGGTTAAAGAAGCGGATATTTTGTTTCCGTTAGAAACTGCTCCTGAGCTTTTTGATATTACCCAAACACGAAAAGTAATTGCATTAAACAATGATTGGATGGTATATCCGGAAGACGAACCGGATAAAGCTATTTCTATTACTTCCTTAGCCTCCTTTGTGGGATTTGACGAACTTGAATTTAAAAC